>NZ_PYHV01000038.1:0-26187 GCF_004766475.1 Pseudoalteromonas sp. KS88
CATAGAACATAAGCGGTATTAGCAGTCGTTTCCAACTGTTGTCCCCCACCTCAAGGCATGTTCCCAAGCATTACTCACCCGTCCGCCGCTCGTCATCTTCTAGCAAGCTAGAAATGTTACCGCTCGACTTGCATGTGTTAGGCCTGCCGCCAGCGTTCAATCTGAGCCATGATCAAACTCTTCAATTAAAAGTTTTTTGTCTTTCGACAGCTCAATGAATTCTGAATTTATTTAATATCTTTCGATATTGAATTGACTGTGCTGCAATAAATAAATTTATTGCTGTTGGTCACTCAGTTTCAATTGAGACTCTAAATTTTTTTGCCTCACTACCGAAGTAGCTTGGCTGTTAGAACTCAATGTGTACGAGTGCCCACACAGATGATTGCTTTATATTGTTAAAGAACGTTGCGATTAAAGCGCGTTGCTTTATCTCGCTAGGGCTGCGCATGTTACGCTTTCCTATTTTTTTGTCAACACTTAATTTTAAACTTTTTAAAAAATCTAAACTCAAGTTTTACTCGACTTACTGATTAGCTGCTTGCCTCGCTAAGCGTTGCCTGCTCTGCCGTCTCAGTGGGGTCGCATTATAGGGAGATCCAAAAACAGATCAACCCTTTTTTTAAAACTTTTAACTGTTCGCTCAAAAAGCACTCAAAAACCCGATAAATAGTCACTTAACGCGAGTTTTAAACCCATTTTCTAACGTAAATTTAATAATTTCACATAAATAACATTGATATGTTTATTTATCGCGTTAAGATAGCAAGTTCACAATGTTAAATTAATGTTTATTTCCTGTTTATTGGTAGATCAAAATGAAATTACCCGATCAAAAATCTCTTATCTCTTTAGTTGTTCTTGCTGTTATTGGTTTTGTTATAGTCAACTTTGCACTTTCAAGTTTAGCACTAAGCTCTGGCTTGCTGTTTGCCGTAGGTGTAATAGTTGGTGGTCTTGTTGTTGGCGCGATGTCATCTGACGTAGTTGAAGAAGCTGAAGTAAAAACAAAAACACTTTATGTTGGCAACCTTCCTTATCGTGCAAATGAAAGTGTTGTTCGTGCTTTATTCGAAGAACAAGGTAAAGTTTTCAACGTTCGCCTATTAAAGGATAAAAACACGGGCAAGCGTCGCGGCTTTGGTTTTGTTGAAATGGCAGAATCTGATGCAGACAATGCAATAACTAAATTAAATGATAGTGAGTTTCAACAGCGAACGCTAAAAGTTCGTGAAGCGAAACAAAAACAAGATGATGATGCTAGCTCAATCCGTACTGAGACTAATCAATCAGCTTAACACTGACTATATTTAGCTTAGTCGTTAATACAGAAGCCGTTGCATAATAATGCAGCGGTTTTTTTTGCTCTGCTAAAACATAAGGCTCAAGCCGCTTTTCGTTATCTTCATTTAATAACGCTTTAACTCTATTGGCAATTGCTGCACCTGAATCTAGTAACTGTATTACCCCTGCGTAATAGCTATCTATATGTTTAGCTAATATAGGAAAGTGAGTACACCCAAGAACAAGTACATCTGTATCTTTATGAACTTCTAACCTCTGCATCTCTTGTTCGAATCTTAATTTATTATATTCATCATTAAGATAAAGCTGCTCTGCAATAGCCACAAGTTCGACACTGCTATATAAATCAACGGTAACCCCTTGCCCATAATTTTCAATAAGCTGCTTTGTGTATATGCTACGTGTGGTTGCTGGTGTGGCTAATAAGCCAATACGTTTACTTTTGGTTATACTTGCAGCTGGTTTAATTGCCGGTACCACACCTACGATAGGTATAGTGGTTAACGCTCTAATTGCTGCTAATGCTGATGTTGATGCCGTATTACACGCTATTACCAATATATCAACGTGAAGGTTTTCGTTTTCGATGAAATGTAAAAGAGAAGTTAGCCTTGCAATAATCTGTTGCGAATTTAATTCACCGTAAGGTAAGTAAGCGTTATCCATAAAATAGCTAAAAGAGGCATTAGGGATTAATGCTTGAATATGATCAAGTACCGTTGTCCCACCAATACCTGAATCGAATACTAAAATATGTGATGACAAACTACTAGCTCCAGACTTAATTTAAGCTGAGCAGTTTGCCATGCACTCTTTGTAAAATAAAGCCTAAGCTTCAGATACCGTATCACGCAAGTTATTCATTTGTTCAAACATTGCTTTTGTATAATCAACAAGCTTGCCAATCTCTTCTTGGTCTTGGTTTAACCACTGAAGAATACCTGATAATTGATTTTGTAAGCCAAGTTCATTTGCTTTGTTAAATGACTCTTTTAAGTCGTCATTAAAAGGGGCTACTTTATTTGCGATATCTTTCTCTGGGGCTGGTCTGTTCTCTTCATAACCTTTTATAGACGCAAACGTTTTAGTTTGCTTTAAGTCCATCGAAAAGGCCACCAGCTGCTCATTACCGAGATTCAGTTCTTGTGCCTGCTCAAAAGCCTCATCTAGGTCGCCACCAAAAAAGGTTTGACTCACATTTTGAAGATCTTCCATTAAGGCGTTGATGGCTTCTTGCTCATCTTCATTTAAGTCACCATTTACAGACATACTAAACGATAAATCGCGAGACTGTGATGACTCTCGTGCAAACCCTTCATTCTCACCGGAGCGCTGATAACTACTTGCTGACTGTTGTTTGAAAGCATCTGCAAAGCTTATGCTCACTTCATCGCCTTCAGCAGTTGTGAATTTGTACTCTGCATTGTTACTTAAACTTAGATATTGGGCTTGGCTGACACTGACAGAATCAGGTTTTGGATTAAATAAATCCTCTTCAAAATCATCAAGGCCTTTGAAAATACCCTCTTTTGACTTTTCAATGCCCTGCTCAATTTCATCATTAAAGACACCCGTGCCTTTTAATTCGTCGACAGCACCATCGATCCCGGTTTGAACACCTTTACGTGCTGCACCAAGCATCTCTTTAAGCTGATCGTCATCGGCACCATCAGCTTGCGCTTTTTTTACGGCACCCGTAACAAACCCTAAAACGTTTTTAACAATTTCTTCAAAATCAAACAGGGGTTTATCTTTTTTCTCTTCCACTACAGGCAAGCCCAGCGCTTCAGCCATTTTCTCACCTAGCACTTTGGCAGCGAGCTCTTTACCACGTTGCTGATAACTATCTTGGGGAGATTGTATTGTCGGTTGCTGCAGTGCACCGGCTTTGTTACTGTTTTGATTGACGTTATTGTTAGGCACATAGCCAAAATTGCCAATTTTCATGATCCGACTCCTATAGTTGCATTCTTTGTTATCGGCCTGAACTAAAATAACTAAAGATAAATGTACAAAAAAACATCACCTTTCATTACGCAAAACTAGACAAATACTCTCTGCCCCCTACAATAGCGCCGATAAGTAGCTTAAAGAAAAAGGTAGCAAGCATAATGGCAGTGATTAAGATAGATACATCAATATACGATGCGCAGTTGAACGAGAAAGAGCAACGTATCATTGCGCAATTCCAACGTTTTGGTGTTGAGCAATTAGAAGTATTTGGCTCTGAGCCTATTCACTATCGTCAACGCGCTGAATTTAGAGTATGGCATGAAGGTGACGATTTATTCCACATTATGTTTGATCAAGCTACAAAAGAAAAAATACGTGTTGATACCTTTGACCCTGCAGCACCTTTAATTGGTGATGTAATGACCGCCATGATCGACAACTTAAAAGGCTGCGAAGTTTTACGCCGTAAATTATTCCAAATTGATTACCTGTCTACTTTAAGCGGTGAGATATTAGTTAGCCTGCTTTACCATAAGCCACTTGATGAACAATGGATGGCAGAAATAAAAGCACTTAAAGCTAAACTGAGCAAGACGTTTAAAATTGATTTTATCGGTCGTGCTCGTAAACAAAAAGAAGTACTAGGTGAAGACTTTGTCACAGAGCGCTTAACCGTCAATGGCCAAGAATTAATATTCCAACAAGTTGAAAACAGTTTTACTCAGCCAAATGCTAAGGTAAATATAAAAATGCTGGAGTGGGCGCAACAGTTATGCGCGCCACTTAAAAACGACTTACTAGAGCTCTACTGTGGTAATGGTAACTTCTCCATTGCATTGGCAGGCTCATTTGATCGAGTGCTTGCAACAGAAATCTCAAAGTCATCGGTGCACTCAGCTCAATATAATATTGCAAAAAATAATGTGACTAATTTAGATATTATCCGTATGTCGAGTGAAGAATTTACTCAAGCTATGAATGGTGAGCGTACGTTCTCACGCTTAGAAGGGATTGATCTAAAAAGTTATGATTGCCAAACTATCCTTGTCGATCCACCGCGGGCTGGAATGGATACGCTGACATGTGATTTAGTCGCTAACTATGAAAACATTATTTATATCTCATGCAACCCAGATACACTTGAGCGAGATTTAGAGCATTTATGTCAAACCCATGAAGTAAAACGTTTTGCCATTTTTGACCAGTTCCCTTATACCCATCACATCGAATCGGGTGTTTTCTTACAAAAGAAATAAACTGTTCAGCATGCAGCCAGCGCTTTTAAAAGTGCTGGCATTTGTATCTCACTAAATACTTTAATGCCATTTTGCTCTAGTAATGCCGCCGTTAACCCCATTCCCGCAACTTTAATACCCTGATGCGAGCCATCATAAATTGTATTACGACCACATGATGGGCTTGATTCTTTTAGCAGTGCAAAGCGGATATTATGAGACATACATAATTGTAAGGCCTTCTTCGCGCCTAACCTGAATGCAGCTGTTACATCTTCATCGTCATTTGTAATCACTTTACCGTGCCTGATCTCGGCTGGCGCTCTAGGGATAGGCAGCCCACCAGCAACCTCAGGACAAAGAGGCATAATTCGACCTTGTAATTGCCATGTAGTTATTTGTGGATGAGCAAGCTCCTGCCCTTTACCATCGTAACGTACGGGGGCACCAAGTAAGCAGCTTGAAACAAGTATTTTTTTCATTGTTTGTCCAATAAAAAAGCTCCGCGAACGGAGCTTCTTAATTATATTACTGTGACTCGGTTACTTTGCCGCTAAGTAGTTAATCAACTTACTGATATCTTCCGGCGCTGTAATTCCAGTTTCACGACCTAGATTAAGCTTATATTTACCGTTAACGATAAATGTCGGCACACTTCTTAATGCACCTTTTTCTTGGTAATAAGTTTGTTCACGCTTCATTTTTGAAGACATAGTACGTACTGAAAAGCTTTTATAAACTTTATCAAATTTGTCGCCGTCAACGCCTTGCGCTACGAATACATCTTTAATGTCAGCAAGCTCATTGAACTTGGCGCGCTTTGCATGAATATGATTAAACATGGCAGCAATTAATGCATCTTTTTGCGGCAACACTTCAGCGGTTGCGAGTGCTTGAGAGATCATTTGCTGATTTTCAGCATTACGTACGCCGACAAAATCAACATGGCTTTTCTTAAACTTAACACTTTTATCAAGTTTAGGCTTAACTTCATCCAACAGCGATTCATAGTTATTACATGCAGGGCAGTAAAATGAAAAGAACTCTTTCACTTCTGGCTTTTTACTCGCTCGCTCAGATACAACTTCGTAATGCACACCCTCTTCATACTTCGATGGCGCCGCAGTTGCAGCTAGAGGTAACAATAGTGCCAGCAATCCAGCCTTAACTAATTTAATCATAATTCATTCACTCCAAAAATTATTGTTTTAATCGCTTATTGTTTTAATAAAAAGGCAACTAACTCATCAAGCTGCTGTTGACTCTTGATGGTATTAATATTGATTTTATATTTATCATTAACGATAAAAGTTGGCACGCCCGTTAAAGCACCCAATTTTGAAAACTTCTTTTGCTTATCTTGCATTGCTCGCTCAGCCGCGATGACTGGCATACTCGCAATCTCTTGGTCAAACTTTGCGTTATCGATACCATTTAACTCTAACAGCTGCTTAACGTCTTTAATATTATCAAGGGGAGCACGCTGAACGTGAATGCTTTTAAAGATTTGATCTGCAACTTGCTCACCCTTTCCATTTTGCTTGGCAATAATGTAGGCATAGCTCAAGTTGCTTTGTACTTGTGGAGATAAGCCACCTAAAAAATTAACATGGCTTTTAACAAACTCTGCGCCTGAAGGTAGGCTTTTCTCTAGCGCCTTTGCAACAGGTTCAAATTTAAAGCAATGAGGGCAATAAAATGAGAAAAACTCTGTCACCTGCGGTGTGCTGCTTTTTTCAATATCTAACACTGTGTATTGGTCACCGGCTTTAAAATCTGCAGCCAACGCGGCAAAAGGTAAACACAATAGTAATAAACTCAATTTTAATTTTTTAAGCATTGGACTCTCTATTAACTTTTTAAAATAATTTTTATGGCAATAATTTTAGCGGCGGCTCTTTTAGTGCAGAGTACTGCTCTTTCAGTGCTAAAATTTGCTGCTCCCAGTATTTGTCATCTGCAAACCATGAAAAGTTCCTTGGAAATGCAGGATCATCCCACCGTTTAGCTAACCACCCCATATAATGAATCATACGCATCGCACGTAAAGGTTCAATTAATTTGAGTTGAGAGTGGTCAAAGTCGCAAAATTCTTCATACGCAGCGACTAGGGTATCTAACTGTAACAGCTGGTTATTTCGATCACCACTGAGCATCATCCATAAATCTTGGATGGCTGGGCCCTGGCGGCTATCATCTAAATCCACAAACATAAGTGCATCCCCAGCCCAAAGTATATTCCCTGCATGGCAGTCACCATGCAGGCGAATTGTCTTAACATCATGATACTGCGCTTTAGTCTCAGTAATCACCATATCAAGAATGGTATAGAATGCAGTCGCAAGACTACTGGGCACGAGATTACTACTTTGTAACTGAATTTTAGCTGTATCTAAATATTCATCGCATCCCATCACGGGACGTTGACTAAACTCACTAGCATGTGCAACTTGATGCATACGCCCTATTAAACGCCCTAAAACATCTAATTGATCGAGATTATCAACTTCAAATATTCGCCCACCTACACTCGGAAACAAGGTAAAAAGAGACCCGTTATGTTCAAATAAACTTTCACCATTATGAATAATAGGCGCAACAACCGGTACTTCAGCCTCAGCGAGTTCAAACGCAAACCGATGCTCTTCTAAAATTTGTGCTTTACTCCAGCGCTCTGGGCGGTAAAACTTCACGACGTAGCGGTTTCCATCTTCAGCTTTAAACTGATAAACCCGATTTTCGTAACTGTTTAACGCTAATAAACCAGACTCGGCATAAATACCAATACTCTCAACTGCATCCAATATTGAGTCAGGTGTCAAACCTTCAAAGCTAAATTTACTCATAATTCTCATCAATATAAAAAAAGCGGGAAAATCCCGCTTTTTAATTTATGTTAGTGTACTTAACTATCGCGCTTTAAAAAAGTTACTCGGCTGCGAAATTTGCGAACTCGGATCATTTGTTGGTGATAAAACAAAGTTAAACTTCGTTACTGGTCTTTTCAAATCATAAGGATCCATCACTAATGACAATGGAACGTTATGTGATTCACCCGCTTGTACAGTAAATGTTTGCTTACCTATGTATTCAAAGTTTTCTAGCCCTTGAACTTTTACATTAAAACTCTGCTCATATTGCGCTTTGTTGATCACTTTAAGGGTATACGTATTTTCAACTAGTCCATTAAAGTCAACACGGTACAACTGGTTTCTATCACGGATAATATCTAAGTCCATAGGCTTGCGAAGCACAATGTTCGCCACCAGCGCTGAAGTTAAAAGCACTAGAATAACGATGTAACCTATTATTTTAGGGCGCATCGGATTGGTTTTATTATCCGGCGTTTCTAAATTGCGCTCTGTGGTATATGAAATAAGCCCACGCGGATAGTTCATCTTATCCATTACCCCATCACACGCATCAATACAGGCCCCACAGTTGATACACTCAGCTTGTAGACCATTTCGAATATCAATACCCGTGGGACATACTTGTACGCACAAGTTACAATCAATGCAATCACCTAGGTTGAGTTCTTTTGGGTCTTGTTTACGAGAGCGAGGGCCACGGTTTTCACCGCGCTGCTCATCATAACTTACAGTAAATGTGTCTTTGTCGAACATCGCTGATTGAAAGCGTGAATAAGGACAAATATGTAAGCACATAATCTCACGCATCCACCCTGCATTACCGTAAGTACACACCGTAAATACGATAATACTGACCAATGCATAACCGCCCACATTTAAGGTAACAAAGTCAGGGAGCAGCTCTCTTATGGGTGTAAAATAGCCAACAAAAGAAAGCGCCGTATATAAAGAAAAAGCGATCCAACTACCGTGCTTGGCAGTCTTTCGCCAAAACTTATCAAAGTCCATGGGCCGTTGATCAAGCTTTTTACGTTGATTGGCTGTGCCTTCAAACTTTTCTTCAAACCAAATAAAGATAAACGTCCACACCGTTTGTGGACAGGTATAACCACACCACACTCGCCCATAAAAGGTTGTCACCAAGAATAAAGCAAAAGCTGATAGCATGAGAATAAACGCAAGAATTGTAAAATCTTGAGGCCATAATGTAAGGCCAAAAATATTAAACTTTTGCCCAATCAAATCAAACAAAACAGCTTGCTGGCCGTTAAAGTTTATCCACGGTAGCGCCATAAATGCGAGCATGCCTATAAAGCCAATACGCTGCCTTAGCAGTTGATGCAAGCCTGTTACTGCACGTACATATATACGATTTCGGGGATTAAACCTGTCCTCAGGGGCATTAAGATCAGGCCTTTCAATCTTTACCTCTGTAGGTATATTCTTTACTTTTATTTGCTTGTCCATCGAAGTCCCTCAACGCCTTTGGAGAATAATAATCGAACATTCTTGCAAACTATACATGCTAAGTAGCGAACCTTAACTGTAAAAATAGTGCAAAATTGAACGTTAGCCTAGTAACGTTCAGAGATTTCTGAAAAATCTAATCGTTCTTACGCATTATATCAAGTCTGCCTAAAAAAGCTGGCTTTGATTGCCATTAATTATTCATCTTAGTCACTTGCTTTATAAAGGTGCATTTTATTACACTGTTGTTCAACTCTTACCCGTTCAGATCAAAGTTAATTAAACTATGAAAAAATTTCTTTTTCTTGTCATCGTCGTACTGGCATTATTTACAATCGACCACCCGATGATAAAAGAACCAAGAGAAAAACTACTTGGCCAAGGTGTTGGTATTTTAAGTGATGCCAGTAATATTAATCGTGGGCCTGCTGCAAACATGGCTAAAAACAGAATCAAGTCAGCACTCTCACTCTCTGATTCTGAACTTGAGTATTTAGAAGAAACGTTGCAGACAGATGAGCAATTACAACTTTTTCATACTCGCTACTGCCGCAGCAACGATCTCAATTTATACTTTTATGAAGATCGACTAAACACAGTCTGTAAAATTGCCGCAGAGTCGCTTGCTGAGCGTCGAGGTAAATAGTGGACTTTTCAGCGTTAACAAAGAAAAGCAGTGCGTCGTTTAATCAGCACAAGAATCTGCTAAAAAAGCTGGCGAAAGGAAATACAGTGAAGTGTGAGAAATGCCAAGGTATTTTAACACTGGATCTAAAAACCCCTAAGCCAGGCCAAGGGGTTGCAAAGTGCCCTAAGGGCTGTACCGAAATAGTATTGGAACTAGGTTAACCTAGTTCCAAGTTTCGTCGTCTTCTGTGTATAGCCCACTTTGAACAGCAACTATCTCTATTAATTCAGCAAACCCTAACGCGAAATCGCCCATCAATTCATACTGACTCTGCGCTAACTGTACTTCAGATAGATTATTCTGCTTAGCAATCGCGGCTATTACATCAGCGTCTAACGCAAAAAAACCTAAACTAGCATACGCTGTTTGCAAAGCCTCTAATAAGGCCGCATCTAAGCCTGTTACTTGGCTCAACTTATTGTAATAAACCTGTGCCCCTTGAATAAAACCCTGACACCACATTTGGCAATCATCTAAATCGAGGTAACTATCATTATCAGCATGATGCTTTAGCGATAATGGTAACTTGAACCCGGTTTCATATACTTGCTCACTTATTTGGTGATACAACGCCATAAAAGAAAATAAGATTTCTTCATCTAGCTGACCTTGTGTATTAGATACAATGACTTCAAGCCATTCGTGTACATCTAATGGCTCTGGTGAGCAAATGACAGCAAACAAATATCCTTGGCTTTGCGCTAAGGTCATTGCTTGACTGTGCCCTGCTAAAAAATTATTTAACTGTTCTGCGTGTTGCTCTGTGAATGCGGGTATTTGCATGAAAAACTCAATCAACCATTAAATATTAAGGGGGTAACGACCATCACTATCTGCACGCCCTAAAAACTGAGCTGCATCATGGACTTCTTTTGGTAAAGTTAAATCGGGTTTAATAAAGCCAGCTACTTTAAAATCTAAATTAGCTTTTAATACCGCATCAGCTTCCAGCCCTAAACGATTATCGGGGTCAACTAACACAGCAATATCACCAGATTTACAACTCAACTGCCCACTCAATGGGCCGATACTAAACCAGCCCGATAAACCTTGCACATCTATGTTAGGGCTTGCAATTTCACCTGTCAAAGTATCGCAATATGGAACACCCAAATTATATTCATCTAAATCTACAATAACGCGGCCTTTAGCATTAATAGGTAACGGCAACTGCAAACGCTTCATTGCACGCTCTACGCTTAGCCTCAATGTGGCATCGGTAAGTGCAACCGATTGATCAAGTAAACCGTAGCTGAAGTCACCTCGGCCTGAAATATCTGATGTATCTCTAATATTGCCAAATTTCAGGTTACCTGACAGCTGCCCTGTAAGTAGTGACCACGCTGAAACATCCCAACTGAGGTTATTAATTTGCTCACCATCAAAACGTAACTGCATGATACGACCTTGCCACACACTGCCAGATACCTTACCAATCTCAAGCTCTTTTGGTAAATGGCTGCTTGCAAGATTAAGCGCAACAGCTGCGGGTGTTTTTAATAAAGCAAAAACAATAAAACTAAAAATAAATATAACGATAAGAAATGCTGTTTTTTTCATTATTACTTCTCTAATACCAGTCGGCTTACACGCACATAACCTTGCTTGTCATCACGGCTAAGATCTAAATTCTCAATCTGCACACCTTCTTTATTGACCATTTCATCAAGCCATTCAACAAGTTTGTTAAATTGAACTGAATCGATGGTTAAGCGCAATGAGTTATCACTTGGTTGCATTTTGCTAATGGTGATATCAAAACGGCCACGCGTCGCATTGACAATCTGGCTTAAATTTTTATTGTTACTAATAGAGCGGCTGCCCGCCGCTTTTAGTTTAACAATACTACTATCAACCCAGGTTAATAATTCTTGCTGCTTTATTTGATCTGCCTGCGCTTGTGCAATGGCGCTATTAAGCGGTCTGAAAATGCCCATCACCAAAACGAAAACAACAAAAATACCGCCTGCAACCATAATCAATTGCTGCTCTTGCTCTTTTAAGGAGCCCCAATACTTTTCAAGTTGCTGCTTCATGCTGCACCTCCGAGCTTTAATTCACCAACAACAAAGTCACCATCATTATTCAATGACCCTTGGTCAACCGTTAAGCCTCGCTGCTCTAGAATCGATTTAACTTTACCAAAGGTTTGAAAGTCTTTGCCGCGAGCACGGATTCGCAACTCATTACGACGTTGATCATAACGTAGGGTTTCTGGTGTAAAATCGTTCACTTGACTAAACACAGTGACAAGCTCACTGGTTAACTCTAAAAAGCCAGCACTACTTCCACCTTCAATTTTTGCAAGTTCACCTCTAATTTGACTTCTGATGAGGTGAGGTCGCACAGTTTTACGAGGAAAAGCCTTGCTGTAACGCTCAACAACTTGCGACTTGGCCACTTCAAGTTCACTGTTCAGGTGATATAACTCAAACCCTTTAATAACCACAGAACTGACCAAAGCGATACTGGCTGCAATGGCAACCCCTTTCCAGTGCCCCCACCAAAGTGGTGTCTTTTTCTTTAGCTGGTATGGGCCTTGACGTAAATTAAACTTTGTTGTTGGTAATTGTTTAGCAAATAACGCTAAAGGCAAATCATAGTCCGCTGTTTGGGCAGTTAAGGACACTGATTCTGGAAAATCTGTTGCGGGGCTGTAATGCGCCACTTCTGGATTGCCAAGTGCCGTTAAATACTCAGCCATCCAAGAAGACTCAACTGCACTGATGTGCCATTCACCATACTTACACAACCATTGAGCGTTTAACTCAATTGCACTAATCCCGTTTTCAGAGGTTGGTAACAATAATGCATCGGGTATCAGTTTGATGATATCAATATTATGCTCAGCAAAGGTATCAAGCCAACTTTCAAACCACTCGCGGTCGGTCATAGCG
Source organism: Pseudoalteromonas sp. KS88 (assembly GCF_004766475.1). NCBI lineage: Bacteria > Pseudomonadati > Pseudomonadota > Gammaproteobacteria > Alteromonadales > Pseudoalteromonadaceae > Pseudoalteromonas > Pseudoalteromonas sp. KS88. The sequence goes on from NZ_PYHV01000038.1 coordinate 12,419, forward strand.
ACATTGATAGCATGTTTATCTTCAATCTGAGTAGGCTCTGCAATCGCAATAAATAAGTCGTCAATATCACACGCAATATCTTCTTCAAGCATATACGGTAATGCTTGTTCTAACTTACGATTCCATTTAGTGGGTAGTTCAACTGTTTTTAACTGAACCTGATCGCTTGGCAGCAATACAACAACTTCACGCTGTTTTGCTTTGTCAGTCAATTCACTTAAATGCTCAGCATGAGGCACTTCGCCGCTGGCAATTATTTCTTGTTCTAATGGTGAATATACCAACCAATTAATACGATCTTGCTGGGTTTGACCCGTGCGGATCAAGAGTATTTCTGTCACTGTACGCCTCCAAATTTTCGCGCCAGTATAGTTACTTCGCCATCTTTGGCATGTAGTAAAGTGGTCATCGAAAAACGCAGCTCTACAAATTCAGCTTGCGCTTGTAGTTTAAAATATTCGCTATTGATAGTGAACAGCTTCTCAATGGACTTGACGTTTCTTGCCCCTTGTTGATTTATCTGCTCAAAAAATTCTTCTATATCACTGAAACCTTCATCTGGTCGCGCAGCAAGTACGCTTTGTGCTCCAGACTCATCTAAGCCATCAATGAAGGCACTCAATAAAAGTGCATGTTCTGGATCGAGTGTATTAACATTAATTGCAAGTAGTTCGCTACCCGGTATAACACAGACAAACGGTAACAGTTTTTCCATAACTAATGGGTTAAAACCACGAATTAACCGCAATTCAGACGTCGATGCAAAGTAATTATTTGCCGTCAAATAAGGGTAATCTCGCGAAGAATACTCATCCTCTTCAGCGCCAGAGCGATAGGTAATGCTGTCTTTATCTAACCAGTCATACACGCTATCGGCCATGCTTTCTTCAGATTCATCAGCAGGTAAATCTTCAATGTTTTTTAGCAATTCCAATAAAGCGGTGTGTGCTAGGTTGGTTTTCACTTTCCCACTCGCTGGGGCTTCAGCCCTTAGTGCATTTAAATTTAAGCATGCTTGAAGATCAGTAATAGCCCCTTCAATAGTCCCGTTATCAACAGGAAAAGGCACTCCAGCTTGTTGCGCCCAAACTTGCTGCAATGTTGTTTTGTCTGGATCATCTTTTTTACTTTGTAGTAAAGCCTTAATGGCTAACTCTTCAGCCGCATAGGCGTACCACTTAGCCTGCTGATGACCTTGAATGTTTGTACTACGTTGTACTTGCACCATTAAGTTAGCACTCATTTCAACAGCTAAGATAGAGGCTAAAGCGACAATAAATAAAACAATAACAAGTGCTGCACCACGGGATGATTTAATCGCCATCAGCCATTTCCTCGCTGACCTTGATTACTTGTTCGATTGCCCGCTCCACTACCACCATTATTTGCAGGAGCAGTAGATACGGTTACTTTGCCATTACCCGGCACCAAAAATACACGTTTAAGTGGCTCTTGATCGATTTGTTGAATCGTCACCGCCACAGCTTTTGGCAATGCTTTGATTTCCCATTGCTCTTGCCATTCATTTTTATCATCTAAAAACTCAAATTTGAGGTCTTCGATATCACTTAAAATAACTTGTGAACGGGGCTCGGTGTTATCAAGCTGATCAACGTATACGCGATAAACGCGTTCAAGTTTATCGTCAATAACACGGTAACCTACTGCTTGCAGCTCAGAGCGTGGCAGTAAGTTTATAGGGTTAACCCAGCCATCTCGCACAAACCCGATACCATCGTACTGGCTGTCCAATGTATATCGCCCAGCTAAAATATAGCTTTCTTGTATATCGCCAGATTGATTACGCACTTCGCGCTTTGTCATTTGGCTAAAATCTTGGTCCATCAACCTAAACGTAGTTTGCAAGCCATTCAACTCGGCAATTTTCTCATCCGATGCTTCTTTAGCCTTCGTTGTAGAGTCTAAAATTTGATGAGTTGCTAGCACGACAAAAGCAAGGATCCCCAGCGCCACCATAACTTCAAGAAGTGTAAAACCACGCTGCTTCACCGAGTACCACCTTTATTTAAATAGCTCGTTAACTCGTACACTGGTTGTTCTAATTTTTCATCGGTGAAGACATTGATAGTGACTTTCAAAAAGCTTTTGTCTGCGGTTGCGATGACATCTTGGCGCCAGTACCAATCAATGCCCGCCATGTTTTCAGTGCCTTTTGCGCCATTTTTTCCTTGCCACTGACTCCCTTTTGCTCGCTGCTCAACCATTACATTCTCGGCGACCCACGAAGCATAAGTTTGCTCCTCAAGGCTTGATAAGTGGTTTATATGCTCACCAGTAGCTTGCATGGCGGCAATACCAGCAAGCGCACAAATACTCAGTGCAACCATTACTTCGAGTAAGGTGAACCCTTTAATTACACGCATTACTCTGGCTCTCGACGCAAGTTGACAGGCGCTAGAAACTCGCCCTCAATGAAATACACTGGCTCTGGTTGCTTTTGGAGTTCAAAAATCAATTGGAAAGCACTTATTTCACCCGAAGAGAGAATAAGCACTTGTGGAATCTTAAGCTTTTTTAGCTCAAGTAAACTTTCCTCGTCATCTGAGCCCATTAGCTCACGCCAATTAGACTGCTCTAATAAGTTTTCTTGTGCCCAAGCCAAGTCTTCTAGGTTTAGCGTTAATTTAAACTCTTCAGTAATTGTTAAGGGTTCAAATAACTCTTCGCGATCGAATGTTACCCATTTATCACCGTCAAAAACTAAAAATTCAAACACATCCTCATCGATGTGAAAGCCTAACTCTACTTGGTTTAAAATAGCGAATTCAGAAGCCATATTAATGGTGGTATGCAGCCTCAGCGCTTGCTTTTCGAGAGCGTCTTCAGCTCCTCCATCAAGGCTGTATACCACCATTTTGGTGGCGAAGGCTATCACAACCAACACCACTAAAATTTCAATTAAGCTAAACCCTCGCTTATACGAGGGCGGCTTAGTTTGGCGCAAGCTTACGCGGCTCATTAACATAACAAACCACATGTCACGTTTTGAAACGCCTTGCTAGTATTCGTCATTACTGTTTTTCTTCATCCCAGTTACCGATATCGTCATCAGTACCGGCTTCGCCATCAGGCCCCATAGAGAAAATATCAATCTTACCCACTTCTCCCGGGCTGATTAACTGGTATGGATTGCCCCATGGATCTTCAGGTAACTTAGAAATAAAGCCACCGTCAGGGAAACGACGAGGAACAGGCTCAATACTGGTTTTATCGACCAATCCTTCTAAACCTTGTTCAGTTGTTAAATAAGCTTTGTTTTTTAACTTATAAAGACTCATAGCATCTTCTAACTGCTGTATATCTAAGTGCGCCTTATCGATAGCTGCTTCTTCTTGCTGACCCATAATATTAGGTGCCACGATTGACATAATCATGCCAATGATAACCAGTACCACCATAACTTCGAGTAATGAGAAACCTGATTGTTTATTCACGTTCGTACCTCTGTTTTCTTATTAATTAATCACTGTAACAACGCGCTTGTTACAAATCCTTGAATCGGTTAAAGCCCTATTGCTTTATTCATTGCCATTATTGGCTGCAAAATAGCCATGACGATAAATAAAACAATGACTGCCATCGACGCTATCATCGCAGGCTCTAAGAGTTTTAGCGAGACATTTACCATGGTTTCAAACTCACGGTCTTGATTGTTGGCAGCGCGCTCGAGCATTTGCTCAAGCTCACCCGATTTTTCACCACTTGCTATCATGTGTAGCATCATCGGCGGAAACAATTTTGTCTCCTGTAATGATGCACGCAAGCTAGCCCCCTCACTGACACGAGTTGCTGCATCACCAACGGCTTTTTTAATTTTTTCGTTAACCAATACCCCGCCCGAAATACGCATGCCCTCAAGTAAAGGCACTGAACTGGATGATAAGATACTTAAAGTACGGGCAAAACGTGCAGTATTAATACTACGTGCAACTTTGCCAATACCTGGCATCACTAAAATTTTCGCATCATACCAAAAACGAATTTTTGGCTGTTTTAGTGCATGTTTAATACCTATGGTCAGCGCGGTAATCACAACAAGTGATACCAACCAGTAATTTTGTACAAAGTTACTTGCCGCCATTACCCACTCAGTCGTCCATGGTAATACTTGTTTAGACTTTTCAAAGGTTTTAAGTATTTTTGGTACCACAGTACCTAATAAAACCGACACAATACCAATGGCAAATATCACTAGGATGACAGGATAAACCATAGCTTGAGTAATTTGGCTGCGCATATGTTGGCGTTGCTCAGTGTAATCAGCTAAACGATTTAGTACGGCATCGAGATGCCCTGACTTTTCGCCAGCGGCCACCATTGCACGGTACAAATTATCAAACACATGCGGAAACTCTGACATACCATCCGCTAATGTATAGCCTTCAACAACTTTTGAGCGCACCGACATAAGCATACGTTTTAAACGCGGCTTTTCACATTGCTCCGCAACAGCCATTACAGCGCCTTCCACAGGCAAGGATGATTGAATAAGCGTGGCTAATTGACGTGTGATCAGCGCAAGATCTGAGGTTGATATTTTAGATTTAAACATGCCAGAAAAAAGGGATTGTTTTGCCCCTTTCACTTGCTTATCACCCTCTGCTGCGGGCACTACTTCTAAAGGCGTAAGGCCTTGCTCGCGCAAAGATTGACGTATTTGCTTTGCTGTATCCGCTTCTAGAATACCTTTTTTTTCTTTTCCGCGACCATCAAGCGCACGATACTCAAACGCAGCCATTAGCCTTCCTCACGGGTAACACGTAATACTTCTTCAAGGGTTGTTTTACCGTCTAACACACGGCTACAACCGTCTTGTCGAATGCTTGGGGTGTGTTTACGAATATACTTTTCAACGCTTTGTTCACCTTTACCACTGTGCACAAGTTCGCGTACGGCCTCGTCAACCACTAATAACTCATGAATACCAGTACGACCACGGTAACCATTAAAGTTACATTCTTCACAACCTACAGCACGATAAATAGTCGGAGGGTTTGCAGTTGGCACACCGAGTAATTCGCATTCTCGCTCATCCGCAGTGTGTGCTTCTTTACAGCTATCGCACAAAGTACGCACTAATCGCTGCGAAAGTACGCCCAGTAATGACGATGATAATAAGAATGGCTCTACACCCATATCTTCCATACGTGATATAGCACCGGCTGCGGTGTTTGTATGCAGCGTGGACATTACTAAGTGACCTGTAAGTGAAGCTTGCACACCAATTTGCGCCGTTTCTAAATCACGGATCTCACCGACCATGACCACATCGGGATCTTGACGTAATATAGCGCGTAAGCCACGAGCAAATGTCATGTCTACCTTGGCATTTACTTGCGTTTGGCCAATACCTGGGATTTCATACTCGATTGGATCTTCAACAGTAAGAATATTACGGTCTCTTGAATTTATTTGGCTCATACCCGCATAAAGCGTGGTACTTTTACCTGAACCTGTTGGCCCGGTCACCAAAATAATTCCATGAGGTTTACTGATCAAATCAGAAAACAACTCACGATTTCGCAGCGTCATTCCTAAGTCTTCAAGGTTTAGGCGGGCATTGTTTTTATCTAGTAGACGCAGTACTACGCGCTCACCAAAACTTGACGGCATCGTTGATACACGAACATCAACTGCGCGCCCTGCGATACGTAAACTTATACGACCATCTTGTGGGATACGCTTTTCTGCAATATCAAGCTTCGCCATTACTTTAATACGTGATACTAGTAATGAAGCTAATTTACGATTTGGCTTAAGCACTTCTTTTAGAACACCATCAACCCTGAAGCGAATAACAAGCTCTTGCTCAAAGGTTTCAATGTGGATATCAGATGCACCCTCTTTGATTGCTTCACTGAGCATCGCGTTAATCAATTTAATAATTGGCGCGTCGTCATCACCAGCAAGTAAATCTTCGGTTTGCGGCATCTCTTCGGCAAGCGAGAATAAATCAACCTCGTTACCGATATCTTCCATCATTTGCTGTGTTTCAGAGCTATCACGCTGATAGGATGCTTCTAACAACAGCTCAAACTTATCATCAGGGAGTTGCTCAAGAGTAAACCCGTGGCCTGCGATGCGTCGTACTTCAAGCAGCACATCTATCGCAAGCTCTCCACGGTAATAAACCACCCAGTTATCATTGTGCTTACTTAATAGCACACCTGCACGTCTGGCATACGAAAATGGCAAACGTTTAGGCGGTAGCTCAACTAAATCGTCACTGGTTAATAACTCATTGTCGTGCAGTGATGATTCAAGCTCTTCATTTACTGGGGTGATGGCTTCAGTCATTATTGCGCTCGTCTGCATTTTGCTGTTTTAAGTATTCTTCATACGTTGGTGGAAGTACAAGCGCATCATTCCACTCAGGTAAAATTGGCGCTTCTTCAAGCGGCATTAAATCAATACCGTCTTCTTTTTGTTTAAATTGCTCACCACGAATAAAGTTATATTTGCTATGGCTTAATTGATTCATCTTAATGCCATCACGAATGATCGTCGGACGAATAAAGACGATTAAGTTACGCTTACGCTTGCTGGTACTTGTTGAGCGGAATAAGTGACCAAGAATTGGGATATCACCTAATAATGGCACTTTAGATACGCTTTCTTGTACATCTTCGTCAATCAAGCCACCTAACACAACCATGCCGCCATCATCTGCCATCACGGTGGTTTTAATTGCGCGTTTATTAATTGAGATATCAACTGACGTTGTACCGCTTACCCCTGATACTTCTTGCTCAATGGTCAATTGTACTGCCGTTCCGTCATTGATCTGCGGTGTTACTTTAAGCTTAACACCGACCTCTTGGCGCTCAACCGTTTGGAATGGATTTGAGTTATTAGAGCCAGTTTGCGAACCGGTAATAATAGGCACTTCTTGACCCACAATCATCGATGCTTCTTCGTTATCCATCGTAGTTACAGATGGCGTAGCAAGGATATTTGAATTGGTATCACTGGAGACCGCTTGGATTATCGCGCCCCAGTCATTTTTAATAATACCCATGGCAAGACCATTGATACCGCCAAGTAAAGCAGCAAGTGGACCTAAATCGCCTTCAACGGTTTCTTCATAAGGGGTCGTATTGCCAGTTTCGCTTCCGGTAATATTCTTTTTAATCGTTTTATCACGAGCTTGCTCTGCTGCTACAGCTAATGAGCCCACAGGCACTGTGTTGCCGTTATTAAACTGCACCATGCCACCTTGCTCAGAAATCCATTGCAAGCCAAAGTTAACACCGTCGGCTTCCATTACTTCAACAATAATCGCCTCAACCAATACTTGTGCTCGGCGAATATCTAAACGCTCAATAACTGACTCAAGAGAGCGCATAGTGTCAGGTTGTGCCGTAATAACCAGTGAATTCGAATCTGGGTGAGCTTCAATGCTGGTTTCATTTTGGCTGCGACTACGCGTTTTAGTTGAACCTGATTGGCCTTCCTCTGCCAGGGTTTTACTTACACCTTGAAGCACTTTTACTAGGTCTTCAGAATTGGCGTAATTTAAATAAATTACTTTGGTGTTACCTTGATTTTGTAGTTCACCATCAAGGCGTTTAATCAGTTCGATAGCACGTGTTCTTGCTTGGCCTTCACCACTGACAATCACACTATTGGTACGGCCATCAGCAACAACTTTCGGAATCAAAAACTCTGGCACGCTGCCTTTGCCGCTGTCTTTGTAAATGTTTTCAACAACAGAAACCACATCATCTGCTGTGGCAAAGTTTAATTTAACAATATCTACGCGCTTATCACCGGCTTGGTCTACTGAACGAATAATTTCTACCAGGCGGTTAACTGAAGCTGCATGCCCAGTTAACATCATCACGTTTGCTGCATTAAAGTTAGCAACGTGACCACCATCTTTTTGATCACTGAATTGACGAACTAAAGGACCAAGCTCTTGCACGCTGACGTTTTTTACACGTACAACACGGGTAACCATCATGTCGCCGCTCGCTTGATTATCTTTTGTTATTAGCGGTACATTTGATTTTTTAGCATCCGAACTTTTTTCAATTTTTATGATGCCGTTATCCATTTCTACCGCTGAGTAGCCATAAACTTCCAACACATTTAAGAAAAATTGGTAATAAAGTGCTTCATCCATCAACTCATAGCTGCGAACATTCACTTTGCCACGTACGTTAGGATCAATGATGACGGTTTTATTTAGGTTTTTACCCACAATATTAATAAACTCATTAATATCTGTGCCTTTAAAGTTTGCAGCATACTCAACGGCTGACACCGAGAGAGATAAACTAGCCGCAAAAAAAAGTGTCGCGTACTTAGCTAACCCTTTTCTGATTTTTTTGAGGTGTAGCGCGTTAACCATTGTATTAAAACTCCAAAGCTAAATTATTGCAGGCTAAATTGAACATCGATTTGCTCACCATCACGTTCAATCGTAATGTTTGCATCGGTGCTGTTACGCAGCTCATTAATGGCTGACATGGCCTGTTGCATATCTGTTAGTTGATAGCCGTTGATAGAAACAGCTAAATCGTTATTCTGTAGTCCCATTTTTTTGAAAAGCGCAGGATCTTTACCTGGGCTTAATCGATACCCAACAAGCTCACCGTCTCTCATCGCTTGAGAAATACGAATGTAATCAAAAAGCTTACCTGGGTCTTGTAGTAATTCATCACGCGTTTCAAGGATTGAGCTTTTAACCTCTTCGTTTGCCGTTGCATCAATTTGCTCAACGTCTTGAGGGCCTTGGTTAAAGTCCCTTTCACCTTCACGCTCTGCTAATACGGGCATTGAAACCGTTTTAGTAAAATCTAAACCATCGAGCATTAATGTCTCAAACCGGCCACTTACATCCAGAATAACGCGATCTGGGAGTACTTGAGCCAGTTTAGCTCGAGTACCTTTCACTACATCATCCACAAGGTAGGTTACTTGTTGCCCTTGCGATTCAATAACTGCCAAACCATTTTTATCATTATTACTTACCGCAACGATGCCCGTTAAATTAATACTTAAACGGGTTTCTGGTGCATTGTTAATAACTTTTTCTTGGCGGGCTGATGGTTTTTTGGGCTGTGCATCCGCTTTACCAAACAAGTGAAGCGCTAGGATAGATGAAGAATTAGATCTATTTGATTGCGTATTTTCAGGGGCAGAATAGGTGCTCTGAATAGCCGTATTCGTTGGTTCTGGCCACACAAGCCAAAACAATTTAGCCATTAAAAAAGCAATGTAAACAACGACTAACATCATTACCACCCAACTTAATTTAGCGTGAGGTAATTTGCCTAAAAACTGTTTTAGCTGCTGTAATTGCTGATCCATAAATGTCGTTTCTTATTTTAATTTACTGCTATATCGCGAACCTATAGTACCTTTTCATTTTTCATTCAACAAGCGCACTAATATTAAACTTTGTAAACAAGCTGAATTAAGGTCTTTTACTACTAAGAAATACGACGAGTATTTCTTTAGTAGTTCGTTTCATGATAAATTTTGTCCTATGGTGCCTCTATTTTAAAGAGTACAATTGTGTCAAAAAGTAACACCCGTAATTCAGCTTCTAACAATGAAACTCTCAGTGTGCGTTTAGATAAATGGCTGTGGGCTGCGCGCTTTTATAAAACCCGTGCAATCGCACGTGACATGGTGCAAGGCGGTAAAGTGCATTATAATGGGCAACGGGCTAAACCCAGTAAAATTGTTGAACTTGGAGCTCAAATAAAATTAGCTCAAGGGGTCGATGAAAAAATCATTACTGTGCTTAAAGTAGTTGAAAAACGTGCTGGTGCCCCCATTGCACAAACCTTATATGAAGAATCCCAAGCCAGTATAGAAAAACGCGAAGCAAATAGTATTGCTCGCAAAAATAATAGCTTCTTTGCTCCACATCCAGATCGTAAACCGGATAAAAAACAAAGACGCGAACTTTTAAAAATGAAATCAAGTTAGGTAATGTCATTTATGCAACAAGATTTACTTCACCGTTATACATTTGATCAACTAGACGTCAGAGGCGAACTAGTTCAAATAGAACAAACCTATCAAGAAATGATTGCGGGTCACGATTACCCTGTTGCTGTGCAAAAACTATTAGGCGAGCTTTTAGTAGCAACTTGCCTTTTAACTGCAACATTAAAGTTTGAGGGTGATATAGCCGTTCAACTTCAGGGTGATGGCCCAGTTAAGTATGCTGTTATTAATGGTGATGATCAGCAAAATATGCGTGGTATTGCTCGCTTACAAAGTGAAGTAACAGGCAGTACTATTAAAGATCTTATTGGCAATGGTGTGATGGTACTAACCATTACCCCTAATAAAGGTGAACGTTACCAGGGTATTGTTCCGTTAGAGCACGAAACGCTGGCTGAATGCTTAGAAGCTTACTTTGCCCAATCAGAGCAATTACAAACACGCCTTTGGTTTACCACAGATACAACTGGCGGATCAAAGAAAGCGTCTGGTTTGTTGCTTCAAGTCTTACCGGTTAATAAAGAAAAATCTATCGAAGACTTCACGCACCTTGAAGCACTTAGCAATACAATTAAAGATGAAGAATTGCTAACATTAGATGCAACAACTGTACTTACCCGCTTATATCACGAAGATAACCCGCGCGTTTACGAGCCTCAACCTATTCACTTTAAATGTGGCTGTACACGTGAGAAAACAATTACTGCACTGGTTAATGTTGGCCAACAAGCACTTCTTGATGATGCCGCAGCCAATGGCGAAGTGAAAATTAGTTGCCATTACTGCTTAAAGGATTACATTTTTAGCGAACAAGATATTAAGAGTATCTTCAACTAAGCACTCGATTGAAACTGTTCAATTATTAAGCCGCAAATAGTGCGGCTTTTTTGTTCGTGCAGTTGATACCGGTGTCATAATTTTTGTGATTTTTATGACACCGGTATCATTGAAATTATTCATGTTTTTTCGTAAATATATGTGTTTTTAGGGTGTTCATAGGCTCGAATATCCCTAATCCATCTGTTACTATAAATGCAGCTTAAAGGTCTTTAGAACCCCAGAGCTATCCCGTTCAATCTCACACAATTTAGGTATAAACATGACTTCAAGCGCTACTCGTTTTGTCGATCTAACTGCAGCTGAACTTGTCGAACACGCGATCCGTCGTGGCGAAGGGACTTTAGCCGCCAATGGAGCTTTTGTTGCTAACACCGGTCGTCGTACTGGTCGTTCTCCAAAAGACCGTTTTATTGTTCAAGAATCAAGTACTGAAAATGATATCCAATGGGGTAATGTAAACCGCCCTTTCGATGCAGATAAATTTGACGCTTTATGGGCACGTGTAGAAGCACATGTGCAAAGCAATGACCACTTCATCTCTCACCTTGAAGTTGGCGCTGATCCTGAGCATTATCTACCAGTTGTTGTTACAACTGAAACTGCATGGCATCACATTTTTGCCAAAAATATGTTTATCGAACCTAAATCTTATAATGCATCTGATTTACCTCAATGGCAGGTAATGAATGTTCCTTCATTTGTATGTGACCCAGAACGTGATGGCACAAACAGCGATGGCACAGTTATTATCAACTTTGCACAACGTAAAGTATTGCTAGCAGGTATGCGTTATGCCGGTGAAATGAAAAAATCGATGTTCTCTGTACAGAACTTCCTACTTCCAGCGAAAGGTGTATTACCAATGCACTGTTCTGCTAACGTAGGTGAAGCAGGCGACACCGCTTTATTCTTTGGTTTATCAGGTACAGGTAAAACAACGTTATCAGCAGATCCAACGCGTTTCCTAATCGGCGATGATGAGCATGGCTGGGCACCTGGTAGTGTATTTAACATCGAAGGCGGTTGTTACGCTAAATGTATCGACCTTTCACAAAAGAATGAGCCTGTTATTTGGGATGCAATCCGTTTTGGAACTATCCTAGAAAACGTTGTACTTGATGAAAAAGGCATTCCTGACTTTCACGATACAAGCCTAACTCAAAATAGCCGCGCAGCTTATCCTCTTGAGCACGTTGAAAAGCGTAAAGTAGAGAACCGCGCAGGTGAACCAAAAGCAGTGGTATTCTTAACGTGTGATGTAAGTGGTGTATTACCACCTGTATCAATCCTTAGCGAAGAAGCAGCAGCGTTCCACTTCCTAAGTGGTTACACTGCAAAAGTAGGTTCAACTGAGATTGGCTCTACTAGCGACATCGAATCTACATTCTCAACGTGTTTTGGTGCACCTTTCTTCCCACGTCCTGCAGGTGTTTACGCAGAGCTTCTTATGAAGCGTGTACGTGAGTTTGGCGCTAAAGTTTACCTAGTCAACACAGGTTGGACTGGTGGCCCTTACGGTACTGGTAAGCGCTTTGATATCCCAACAACACGTGCAGTTGTTGATGCAATCGTATCGGGTAAACTTGCCGGCGTTGAAACACAACATATTGATGTGTTAAACCTAGACGTGCCAGTTGCTGTACCAGGTGTTGATAGCGAACTACTTAACCCAATCAATACATGGGAAGACAAAGCAAAATACGCTGAGTACGCGACTAAGCTTGCAACAGACTTCACTGAGAACTTCGCAAAATACGATGTTTCAGACGAAATTAAAAACGCAGGCCCTAAAGCTTAATACTACGCTTTAATCTGTATTTAAAACGCCAGCCTCGCGCTGGCGTTTTTGATCGTAATAAAATTTAAACGAACAGCAACTCAAAAATTAGGTATGCAAACATACAGTTAAGAATGAGGGTAATCTCTTATTTAGAGAAGACATTACTCACAGATTACTTTATGTCCTTACATAAGCTTAATAATATTTATCACTTTACACATCAACATAACCTGCCATCTGTTACATCCCACTCAAAGCAATTAAAGCATTCTATTAAATGCTCTAGAACACGCTAAAAGCTTCCTTCGTACTATCAATAATGACAGACCATATTTAATGTCTGGGTCAAAGCTAACGTGCGGTTGTCTAACAATTTACTATATCTAGAATATGCCAGTATGATCTAATGGTGGTTGAATAGTGAATGTAGGTGAAACAGAAAGAATTCCGAGTTGTACATCTTCTCCCAACTCAAGACTGAGCTGGACATCATTGACTAAGTAAGCTGTTAAATTTATTTTTTAAGGTATTGCTACAATACCCGTATGTGTTCTAAAACATGAGTTATTATGAACCTCGTTAAGGGAATAAGTTGCGCTTTGAGAGCATCATAGCGCTCTTTTATCCGTGGGTATTAATGCTCAACCCACGACACGGTGCACAGGTTGACGCTGTGAGGCTTAAAGCTGAGAGCTATATTTTACAAATGCTACGCAGTAGGATGGCGTAGTGCCCACAGCGGTAGAGAGCCACATAACAAATGCTACACCTCATCGTCCGTGGTTTTATTTATCCGCGGGTTTCGTGATACTCAACCCACGCTACGGTGTATAGGTTGACGCTGTGCAGCTGATAGCTGACGGCTTAAAGCTGAAAGCTCTTCTTTATTCCAGACAACAAAAAACCCGTCACATTACTGTAACGGGTTTCTCTTATTTGGAGCCTGGCGATGACCTACTTTCACATAACAAATGCTACACTATCATCGGCGCTGTTTCGTTTCACTACTGAGTTCGGCATGGGGTCAGGTGGGTCCAAAACGCTATTATCACCAAGCAAATTAGGTGTAAGTTCGATTCAATCGAGCTTACTAAAATTTGGAATTTCTGATAATAAAGTCTTCAAGTATCTACTTTAGTCTATTAACTTCTTCGCTTGTTTCACT
>NZ_PYHV01000039.1:0-34649 GCF_004766475.1 Pseudoalteromonas sp. KS88
AAGCAGGCCTCGAGAGGAGTGCTCACTAGAATTTTAAAGTCTCTGAAGGGCCGTTGAAGACTACAACGTTGATAGGCAAGATGTGGAAGCATGGTGACATGTTAAGCTAACTTGTACTAATTACCCGTGAGGCTTAACCATACAACGCCAAACGCGTTTTATGTGATAGTGAAACAAGCGAAGAAGTTAATATAACTAAAGTAGATACTTGAAGACTTTATTATCAGAAATTCCAAATTTATGAGGTGACTCTTAGCGCGTAGCGTTAACATTGAGGCACCTTGCGCAAAGGAAATGGTAGCACTACGTGCTTTGTCATTATTCCTTTGCACCTAATTTGCTTGGTGACAATAGCGTTTTGGACCCACCTGACCCCATGCCGAACTCAGTAGTGAAACGAAACAGCGCCGATGATAGTGTAGCATTTGTTATGTGAAAGTAGGTCATCGCCAGGCTCCAAATAAGAGAAACCCGTTACAGCGATGTGACGGGTTTTTTGTTGTCTGAAATAAAATTAGAGCTCTCAGCTTTAAGCCGTCAGCTATCAGCTGCACAGCGTCAACCTATACACCGTAGCGTGGGTTGAGTATTACGAAACCCACGGATAAAGAACGTCACGATCATCTCTGAGCACAAAGTACACATTTAAAAGAGCTTGCGCTTCCTTTTTGTTGATTGTATTCGAAACTCGCTCCCGCCCTAAAGAAATACAAACTTTCTACCTTTGATTTCTCTTAAATATTATCTTGTTGCAATTTCATTCTTGGTTTAATAACTGAGCTGTGTAAAACTAGCTTTGTTAATTTAGTAAATCAGGTGACATGAATGTCGGATATAAAAGCTTGGAAACTTATAAGCCTGTTTTGTTTGATAAGCTTGCTTATGGGCTGCCAGTCGAAAGAAGAGCAGTTGCAACAAACAATTCAACAATCTATAACCAAAGCCGAGGTTGAACTCGAAGGGCTCGGTAAAGCCTTGGATAATGGTTCAATTCGAAATGCTGTCTTATTGTCTGAATATGCTCGCATAATCAGCAATGAAAAACCTCAGTTATCGCAAATTGCTTCTGTAATGGCTCAAGATGCAACGAGAAATGGTGCGCTTTATACTGGCTTGCAGCAACGCTTAGCAGATATTAAAAACACCCACCTTATACCGCCCTACGAAGAAACATTGCGAAACTTAGATCTATTAAGGGATGCGGCAAAACCCACACTGTTTTCTGACGCATTAACTGATCCTATTAACATGCTAGCGGATATGTCAGGTGGCTCACTTGCCCGTGTTGGGGCAATAAGCCAGCAAGCAGAAGGTCCTGGTGAAGGAAACCAACTTGTTGGTAATCCTAACTATGGTAGCTGGCAGACGAATAGCAATGGTATGAGCTTTTGGGCTTGGTATGGTATGTATCGTATCTTGGGTGATGTGTTCGACCGAGTTGAATACGGCAGTTGGAGTAAACGCCGAAAATACAGTTACTACAATGACTATGGCCGTGCACGTTATACCAGTCCTAAACAAATGAAAGCACAAACAGCTGTTGAAACAAGAACTCGCCAATCTTATTCGCGCCAGGGAAAGCAGTTTACAAGCCCGTATGCTACAAAAAAAACAGGCGCTTCAGGACTTAGCCGAAGTAGTTACACCCCACCAAAAAGTAGAAGCAGCTATTCCAAGAGTAGCTACAGTAAAAGTTCAGGGTCTGTAAGAAATAGTGGTAGTCGAACTTCGCGTGGAATAAGCCGTGGTAAATAACCAGACTGTAAAGAATTAGTGTTGGAGTTAAAAGAATATGTACGAATTTAATGGAATAACTATGTGGTCACTACAAGCGCTCGCAATTGATTTTGCAATCATTATCGCTTTGTTTGTTAGTCTAAAATTTATAAAAGGTTGGGTGTCTAACCTACATGCAAATGATGAAATTACAGAGCGCGATAACTTTGCCTTCGGTATTAGTTTTGCAGCAGGTCTAGTTGCTTTAGCAATTGTTCTTACTGGTGTCAGTAGTGGTGCATTTGCACCAACGTTGCATCAAGAAGCGCTGCAAATGGGGGCATATGGTTTATTAGCGATAGTGCTCATAAAGCTTGGCCACTTCTTTCAAGATAAAGTCGCGTTACGTAAGGTCAGCTTGCATGATGAAATAGTGAAAGGGAATGCAACAGCAGCCTTGATCGACTTTGGCCATGTGGTTAGTGTGGCAATTGTTATCCGCTCAGCTTTATTTTGGGTTGCAACAGAGGGCTGGTACGGTTTACCAATTGTTATAGCAGCATTTATTATTGGCAGTGTTGTTTTGTTGCTTGTCAGCCAGTATCGCGTGCAATTATTTAAACGCACAAATCGCAGTGGCGACTGCCTTCAACAAGCGGTTATTGACGGTAATTTAGCGGTGGGTATACGTTATGCGGGTTTCTTAATTGGTAGTGCACTCGCTATTACAGCAGCATCTGGCGTTGCGCCTTATGTTGCCGATAGTATTAATGCTAGCCTTATGTATTGGGCACTGAGTGCTGTGATATGTGTTATTGTATTTATCTTACTTCATTTAATTACAATAAAGATTATTCTTTCGGGTTGTGATATTTCAGATGAAGTCAATCGTCAAAAGAATGTTGGTGTAGCCACTATTTCAGCCGCAATATCATTTGCTGTTGGTGTCACTATGGCTACGTTATTAGGCGCATAAGATTTGTCACACACAACAACGGCCCCGAGTAAGAACTCCTTACTTGGGCATGATTTTTTATTGATAACTGTTATGGCTGTACTCGCTGGGTGCGGCCTTATTTATGAATATCTCTTATCACATTATGCAGGACGTGTTTTAGGTTCTGTCGAAAGTGCCATTTATGCCATGATTGGCACAATGATCGTCGCTATGGGGATCGGTGCTTTTCTGGCTCGTTGGTTTAAAGACGCGTTCACCGCTTTTGCATGGCTTGAGGGTATTATTGCCTTGGTGGGGATGGGATGTATTTTAGCGATTGCGAGTGTGATTGCCGTCAGTTACTCATTACCATATATCTTTTCACAGATCTTTAACTTACCTGCAGATACAGTGCTTAATGGCTATGTATTTCAAAAGTTACAAGAGTGGTCGCGTTTTCTCCCATATGTGTTCGGTTTGTTACTCGGCTTATTAATCGGCATGGAGATCCCGCTAATTGCCCGTATACGCCAACAAGTATATGGGCGGTTTTTAGAAAATAATGCAGGCACAATTTATGGGGCTGACTATATAGGTGCAGGTATTGGCGCAGCTATTTGGGTGAGTATTATGCTCGCGATGCCCATTATGCAAGCGGCTGCTTGGACCGCCTTATTTAATATTGTCGCGGGTTTAGCATTTTTGTGGCGCTATCACAGCCATGTCCGTTTTGCTAAATTGCTGCTTGTTTGTCACCTCGCGTTATTGGTTTTATTTGGCTTTATATTAGTGCTTGGCAGTAGCTGGATGAAAGACTTAAGTAACGTGCTTTATAAAGATAAAGTGATTTATTCTGAGGCGACAAAATACCAGCACCTGGTATTAACGGAGCGACTAAGCCGCAACCAACCTGAACCGATTACTGACTTATACCTAAATGGTCGTTTACAGTTCTCCAGCATCGATGAACAAATTTATCACTCTATGTTGGTTTACCCTGCTTTACTGGCCTCTAATCGTCATGATGACGTTTTGATAGTGGGTGGCGGTGATGGGCTTGCCATGCGCGACGTATTTAAATGGCCAGTGAAAGAGGTCACGTTAATCGACTTAGATGGCCAGTTACTTAACTTATTTGGCCATAAAAGTGACGAGTTTCAAGCGCCTGTTGAAATAGTTAAGCGATTGACTAAGCTCAATGCAAACGCGATGAGTGATCCTAGAGCTAACGTGATTGTAGGCGATGCATTTATAGAGGTTGAGCGGTTGCTTGATCAAGGGAAGCGCTTCGATACTATTATTATCGACCTGCCTGATCCAAATCACCCTGACCTAAATAAAATGTACAGCGACTATTTTTATAACCATATTCGTCAACTGCTTGCTCCTGATGGTGCGATGGCAGTGCAATCAACATCACCTTACCACGCAAAAAAGGCATTTTTGAGTATTGGAAAAACAGTCAAAGCGGCTGGGTTTAAACATGTCGAACAGTATCAGCAAAATATCCCTTCTTTTGGCCAGTGGGGATGGACTATAGCAACGACTCGTGGGCAATCAGCCAGCGCGCGGATCAATGATGTTGTTAACTTGTCTGTAGATTCTCGATGGGCAAGTAAAGAATATTTATTGGCAGCATTTGTGTTTCCAAACTATTATTTTGAACAAATAAATAATATAGAAGTCAATAGATTAGGGTCTGGCACACTATATGATTATTATCGCAGTGCATGGCAAGAAGAAAGCGAACTGTATAAAAATTGATAAAACATGGTTGACATAATATGTCGGTCGTGCGAATCTTAACTCAGACATAATATGTCAAATGACAAAAAGGCAGAGACATGGAATTAAACGAACTTTCAATAAAACTAGCATCTTTTGAAACTGAAGGCGCTAACTTTGAATCTTTCTTGATAGCCAATCCAGGCGAGCAAGATGTGTTACAAGTCATTGTTGATGGAAATGATGAACTTCCAATTTTTGTTACGCAAACACAAGAGCAATTGCTTTGTATTAGCTACTTGTTTGCAGATGACGAAGTAAAACCTGATTTACGAAACGAGCTAAACGAAACATTACTACGTTTAAATGTACCGATTCCATTGAGTGCATTTGCCAAAATTGATAACAAGTACGCAATTTTTGGTGCCTTGTCGGTAAATTCGTCATTTGATGACATTACCCATGAGTTAGTAACGTTAGCCGATAACGCAATTGATGCCCTAGAAGCTGTGACCTTGTACTTGAATGATTAATACCTTATTTATCAGTGCGATGAGATAGCAGCAAGTTCTATTAAGTGGAGTTAAGATTATGAGTATATTAAAAAAGTTATTTACAGCAGTTCGTGGCGGTGCACGTGAAGCCGGTGAAGCAATCGTTGATGCAAATGGTATCCGTATTTTTGAGCAAGAAATCGCGGATGCGCAAAATGCATTACAACGTGCAAAGAAAAGCCTAACTGAAGTAATGGCAAAAGAAATGCAAACTAAGCGTTCATTAAGCGCCCTAGATGCGTCGATAGCTGAGCACGAAGCTTATGCTGGCCAAGCACTTGAAAAAGGCAATGAAGCGCTTGCTTTAGAAATTGCTGAGAAAATTGGTGATTTCGAAAATGAAAAAGCTGAGCACGAGCAAGTGCTTGCTGGTTTTAGCAACCACATCGTAACTTTAAAGCAGCAAGTTAAAGATGCCGAAAAGTCGATCAAAGAAAACCAACGCCAGCTTACAATGGTGAAAACCACTGAAAGCGTGCAACAAGCTACTATGGCTGTTAATAGCACGCTTAATACAAATAGTTCGTCGATGACAAATGCACGTCAGTCGCTTGAGCGTATTAAGCAACGTCAGCAAGATCGTAGCGATCAACTTGGTGCTGCAAAAGAGCTTGAAGCAGAAACAAGTGGCGGCGATTTAAAAGCTAAAATGGCTGAAGCGGGTATTGGCGATAGCAGCCCAAAAAGCGCGGATATCTTAGCGCGTATTAAAGCTAAGCAAAACGGCTAACCCTTATTCACACTTTTTTAAAAAGGTAACGTTGCATCATGCCCGTTACCTTTTTTGCTTAAGAGGCACTCTATGTTTAATTTCTTTAAATCTAAAAAAGCGCCAGAACGTCAATTGACTCATGCTAGCGATCTAAAAAAAGGCGATATGCTGAGTATTATTGACTCATTTGCTTATCCAAGCTGGTTAAAAGGTCAAACTGTGCGTGTGATTGATGTGCAAACTTATCAATATCAGCACAGCAGTGATACTGAGTTCGTATTAGAGACAAACAGTGGGCAAGTTGTATTTTTACAAATTGAAATGGAAGATGGCGAGCAGTGGGCTAATTTCTCAATAAAAATTCAACGTGATGAGGTAGATGATATTTTTACCCTCGATGAGTTTGCCCGTATTTTTGACGAAGAGTCTTTAACTTTTATAGAAGTTAAGAATACACCTGAGCGCTTTATGCAGTTTTTAGGTAAAAGTTACCAGCAAAGTGAATCGCCATACGTTTGCTATTTCCATAAGCAAGATTATCGTAAGCAACCACTGCCTCGGTATGAGCAAGAAGGGGGTGAACCCTGTGAAATGATATGCCTAGCCTCTGACGACGAAAGCCACAGTCTGAACATTGAGATTTGGGATGGTGGTGAAACAGAAGTCTCACTTACACTGACCAGACCTATATCTGATATTGTGGACTTATTCCCAGGAGATGCACAGTGAGTGACGCGAAGGCTAAATGGCAGCGCCAAGAACAAGCCGTAAGGGCGACGCAAATGGCCTTTGATTTAAGCAGTGAAGTACAAAAATCTATAAAAAAGCAGGCGATAGATCAGGAGTTAACACCTTCAGATATGATCCGCAAAATTTTAGCGCTCGATGTTAAATCAAAAAAGACTCGTCAACGATTGTCATTTAATCTTAATGATGAGGAAATAGGGTTACTTGCACAGCGATTTGGTGTGCCAGCAGATGACAAGCGAGCAGTTAAGCAGCAAGTGGCTGAGTTGCTTATCGCTTACAGCAATAAAAAATAACCACAATTTTGCCTTCTTAAAGTTAAGCCCTTACACTGAGGGCTTCATTCCTATAAAAAATGGGTCGCTGTGAATATCGTTTTAATCGCTTACCTAATTATTTTTGCTTTGTTCGGTACTGCCGCAAGTTATTTTGTGCGATTTATTTATGCGTATTGGATAAAGAAAGAAATGCCAATGCAGCATATCTTTAAAGCAGGGGTGTGTATTATTGGAGTGTTAATCATATCTGCGCTAATCCCATTTCTGGTTTAGCGCATAGGTTGTTAGTTGATTATTTTATTTCGAATGCCTGGCATTGCTTGTCAATACATAAGGCTTGCACAGGTAAAACCGGTGAGCAATCGCTCGCACCACTAGCTTGATTATCAAGTATTTCTTGCTCAGTTACTTGTTGAGCTAGCTGCTCTGCAGCTTCTTGCTCAGTGTTTAAAGCAGAGTATACTAAGTATTTGCTAGGCCCGCCGCATGCCCGTTGACCTACTTCAAGAACCTTACACTGAAAACTCGCTGTACAGCTGGTATCTTCAACTAGTTTAGATAATGCATTGTTCGCTTTAGATAAACTTACTGAGCCTGATGAACTTGTATCAAATGTACTTTCACAGCCGGTAGTAATAAATAGGCCAGCTGCAATTGCCAGCGCTTTAGAATATGAAACGCACTTCATATTAATTCCTTTAATAAACACTTGTTGCATTACCAGCAACTTTAACACATTTATTGCTAGTACACTGTGTAGCAGGTGCAGTTAAATGTTGGCAAATACTGACCATACCTGTTTGAGCGTTAAATTGGCTTTCTAGAGTCGTAATCTGTTTTGCTGCTTGTTCAACCTTTTGACTATCGTTATTTTTGGTTGAAAAAACAAGGTAGCTGCTTGGTCCACCGCACGCTCTGCTCCCAACAGGCAATACTTTGCATTGTTTACTCGTATCACAGCTAAGATCTTCGGTGAGGGTTTTTAATTGTTTATGAGCTGCCTGAATTGCTTCTCTCGAAACGGCTTTGTTTTTATCACCTATAGCCACTGCCTGACTATTTTTGGTCAAAGTAGAGGGAGCTGGTTTTAATTGCTCTGCTTCTGGTGTTGCAGCGTCCGAGCAGCCAACAATAAAAAGAGATAACACAACAACACATAATGAAAAGCGCATAACGAACCTTTATAGTGATTAACAAGTAATCACTATCATACACTTTGCACATAACACAGCAATAAAAACTATTACATTCAAAAAGGTAAACCCGTTACTTAAATAAAGTAACGGGTTTCATAGGTAGGTTATAAACCGCCTTGGGTTAGCTTGGTTGGATTAAGTAACTCTTCCAAATCAGCGCGAGAGAGCTGGGTTTCTTGCTCTGCTACATCAATGATCGGCTGACCACTTTGATACGCTTGCTTGGCAATTTTAGCTGCTTTTGCATAGCCGATAACCGGGTTTAAGGCCGTGACTAAAATTGGGTTCTTGGCCAAGGCTTTGTCAATATTTGGCTGATTGACCTTAAACGTGCGAATGGCTTTATCCGCTAATGCGCGGCTACTATTTGCCAGTAACTCGATACTTTGCAAAATATTATAGGCGATGACTGGCAGCATGACATTAAGCTCAAAGTTTCCAGATTGCCCTGCTACGGTAATAGTCGCGTCATTACCAATCACTTGTGCACTTACCATTGCTGCTGCTTCTGGGATCACCGGGTTAACTTTACCAGGCATAATCGAAGAGCCCGGTTGTAATGCTTCAAGCTCAATTTCGCCTAGCCCGGCGAGTGGTCCTGAGTTCATCCAGCGCAAATCATTAGCTATTTTCATTTGTGCCACAGCAAGTACTTTTAATTGCCCAGATAATGAAACAATGGCGTCTTGTGAGCCAATGTTATAAAAAAAGTTTTTACTGGGGGTAAAACGTATGCCTACGTTGGTGCTTAAGTTTTTACAAAACAGCTCAGCAAACTGGGGATCTGCATTGACCCCTGTGCCCACAGCAGTCCCGCCTTGGGCAAGCGCTGACACGCCATCTAAGCTATGGCGAATAGCCGCCATTGCGGTATCAACTTGATATTGCCAAGTATTGAGAGATTGGCTAAAAGTAACAGGCATTGCATCCATTAGGTGAGTACGGCCTGTTTTTACTATATCGCCTACTTCAGATTTCTTACGCTCTAGCATCTGTGATAGCTGATCAAGGGCTGGAAACAGCTCATAAACAACATTAATCACACTGCTTACGGCGATGGTCGTTGGGATCACATCATTTGAACTTTGACCCATATTCACATCATCATTTGGGTGAATTAGGTCATCATTGTAACGACTTGCAAGTGTTGCAATGACCTCGTTAGCATTCATATTGGTGCTGGTGCCAGAGCCAGTTTGAAAAACATCAATCGGAAAATGATCTATATGTTGGCCATCAATTATTTCTTGGCAGGCACGCTCTATTGCTAGGGCTTTTTGTTTGTCTAAATGGCCAAGTTCACAGTTACTTTGAGCCGCAGCTTGTTTAACGTACGCCAGTGCCGTAATAAATTGTTTTGGCATGGTTAAACCACTAATACTAAAGTTATTAACCGCACGCTGGGTTTGTGCTTGATAAAGTGCATCTACTGGTACTTGAAGTTCGCCCATGCTATCGGTTTCAGTTCTATACTCGCTCATAAAAGCTCCTAAAAAGGGTTGAATTCGTGACTGAGAATACGTGCTTCTCGTTCAAGGATAAGATATTTTTCGTTACCGTTATGGGTTCTATAAAAACGTTTTAACGCCAATAAGGGTTTGTATAGTTGCTCTGAACATTGCTTACGTATTGCGCAATGAATTAAAGAATCGCACATTTTATTAATAATTTCATGGAAAGTGCGTCTTAGATAGAGTTCTTGGAGCAAGATACTTTTGCTTTTTTCGTAGTAGCGTGCGGCATTGAGGCCTGCTTCAATATAGCTTGCAACTAAAGCGGGGGCATGTAGTCCTGGACGTTGGCAAATACACTTCATTTGCTGTTGATAATAAAGCATTGCTTGGTGTTCGTGCATAATAAGACCGGATTACTGTAACGATAATAGTTATCATTACAGTAATCCGGTCTTGGTGCAAGTTTGAATACGTAAAACTTGCCAAAAGTTTATGATATTAGTTGTAGCCAAGGATGAAAATTTGATCTGTTTCATGTTCTTTTAGGCTCTTCTTCAGCTTGTTAGATTGCGACAATAAATCAATGACTGTTGCTCGTTCATCACATGTTGCTTTGTTGCTATCTGCTTTTTCGCTTGCTGTGATAGCAGCGTCAAGTGCATTAAATTTAGATACATACATGGTATTCTCCTAGCTGTTGGTTCAATAATACTGTTGCATAAGCTATACCAATTTTTATTATTCTTATAATTACATGATAATTAAAGCTTTATTTTTATATGACTGTTTTGCAAAGACAAGCGTCATGAATTTTGCTTTACTATTGTGCAAATGGCTCTAGTTTTGGTGCGTATATGAAAGCGAATAAACCTTTTTCTCAAGCTTGTGAAAACAATAAAGAACCCATTTTAGCGGTATTAAAAGCTTGTTTTAATAATAGTAAACACGTTTTAGAAGTGGGTTCAGGTACAGGGCAGCACAGTGTGCATTTTGCGATGCATTTAGCACATTTAGAGTGGCAAACTAGCGATAGATTAATCAATCATAGCGGTATTCAACAATGGATTGATGAGGCGCAATTGAGCAATCTACATGCGCCGCTAACACTGGATTTAAACCATGCTTGGCCAATTAATCGTGTGGATGCTATTTATACTGCTAATACGCTACACATTATTAGTTGGGCTTTGGTTGAATTATTTTTTGAAGGCATTAAACGCCATTTAGCCCCCAAGGGAATTGTCTGCATTTATGGGCCTTTTAAATATCAAGGTCAGTATACGAGTGAAAGCAATCAGCGTTTTGATGGTTTTTTGAAAGACCAGGATAGCGAAAGTGGTATTCGTGACTTTGAAAAAATAGTAACGCTTGCTGAACGAGTTGGGCTAACACTGCTTGAAGATAATAAAATGCCGGCAAACAACCAGCTCTTAGTCTTCAAGCGTCACGCTTAAACGGCAGTAGTGATTTACAATGCTGCTGATAAGCTGTTGTGTGTAGGTGCTCTCGCTTTAAAAAGTCTGCAATTGCGTGGCTAAAGTCTTTATTGATAATTGTGTGGAGCGAGTGCGTAAATACTGGTTCAAAGCCTCGGGCTATCTTGTGTTCACCCTGTGCGCCGGAATGAAAACAGTGCAGCTGGTTGGCAATACAGTACTCAATACCTTGGTAATAACATAGTTCGAAATGTAAACAATCTATTTCATCTACTGCCCCCCAATATCGACCATATAAGGTATTTTCGCTTTTAAAGCTTAAAGTAGCAGCAACCACATGGTCATCAAGATAGGCTTGCATAATGACAAGCTTATCAGCCATTAATGCATGTAATAAAATAAAAAACTCATGATTTAAATAGCCCATATGACCTGAACGTTTTAAATATGTGCGTTGATAAAATTCACAAAACTGGCTCATTACAGCACTATTGATTTGATCGCCTTGTAACCACTTTATGGTGATATTTTGTTGCGCAATTTTGTTTCGTTCTTTCTTTACGGTTTTACGTTTACGGGCATTTAAGCTTTGTAAAAAGTCAGAGAAATTGTCATACCCACGGTTAAACCATTGGAACTGTACGCCTGTCCGTGGCATGGCGTTATGCCCAGTAAATAATTCTGTTTGTTGCTTAGGGCAGAAATTTATATGCCAGCCAGACCAACCATGCACTTGGCACTGTTGGTTGAGTACCTCACTTATATAGTCTGCTATAGACTCTGGTTGTGAATGGTGAATAGCGACTCTTTCGCCTTCAACGGGACTAAAAGGCGAGCCACATAGCCATTTAGGATAATAAGCTATGCCATGCTGTTGATACGCTTCAGCCCAAGCCCAATCAAACACGTATTCACCATAGGAGTGGCTTTTTAAATAACCTGGGGCAAGTGCAATAATGTGTTGATTCTCATAAATAACTAAATGTAATGGCTGCCAACCAGTGGCTTCACAGGTACTTTGGCTTTGCTCTAGCGCGTATAAAAATGCGTGATCGGTAAAAGGATTGTCACCAAAAAAACGAGCCCACACCTTGGCATCTAGATCACTAATACTGGTAAACCACTGATGGCTAAAACTTGACATATTAAGGCTCTATTTTTGTTCAATAGCGTTTAAAAACTGTGTTATCTGACTACTTAGCTCATTAAAATAAGGGTTAAATGTTAAACGTTGAAAGGGCTGGAAACGAGCTACATTATCTGCTGTTCGTTCACCGAGGGTCGTTTGCGCGGTTGTTTTACATAGTGTGTAAAGGGATTCATCATCGAGGTAACTGCCACAGTTACGATAGGTTGCGTTTATACCATAATGGGGGTTATTAGGTGAGTTTACGACTGCGATATGCGATATCCCTTGAATATCTTTGCAGTCGCTAGAACGACATTGTGGGTTATGAATTGTGTAACTGTCAGGAAAGTAATCCGGTATTATATTTTTGTCGCCATAGAGCACTAAAGTATCGGGGCTGCCCGTATTGTGGGGGCTTATTTTATGCAGAGCCGAGAGTAGCGCGAACGTGGCTTTACTATCTATAGTGGTATCAATATCACTTAAGGCAGTAAAAACAGGGATAGCAGGAAACCTGCGTTGCGCTAAATTATTTACTGCAATGGTGCTCATTGCATCATCAGCCGCAGCTGCTGCATTCCAAGGGAAAGACTCATATTTGGCGAAATCTATATCAGCATCTTCGTCAATCCAATTAACAAAGGGGATTAAATCAATCCACTTGGCTGCCCAACCATTTTTATTATGTGGCTCGCTGGCAGGAGAGAATAGCATTAAAGCCTTAACTCTTTCATTTACGGGGTGAGTTGTTAAGTAATTAATGAGTAGCGCGGCACCGGTAGAGTACCCGCCTAATACGACATGCTTATAGTCTTTTAGGGTTCGATTTATAGCGTAGTCAGTGGCTTGCTGCCATTGCTGAGCATTAACGTCTTTCAATGCATCAGGGGCTGTGCCGTGACCAGGTAAAAGGAGCGTTCTAACGGTGTAGCCTTGTTGGAAGTAAGTTTGCGCTAAATCATGGTATGTAAACGGTGAATCAGTTAAGCCATGCAGCAGTAAAACAGCCTTTTGGTTATCTGGTTGGCGAAGTTCGAAAGGGGCAACAAGGTCGGCTATATTGGATTTTTCGGGTCGTGAACCTTGCTTCACCAGTTGTTTATAGGTTGTTGTCGATAATGGGCATGGCATGGCCGCACGTGGATTACTGTGCAATATATGTTGATAAGCAAAATCTAAGTAATCATTAAAGCTGGTATCAGAGTGATATGCAAAATTATGCTCTGAGGGCGTATTTTGAAATCGTAAGAGGCCCTGGCTTTTGCTGCTAATAATAAAATCGAGATCCGTTAATTGGCTCACGCAATTTACACTCGTCGCAGCAAATGCAGACACACTAAAACAAATTGAGGCGAAAAAGCTAAATAAGCTAATAGTGTTTTTAATCTTCATTATTAATAACATAATAAGTTAAGCATTCGGCTAGCTTAGCGAGATCGAGAGGTTTTGCAAGGTGTTGATTAAAACCAATTGCTAATGCATGAGCTTTATCTTGCGGCATTACGTCTGCAGTGAGGGCAACAATGGGCAGCTCATCAGCATCTTTAAATTGACGAATATTAATGGTTGCTTGATAACCGTCCATGACAGGCATTTGGCAGTCCATCAAAACTAAATCAACGTGATTATTTTTCACGTGCTCAACGGCAAGTTCACCATTTTCAACAAGCGTAGGTTTGATGCCTAAAGAATCAAGCATCGTCTTTATAACCATTTGGTTTATTTTGTTATCTTCAGCGACAAGGATGGTTAGTTGGCTTAAATCTACCTGCTCATTAAGGCGTTCGGGTGCTTTTTGTGCTGGTTTGGTGTTAAGTTCAACAGTAAAGGTAAAGTTTGAGCCTTTATTCTCTTCGCTTTGTAAGGTGATATCGCCATGCATTAACAAGCTAAGCTCTTTAGCTATTGTTAGCCCTAAGCCTGTTCCACCAAAACGACGAGACGTTGAATCATCTGCTTGGGTAAAAGCATCAAATAAGTTTGCCTGAATAGAGGGGGGGATACCCACACCTGTATCGACCACACTAAACGAAATAAGTCGTTTTTCATCTGATCTCTCTAGTGCTAATACCGTCAGCGTAACCTGCCCTTGGTGGGTAAATTTAATCGCGTTGCTGCATAGGTTTAGCAAGACTTGTTCAATGCGTAATTCATCCCCTTCAAACCAAGTATCATCAGTTAACTGGTTATCAACACGCCACTCAATTCCTTTGTGCTTAGCCATTTGCTTGAACATGCTATCAAGGCGCTTTAATAATGCATTTAAATCAAATGGTCGTTGCTCTAAAACCAGCTTTTGCGATTCAATTTTTGAGATATCAAGTACGTCGTTAACAAGAGTAAGCAACGACTTTGAGGCCAGGTTAATTTGTTCAATATAGTGCAGGAGCGTTGAGGTATCGTCACCTTTATTTGCAAGACTTGAAAAGCCAATAACAGCGTTTAAAGGGGTGCGGATCTCATGACTCATATTCGCTAAAAACCGACTTTTCGCTTTATTGGCTTCATCGGACTGCTTTTTAGCACTCTCGAGTGAGCGGGTTCGCTCACTCACCAAGCGAGAAAGTGCAATATGTTGGTGGTTAAACAGCAAAAGCACCAATAAAATAAGGCTACATACGACAACTTGTAATACCAAAAGCAATAAGGTGAATTGATTGGTTTGATGCGGAATGAATTCATCTTTTATCGTTAAATCAATGAACCACTTTTGACTTGAAAAATTAATTGTTATCGTGGTTAGCTGCGGGTTTTTCGTCGAGGTTTGTTGGGCATTACTAAAAAATGGATTCTGAATTTGATCTTGATACATAGTGATGTCAAACATGGCAAGCTGCTCGTGTGAAATGGCTTGCTTTATAATGCTTTCAACCAAAAAGACGCCAGTTGCGTAGCCTTCAATTTTTGCACCATCATTGCTGTGATGATACACCGGAGCAAACAACAAGTAGGCAGGTTCGGGAGTTGTTGTTTGCACTAATTGAATTATTTTAGTGCTAACAGGTTGGTATTTTATACTGGGGTCAAGCAGTGTTGTGCGCCTGTCGGCACGCGAATACACATTAAAACCAAGTGCCGATTGGTTTGTTTTAAGCGGGTTTATGTACTTAACCACGACTAATGGTTCGGTAGCGGTTTGTGGTGAGCCCTTGATTTTTATATCTGTGCTATAAATGTCACGCATTTGTTGGGTGAAGGCGGGAATATCATCTTGAGTGATTTTTTCATTCCAAGAAAGCGCTTTAATATAAGTGTTTTGTGCGAGTAGCTCAGATGTATAGCTAACGAATTCTCGTTGATCTAAAGTTGGCCTAGACTGAATTAAACTCGCTAAACTTTGCACAGCAACTTGGCTGTGACTTAAGTGACGCAATAAGCTATTTTCAATGACTGAGGCTTCTCTTGTTGCGATTTGCAGAGCATTAGAGCTGCTTTTTTCATTATAAAGCTTTGTAGTTGCTGCAACAGATAAAAATAATACAAGGCATACCGCAATGGTTGGAAAAGGAGCAACATGGTATTGCTGATGCTTTGGTTGGATAAGCGCTAATAATAGGGGAGTAGCAATTAGTACACCTAGTGTATCTCCTAACCACCAATATAAAACATTCCGCCAATGGTTTTCACTGCTGTAAGCAGGGTTAAATTCCGATAATGCATAAACGCCAATGTTTGCTGATAATAAGCTAACAATAAAGCCAACAATAAGAATAAAGTAAATAATGGACTTTCTGGTTTTAAGATATAAAGGGTGGCCCAGCCAATATTTTAATAATGCCGCTCCGGTAAGTGCTTGCAATACCGCTCCAAGACCAATAAGCGTCACTTCCTTTTGAGTGCTGCCAATTAGTACATCTTGAGCAAGCGGATTATCGCCGATGCTGAGATTAAAGAACACGGAGGCGAGAAAAAGCGCAGGCACGAAGCGCCACCACCAAATAAAGCAACCAACAAGTGCGATACCAGCGGGTAACCAAATTGGGATAACTTGTGACTGAAAAGCAAAAGCGGTGAGTAGCTTCCCTGAGTATAAATAAGCCATGGCAAAAAGAACGTAAAAACAACACGAACTTATTTTCGTCTGGAAAACGTTTACCTGCATTGTGCTATATTCCTTTATTATTCTTATTTTAGTATAACTGAATTGCTAAAAGGCGGATTCTCTACTCTTTATAAAGGTAGCCGCTTTTTGCTAAATGTTTGCTTTAATACCACGGTGGATTCAATATTAGCAATACAATCGATACTGCCTAGGTTAAATTTAACAAAGTGTTCATAGCTTTCTAGATCTGTCGCCACTATTTTTAGTAAATAGTCGTAGCTGCCAGATATTACAGAGCACTCTAAAATATGATCAAACTTGTTGGCTTGCATCTCAAATGTATTCGCTGCTGCGACTGAGTTTTGACTTAAGCGTACAAATGCATATACCAGCACATTCAGCCCCACGCTTTTGGGGTTAATTGCAGCATGATAACCACTAATAACGCCTGTGCTCTCAAGCTTTTTTATTCTTCTTAAGCAAGGCGTATCGGACAAGCTAATATCACTTGCCAGCTGTGAGACCGCGTAGCGGGCATTTTCTTGCAAATGCATAATGATTTGATGATCTTTTTTATCTAAATTCATAAAACTTAGCGTCAACTATTATTTGTGTGCATGTTTTGAGTGATATCCACTAATTTAAAAGGTCTAAAGTAGCAGTTTTTACTGATTATTACTCTATGCTATCTGTTAACATAAATGCAATAAAAATAGTTGAAGTAAAATAAAAATGAGCAAGAACACTCAAGCATTTGATGAATGGCTAAGAACACGTTTTGTTGAAATTAACAGTGAGCTTGAAAAAATATATTGGCAACAGGATGATAGAGCAAATGTTGAGTTTGTCGGCGAGCAATATAAGCATCAGCTTCAACATGAGGGTAACGCCCATATTAATAAGCTATTAGCTGAAGGCAATACTGACGAAGGTTTTGACAGCGCGTTTGATTTACTTGGTAATGTAGGCTTGTATATGGCTGCATGCAGGCGCCATGAGATTACTGAACCTTCTCGTGAAACCACATCACCATTAGTGGAAGCATCGGCTTTAGCAATGCACATTGGTGCTTCAATAGGCGTAACGCCTCGCTTTGCAACTGCACATTTAACAACACATAATAAAGCGGTAAATGGTCTGTATAAGCGTTTTACTAATCTGCCAGATGAAAAGCTATTTATAGATTACAACACCAAAGGTATTTTGGCTTACAAACGTGCCGCCGATGCATTGTTAAAAATTCAGCCATTAGGCATTTCTCATCCATTGTGCAAAGATTTACTCGAAGTGGCTAAGCAGGCTTTACTGGATGTAATTGAATCTAATCATGCCCTTTATACTCAATTAGATACTGAGCGTTTTTTCTTTTGTGTAAGGCCTTATTATAAGCCTTATCGCGTGGGTAAAGAGGTTTATCGAGGAGCCAATGCAGGCGATTTTGCGGGTATCAATGTCATTGATATGCTGCTTGGTCTGTGTTCTGCAAATGAACCTAGTTATTCGCAAATGCTGGTGGATAAGTTTTTATATATGATGCCAGAAGATCAGCAAATATTACGAGAATCGATGAGAATGCCAAGTATCATGGATGACTTACTTGCCTGTGCTTCACAGCGCGATAGTGAATGGTTTCAAACCAACACTAAGTTGTTTATACAAGTGTGTAAATTACATGGAGACACCGCAATCGGTCATCATAATCAGCTCGTCAGTAAGTTTATTGCTCAGCCAGCTCAGCAGATGCAACAACAGCATATGCAAAAAGTAACAGCGAGCGGACCTCCTTTGCATGTACTGCTCGATTCACTAGAAAAATTGAGGGATCGCCGTGCGGCTGCACAGCGTGATGATATCAAGACGCGTTATGCCGACTTGTCCCAGTTAAAGCGATGGGTAAAAAAGTAAATGTATAAAGATGACTTTCATTTAACTTCTGGGTGCTATTTACTAAACCACTCTGTTGGGCGAGCCCTAAAAACAGGGCACGATGATTTTAATGCACACTTTTTTGCTCCTTGGCAGTCGACTAACAAAGAGCCTTGGCAGCAGTGGCTCGGAACAATTGAGCGATTTACTGGCGCGTTAAGTGAGTTGTTTAATAGTAAAAAGGAGTTGTTCTGCCCGCAAGTCAATTTATCGAGTGCTTTAACTAAAATTTTAATGTCGCACCCGCGATTTACAGGTACTAAGTGTCGGGTATTAATGGCGCAAAGTGATTTTCCCAGCATGGGCTTTGCAATGCAAAAAGCATTGCCTGATGGGGCACACATTGACTATATTCCACATGATTTGGATTTGACAGATATAACAATCTGGCAGCAATACATCAAACCCGATACTGATCTGGTGTTTATAAGCCATGCCTATTCAAATACAGGCCAACAAGCGCCTGTAAAAGAAATAGCAGCGTATTGTAGGCGTAATAATACACTGAGTTTAGTGGATGTAGCGCAATCGGCTGGGGTACTACCGTTAGACTTGTCCACTGTCGGGGTCGATTTTTTGATAGGCTCTAGTGTTAAATGGTTATGCTCTGGTCCGGGCGCTGCATATTTGTGGGTAAGTGAATCACAGCTTGGCGTTTGTCAGCCTAAAGATGTTGGTTGGTTCTCGCATCAAAATCCATTTGAATTTGATATAAACCACTTTGATTATCACTCCACAGCTTTGCGTTTTTGGGGAGGTACTCCTTCTATAGCCCCCTATGTTATTGCGGGTCACAGTATTGCTTATTTTGCAAAGTTAGGTGCAGCTACTGTACGAAAGCATAACTTGGCTTTATTGTCACAGCTAAGAGAATCATTAAGCGATTACATGGTTTCACCTCGAAGCGAGGATGCGTGCAGCGGTACGGCTATTTTGCACTTTTCAGAGGCTCAAAAAGCAGTATTAGACGCACTTACCGACGCAGACATTAGTGTGGATGAAAGAGCTTATGGGATACGTGTATCGCCGCATATTTATAATGATGAGCACGATATTGCGCGGTTTATCGAAGTTATTAAAAAGACCTTATAATCCAACTTTGCTTTGCAGATCTTCTTTTTTAGCCGTGAGTGTTTCTATTTCTTGCTTATGGTTATCTATTTGTGGGTCTATCTGATTCTTTAGCTGGCGCGTTCTAATGTCTATAGCATTAGCTATGGACGTAGCGCCCATTCTATTGGCACGGTCTTGGTTTATGTAACCGATTTGCTTTTTTCGCTCGGCAAATGAGTTTTTTAACTGTTTGATTGAGAGTTGATGCTGAGTGATCTCTCGGTCAATCCTTTGCAGTTCAAGGTAACTATCTACTGCGCTTGTACTAACTTGTGCTTCTTGTTGATTTATTTGTGTAACATTTGCAGCTTTAATTGTGATTTCTTTTGCGTCTTTAGCACAAGGAAACTGACTAAACGTCGTCACACCTTTACTATCACACTTGTAAACAACGGTGCTAGCTTGAGTTGTGAGCGGCAATGATAAAATAAAGAAAACAACGATTAAAAACATCTGCATTACTAATCCCTAAAACTACAGTGAATATGCCTTACCTATTTGGGTAGTTTAGCAATAGCATCAAGTCGTTCGCCAGCAGTTTACTACAAATCTTTGCTAAACTAACCAGCGTTCAGGTTAAGTATACAGGATTAATTCAACGATTCTTTTAACGAAAAGTATTGCAGAGAATTGCGCATTGTATTGGCTTGATCTGATAGTTGTTTTGCTGCTGCCATTGTTTCTTCTGTGATCGCTGAGTTCTCTTGTATCAATGTCGTTAATCGTTGCACAACAGCATCAACTTCTTTAATTGCCTGTTGTTGATTAAGTGATGAGTTATTAATAGACACTGTCATTTCATTCACTGCGCTGACTGCTGTTACAATCTGTTCAAGCTTTTCCCCTGAAGAGCTCGCCAAAATAGTCCCTTGACTGACTTTTTGATTGCTGGTGCTAATAATCCCTTTTATTTGCTTCGCTGATGCGGCACTACGGCCCGCTAATTGCCTTACTTCACTGGCTACCACAGCAAAGCCCCTACCATGATCCCCAGCCCTTGCAGCCTCAACTGCGGCATTTAACGCGAGTAAATTAGTTTGAAAAGCAATATCATCAATAACAGACACAATCTCATTAATATCCTTACTTGAGTTGTTTACCTCATTAATTGCATCCACCGTTTGTTTTGAAAGCTCTCCACCTTCACTGGCCGTTGTGTGTGCTTCTTTGGCAAGTGTTACCGCCTCATTCGATTTCATCGTAACTTGAGCAACTTCATCTAACATATTATTACTGCTGGCGCTGGCTTCTTCTAAGTTTGCTGCTTGTTCTTCGGTGCGTTGGCTAATTTCTATATTGCTGGACGCAATTTCAGAGGCGCTTTGTGATACTAAATTAGCGCTTTGTTGAATGCTGGCGATAACACTGGTTAATTTATTAATGGTTTGGTTTACGTCGTCTTTCAACGTTGCAAATACACCCAAGTAATCTCGCT
This sequence comes from Pseudoalteromonas sp. KS88, assembly GCF_004766475.1. Lineage (NCBI taxonomy): Bacteria > Pseudomonadati > Pseudomonadota > Gammaproteobacteria > Alteromonadales > Pseudoalteromonadaceae > Pseudoalteromonas > Pseudoalteromonas sp. KS88. The sequence continues at coordinate 20,401 of NZ_PYHV01000039.1, forward strand.
CAATTTGTTTGTTTAAATTACCTTGTGCTAAGCTGCTCAAAACGTGTGTTACTTCTTCAATTGCGTCTGCTGTGATGCTTAGTGAGTTATTGACGTCACTCTGTAATTCAGCAAGTTGTCCCTGCATTTGCATATCCAATTGTTTACTAAAGTCACCTTGACGCATAGCAGCCATTACAGTGGCAAGCTGTGAAATTACCGTATTTAAGTTTTCTACTGAGTTATTTATATCTAATTTTAAGCTATTGAGCTGGCCTGGCATTGCAACATCAATTGTTTTGTTAAAGTTTCCTTGGCTAATAGCCATCATCACACTTGAGATTTCATTGAAGGCATTGTTAAGCCCCATGATGGAATCGTTAATGTTAAACTTTAAGGTAAGTAACTCGCCATTTGCATCGCACTCAACTTGTTGCGTAAAGTCACCCTTACTCACACCAGCCATAACGCTATTGATATCTGTGATGATCAACGCAAGGTTGTCTACGCTTGAGTTGATATCATTTTTGAGTAGCGCCAATTGCCCTTGTAAAGGTTGCTCTACACGTTTTGAAAAGTCACCATCATGAAGCGCACTCATTACCTGGCTGATGTTATTCATTGCACCCGATAAGCTCAGTACAGAGTTATTAACGCTTTCTTTAAGTTGTTTTAATGTGCCTTGTGCGATGCTTGTAACTTGTTCAGTAAAGTTACCTTGTTCTATATAAGCCATCACAGTCACGATTTCACCTATCGTGTTATCTAAAGACTTTAAAGAACCATTAATATTTTGCTTAAGTGTGGCGAGCTGGCCAAGCATCGGAGTGTTGATTTGCGTTGAAAAATTACCTTGGCTCATTTCATCAATAACATGATTAATTTCAGACATTGCTTGCTCGAGCGAGTGCGCACAGTTATTAGTTGCCTGCTTTAATGAAGATAGCTCCCCCTTACAATCAACTGTTATACGATGATTAAATTCGCCCTCTGCCATTTTATTCATGACCATATTAGTTTGCGAAATAGAGCTCTGTAAGGCATCTAATAAGCAATTAAAAGCGCTGGCTGATGAGCCAATTTCGTCTTTAGATAGCACTGGAGAGCGAACTGAAAAATCCCCTTGGCGTTCAACATGGCGCATGGTATCAACAAGCAGTTGTACAGGGCGAGTCAGTGAGCGAGCGAATGTAAAAGCAATAAAGACCACGATGACAATACACACTATCGAAATAATCAATAAAATAGTGGTTAAGTGAGTCACAGCGGCAAATGCTTCTTGTTGATCAATCTCAGCTAGTAAGGCCCACTTTAAGCCAAGTATATTAATAGGTTGATAGGAGGAAAGTACCTTCGCACCATTATAATCAGTAATGACTTCTTGACCCACATTCCCTTGCAAAGCTTGTGAAACAGCAGCTGTTTTAACAGCGCCTGTTTCAGGAAAGCGAAATGAGTTAATAACCGAGTGGTTTTTAGGATCGAGGTATGAATCGGAACGCATTAAAAAGTCAGGTCCAACAAGGTAAGTTTCACCGCTTTTACCTAAACCTGCCCGCTCAGTCATAATAACATTAAGTGCATCAATCGATATTTGAAAAACAAGTGTGCTGGTATGAACGCCTTGTTCATAAATTGGCGTGGCTATAAAGCTTGCGGGTGCATCATAAGAGGGCAAATATTGTTGATAGTCTACAAAGGTGACTTCATTTTCAGCAATGTTTTTTGCTTGTTCGTAAGCTAGTGCCAAATTACTTTTTGCAAACGGGCCTGTGGCTAAAGAGGTGGCAAAGTCTACTTCTTTATACACAGAGTAAACAACTTCAGCGGACTGGTTATCGATTATAAAGATGTCGTAAAAATCAAATCTTTGAGCAAATTTGAACAAGAAGTCATGGTGTTTCTCATGGACAACATTGTATTGAGCATCGTTTGAAGCTCGGTGCAAATTTGCTTTCTCCCCAACTGGGTAAGGGTTTTGAACTAAATAATAGTACTGCCAATACAGCGCTTGCGTTGTTAGTTGCGAATGGATATCAAATGACTGAGACACATTTTTATTTTCTTTGGCGTACTTCTTATTAAACGTGTTCTCATAATACTCTGTTAGTAAAGTATATTGTGAAGAACTGAGCTGTGTTGAAGTTGTTTTATCTTTAAAAGCATTAGTAAGCTCTATGGCTGCTGAATGCACTAACGAGCTGTTTGATAAAAATAAAAGCTGCGACTTAATATCATTAAAATGACGCTCGATAGCACTCTTTTTTATTTCACTGACTGCCTCAAGTTGTGCGTAGGTTTGTTTGTTTAGTGCTGTAGATGAGTTTGATAATGAAAAAGCGATTACGATGGCCAAAGGAATGAGTGCAACAAGCAAAAAAGCGCTCATTAGTTTTTTAGAGAGGTCTAAATTTTTAATCGAATGACTAACCGTATTAATGTTCATTTAACGTCCCTTCATAGATAAACATAAAAACCGAATTTAGGTAACCAGTTGAGTTTAGAACAGTGTTCCTGAAAAGCGAATTTGGCTTAATAGATTTTTTAAATGTCATATAAAGGCGGCGCTATTGTCTGTTAAAATACCCTCATTAAACTTAGCTGTGGCTATTAGAATGTCTCTTATTACTCCTGTTATTCTTGCTGGTGGCATTGGTTCAAGGTTATGGCCTTTATCGCGCCAAGCAATGCCAAAGCAATTTCTGTCGTTGCTGAATGAGCATTCGTTACTACAAAATACGTTGCAACGAGTGACGGGCGATGGTTTTAAGCCCGCATTATTAGTGTGCAATGAACAGCATCGATTTATTGCCAGCCATCAATGCGAAGCCATAGGTGTAACCCCTAAAGCTATTTTATTAGAGCAACAAGGTAAAAATACTGCACCTGCTATCGGGCTTGCTGCACAGTATGCATTAGCCCAAGGAATAGACTCACCTATTTTTGTGATTCCTGCGGATCATTATATCGCTAACTTTGAGCACTTAGTGCAACAGCTTCCAGATGCAATCGCAATGGCCGAACAAGGAAAGCTGGTTACTTTTTCAATCAAGCCAGATACAGCTAATTGTGATTATGGGTATATTAAACAAGGCGCAAAAATAGCTAATTCGAATTGCTACCAAGTAGATGAGTTTAAAGAAAAACCAGATCGAGCACTGGCACAACAGTACGTGGCAAGTGGTGAATATTCATTCAATAGTGGCATGTTTTTGTTCACGCCAAAAAGCTACCTTCGCGAACTGGAAAGGTTTGCGCCAAAAATAGCCCGCGCCGTTGCCGATGCTGCCAATTTTAGCCAAGATTTAGGGTTTACAAGGGCCGATGAAACAGCACTTAGCTCATGCCCGAGTGACTCTATTGATTATGCAATATTAGAGCGTAGCGATAATGTAGTGGTGTTACCTTTGGCCTTAAATTGGAGTGATGTTGGTGGCTTTAATGCACTTTGGCAAAACACAAATAAAGATAGTTTAGGTAATCGAGCAAGTCATGATGACGTGTTGCTTAATTGCGAAAATAACCTGATTCACAGTGAAGAAGGCCACACTGTCGCGGCCCTAGGGGTAAATAATTTAGCTGTTATTCATACCCATGACGCTACGTTAGTGGCAAATAAAGCGCAATTAGAACATTTGCCACAACTCTTAGCTCAGTTAGCGAATAAACAAAGCGATAAACTACTTAACCATCAGGCTGTTTATCGACCTTGGGGAAACTACCGTGTGCTAGTGGAAGAAAGTGGTTTTAAAGTTAAAAAAATTACTGTTAATAGTGGCGGTAGACTCTCCACTCAGCGCCATCAGCATCGTGCCGAACACTGGGTTGTAGTGTCAGGCATTGCTGATGTCAGTATTGATGGTAAAGCCTGCGCTTTAACGGCGGATCAATCTTGTTATATAGCTGCAGGTCATATACACAGTTTAGCGAATAGTCAAAATAAGCCACTTGTATTGATAGAGGTGCAAACCGGTAGCATACTGGATGAAAGCGATATTGAACGTTTTGACGATGTTTACGGTAGAAGTTGATGGTTAGGTTTGACGACTCAAACCAGGCCAATAACCAACCCTATAACCAGTATTACCCAGAAAATAGCGGTATCTCTAAAATGGTTGAGTAGCCAAAAGTAGAGTAACGCCAATGCACCAGAAATGGCTGTTGCAACAATAGCTGTAAGAAATCCTACACCTGACATTAAGTTAATCAATAATACAATTCCAGTGTAAATCCCTGCGCATAATTTAGGGCGCTCAGTATTAATTAGTAGCTTTAGTAAAGCTACCAAAATCAAAACTTTAAAAATGAGCATGGGTCTATCCTTAGGTATTTCATTTGTACCCATTAAACTAAAATATCAACAGTTGAGCAATCGGTTTACCATAGTGTGTTGATATGGTGTGCAAACATTATAACTTAGTAGTTTGCTCAGACATGCTGAGTTTTGCTTAACTCAGCTCGCTTCTCACATGCTTTAAATATTGCTCTAAACTGTCTTGCCAAAGCACAATAACATCAGATAAGGGTTCTTTAAGTGGCTTGTTATCTAGTAGTCGGCGTTCTATTTTTTTAAGCTCTGCACCGTATCGATTAAAACCCAGTTGCAATGCTGTACTTGCTTGGCGGTGCAGGAGCTTAATACATTGCTCTTTGTTTTCACCAAGTAGCTGTTGTGCACGAACAAGCTTATTTCGCGCTGAAAGTACAAATTCATTGTAAATGGATGATACTTCGTCATCACTAAATGAGCTTGTTAATGTTTCAGCGGCAGTTTCATCATAGAGCACATCACTAAGCTCAACAGCGATGATAGGCGTTTGATTATTTTGAGAGTCACTTAATGCTTGGCGCAGCTTTTGTTGTTTAATCGGTTTGCCCACAATGTCTTTTATACCCAAAGAGAAATATTCTTTTATTTCATCTGGACTTAAGCTGGCTGTAAACGCCAGCACGGGGGTGCGTTGGTTTTTGTGTTCAATCCCTTTAAGTGTTTTTAGCACTTCTTGACCTGTTAAATCTGGCAAATTCATGTCCAGTAGAACTACATCAAAGTGATGTTGCTTCATTAATGTAATTGCACTTTGACCGTCTCGAGCAAGTTTGATTTTATGCTCATCATCAGCCATAAATTCAATCGCGATTTTTTGGTTTAAGTCTAAATCTTCAACTAATAATATATCTAATCCAGTTAAATATTCTTTTGATTGATGGCGTTGTTCAACCAAACTTAGTTCACCGAGTGTTAAATTAATATCAAAGCTAAATGAACTGCCTTTACCAAGTTCACTGGTGATATCTAAATGAGACCCTAATTTATCTAGTAATCGGCTGGTGATTGCTAAACCAAGACCAGTACCGCCTTTTTCTTTGCCTGCACTACTTTGTACATAGGGTTCTGTGAGGTATTCAATTTCGTCAGCTTCAATACCAGGACCTGAGTCAACTACGCTAATGCGTATAGTGTGTTCAAGTTGCTGCTCTTTAACTAAATCAACGCATATTTTGACTTCGCCCTTATCGGTAAATTTTATCGCGTTACCCATAAGGTTGATGATGATTTGTCTGAGTTTTTGTTGATCACAGTAATAGCATGCTTGCTCGGGCAAATTATAAACCAGCTCAAAGTGCAGCCGTTTTTGTTCTGCAAGGGGGCTCAGTAGTAAGCATAAATTGTGAAGCCAAGTTTTAAACTCCACATCTTCTTCATACAAGGCTTCGTTATGCTGATCGAGACTGGCGTAATCAAGTACTTTATCTACGAGTAAGTTAAGAGATTCTGCTGAGTTAATAATGGCTTCGCAGTAGGGTTTATCGCGAGGGTCACTGGATTGATTCATCATTAACTGTGCACTGCCTAATATACCGTTGAGTGGCGTGCGGATTTCGTGACTAATGGTGGATAAAAATAACCCTCTGATCTCGAGGTCTTTTTGGGCTTTTTCTGTTAATTGATTTAGGTTTTGTTCTCTTCGTTCATTACACAACAGCGCCATCCCTGTTGCATAAAACATCGGCGCTATGACCCCGTTTATAAATAAGGTAATACTAAACCAGTTGCCTGAAAGCAGCTTTGCGGTGTTTATGTCGCCCATCAATAATGTGCGTCCGGTAAAAACGAAGGTGATAATTGTGAGTATTAATATGTAGACAATACTGCCATTGGGGTAGCTTTTATAACCGTATTTAATGAATAAGTAGAGTAAAAATATGGCTTCAAGGATATGTTGTAAATCAGAAAGTAGAATACGGCTGCGTAAGCTTGATTCATTGAAAGCTAGCACAATCATCATAACGGCGAAAAGAGCTGTAATAGCGCTAAAAACTTTAAAGCCAGCGCTTTTGTCAGCGAAAAATTGCCGAATAGCTAACGCATGTATGATTGAAGAGCAAAAAAACAAGCTATTGGCGATACTGATGCTGGCTATATTATTTAAGTAACCATGCAATGCAAAGCTACCCACGGCGGCAAACATCATCATTGGATAAAAAATATAAATTAAGGTGCCAGGGGTATTTTTACTGGTACGCCAAGTAAGGTAATTAAGCAGCGTCATAACCGCCATCATGGCTGCGCTGGCATAATACAAAGTGGCTGAATCGAGCATGTTAATTCCAATACTATCGCTTTGAGCTGAGCATAAAGTCTATTTGTGTTCTTAGCAAATGCAAAAAAGGCGCTTTAAGCGCCTTTTTTGGTCAATAATATTTAGCTTAACGAATTTCGTCAGGAATATTTTGCTGTGCCCATGACAGTAACTCAATTCGGTTACGGCACTTTGTTTTTCTAAATGCACTGTATAAATGTGTTTTTACTGTGTGTGGACTAATACTTAGTGTTTCCGCGATTTCTTTATTTTTAGAACCATTACTCATTAATGAAATAATTGATTTTTCACGTTTGGTTAGTTTTATTGGTTCAATATCACCTTCAGTCAACTTGTGAAGTGCGTCTTTGTTAAACTGCAGCATACGGTTGAGCGCATTACACATGATATCTCGACGATACCAAAGTTGATCTTCAAGTAATAGACGAATGCCTTTCATTAATACATCAGCATTATCCGTTGTATAAAAGACACCACGAATACCACTTAATAACGCACGATTGGCAAGCTCTGGATTTTCATCTAAGTTAAACAAAACGATATCGCACTTAACGCGTAGGTTTACTAATTGTTCTTTTAATTTACCCCACGCATCTTGGCTCGATGTTTCAATAAACAATAAGCGCGTACCTTCAGGCACATCTAAAATATTTGTGCCAGTAGTAACATCAAGCCCTTGGGTTTTTAATAATGGCTCTAATACATTAATACCAATGGTATTGATTGGCTCCAGATCTAGTAACAAAAATGCTGAACTGCTCATACTTACATACTCTTGAATAAAGTTAACTAATTAATCCTATCACGCAATCCACCCCTTTCGTATTAGAAATTTCCTATATGAGGGCAGGAAAAGTATATTTTTAAGATGTTATGTTTTTTATTTATTAAAAAAAAGTAACATAAAAACATCCTATCTTAATGAATTAGTTAACTATTATCAAAATTTACCTGCAGCTCTAAACTCACCCTAAAAGAGTATGAATTTTTTTTGTGTTCATTCTTTTTTGTTATCTTGATAAGGCGGCCAACCCATACATTTGCCTGCTAACATATGTAAGTGAATATGATATACCGTTTGCCCGCCATGCTCGTTACAATTCATCACCACTCTGAAACCGTCGTCGCTAAAGCCTTGTTGTTTGGCTATTTTTGCTGCAACAACATATAAATGACCAACGATTGGTGCATCTTTTTCGGTAATATCGTTAATTGTCGCAATCGCTTTTTTCGGGATAATCAAAATGTGAAAAGGGGCTTGTGGATTTATATCTCGAAAAGCCAGTGATAGCTCATCTTCATAGATGATGTCGGCGGGAATATCTCGGTTTATTATTTTTGTAAAGATGGTTTCATCACTCATTTTAACTCTGCTCCAATGTTTGTTATAAAGTCACTAATGACAAACTTTGCTTGCAGTGTCAAACTGAAATCAAACACAAGGAGTTAATATGTATAAATCAGTCTTTTTTGGTGGCATTGTTTCGCTACTGTTAAGTTCAGCTGCTTCAGCTGAAACGGTTTACTTTCCGGAGGAAATCATTCCATTACAGGTAGATGAGAAGGTCATTGAACATTCGTTTTTTAGTCGTGTTGATGAGCTGGAGCTCAACCCCGGCACTTACTCGCTGAAACTAAAATACTCAGATTTGTACGAGCAAGGATATGACGAGCATCACGTTGTAGACTCTGAACCGTTTTGGGTATCAGTCACTATTGATCAGGGCAAAAATTACGACATTGTTTTTAATCGTGCAGATAATGCCGTAGCAGCTGAAGTGTTTGCAGAGTCACCACAAATCAGTTTAAAAGCTAAAGGCTCATCTTTAGGTATGCCGTTACAAGCATCAATAACTGCGCCTCGCGCTCAAGCCGCACCTACTGCATCAACTAACAAACCTGCAGTAGCGAGCATGCCAGTAAGTGCACCTATATCAAAACCGGCGCCAACTACAGCGCAGTCACCGAGTGCTTCGGCAATGTTGGATTTTTGGTGGCAACAAGCCAGTCCTGAAGAGCGTAAACGCTTTTTAAATAAAGTAACAAAATAAAAAAAGGGTGAATAAATCGCCCTTTTTAATATTTATTGGTTTTTACTTAGAGAACAAGTCGTCAATAGTACCTTGTGCTAGCGGGTGATAACCCGGACGTGCTTTGATGTATACATCATGTGCCCATTCACGTTTACCATTTTTAATAAGTGCTTTATAAAGAGGCACAATTAGTTTGCGGCGACCAATCCCTGATAAGTGCTTATCAAGAGAAGGGTAAATTGGTTGATAACCATTACCTACAGCGAGCATGTACCATGCAAATGCTCGCTCAGCATTGGTTGATTGAGTAAGATTAAACTCACTATCTAATTCAGCCATTTTTTCAATGCTTAAGTCACGTGGTAGATTATTTAAAAAGTGCAACCACTCATGTACTGTCCAGTTTGCTGTAGGAAGCTGCGCTGCGGTTGAAGAGCCCTGTAACCAAGCTTTGGTTGCAGCATCTACTTTATCAAATGCATCTGATGTTGGGTTAGGCGCATCGCTTGGTAAACCTGGCTGAAAAATCCATTCGTTAACTTTATCCATGCTAACAATACCTGGGTATTTATTAATTAAGTTAGCTTCGATATAAGTGACAAACTGCGCTGTTGTTAACGATTTAAAAGCAAACTCGTTAAAGTAGGTTTTTACGAAGTCATCAAACTTTTCACGACCGTATTGGTTTTCAAGGTAGATCAAAAAGAGCTGACCTTTGGTGTAAGGCACTGAACTAAATGCATCATCTGGATCACGGCCATTTAGTTTTAAATTGAGGCGAGTATCCGGTGCATCAATGGTTTTAAGCTGAGCACGAAGTCCTGCTGCATCAAGCGCTTGTTCCATGACTGCGCGGTCACGGCCAAATACTTCTTCCATAATACGGTTTTCAACGTATGAGGTGAAACCTTCATTAAGCCATAAATCTTCCCATGTAGCATTGGTCACTAAGTTACCAGACCAAGAGTGCGCAAGTTCATGGGCAATGAGGTTAACTAAACTCTTATCACCAGCCACTACCGTTGGTGTGATAAATGAAAGACGCGGGTTTTCCATGCCGCCAAATGGGAAGCTAGGTGGCAACATAAGTAAGTCGTAACGGCCCCATGCATATTCACCATACATTTCGTTGGTTTTGTCGATCATTGCTTGAGTGTCGTTAAATTCAGCAACAGACGCATCAAGAATTTCCGGCTCAGCAAAAATACCTGTTTGCTTAGACATAGCTTTGAACTCTAAGTTACCTGCGCCAATCGCAATTAAGTAAGGAGAGATAGCTTGTGGCATAGTAAAGTGGTAATCACCATCTTTATATAATGCGTCTTTATTATCGGCGCTCATGACCGCGCGAATGTCTTTAGGTGTTTGAATACGGGCAGTGTATGTTACACGCATTGCTGGAGTGTCTTGAACAGGTAACCAACTGCGGGCATGAATTGCTTGTGATTGGCTGTACATAAATGGGTGAGATTTACTTGCTGTTTGCTCTGGCGTTAACCATTGTAGGCCTGATGCTTCTGGTCGGCTGTTGTAATAAATGCGTACTTTTTGCGCTTGACTCTTGAAGTTAATCGTCAACTTAGAGCCTTTAACGTCATCACGTTTGGCCAATGTGAAATCTGCTTTTTTCCAGCTGCCGGCTTGCGTTTGATACATCACTTTATCTATATCTAAGTCGCGCGTATCGAGCACTAAACGTGTGCTTTTAGCATTTTGCCACTCTAACGTATGCTCTACAAAACCTTCTAATTGCTTGTCGGCGAAATCGACATCTAAATCTAGGTTTAAATGCGTTGTAATAACATCATTAAGATTAGCGTATGAGTTTTGGTCAACAGCGTTGGCCATTGCTTGCGAGCACATACCCGCCATTGCGAGGCTTAAAAAAAGAGGTGTGATTTTCATAATTACCTTGAACACAAATAAAAAGTGCAGGTTTTATATCATGATTGTAAGGCGAGGTTGAACAATTTCTGCAATCGGGTGCGCCTTTTACGATGATGGGGTAAACTAGGACGAATAGTGACAATTAACTTTTGAGGCATTTTGTGGCTCACCCTGTGCAATCTTTTCACACATTTTCATTACCGAGTCAGTGCTCAGTATTTACTGAAATTACTGAGCTCGCGCAATTACAGCAGCAATCATTTGAGAGTCCTTTTTGTATTTTGGGCGAGGGGAGTAATACTGTTTTTTTAGCTGACTACCAAGGTCAGGTGATTAAAATGGCAACTAAAGGTATCACTGCGAGCGCACGAGAGCATGACTACTTATTGGAAGTTGCTGCAGGAGAAAGCTGGCATCAGTTAGTTATTTATACCCTTGAACATGGTATGCCGGGCTTTGAAAATTTAGCATTAATACCGGGCACAGTGGGTGCGGCACCAGTACAAAATATTGGGGCTTATGGTGTTGAGCTGGCGAAATATATTGAATACGTTGAATATTTCGATATCGCGAGTAAGCAGTTTGTAAGAATTAACAATACAGAGTGTCAATTTGGCTATCGTGATTCTATTTTTAAACATAGCTTGAAAAATAAAGCGGTGATCACCCAAGTCGGGTTTTGTTTACCAAAAAAATGGCAGCCAGAATTAAGTTATGGGCCATTACAGCAGCTTGAGGATGTCAGTGCGAAAGGCATTTTTGAGCAAGTGATAAAAACGCGTAACAGTAAATTACCCAACCCTTATGAGTTGGCAAATGCGGGCAGCTTTTTTAAAAACCCAATAATAACTAACTCCCAGTTACACGCATTGCTGAAAACGCACCCGCAATTACCACATTATCTCTATGACACCGATCACCACAAAGTTGCAGCAGGGTGGTTGATTGAGCAGGCTGGTTTAAAAGGGTATCGAATAGCGGGTATTGAAGTGCATCAACAACAAGCCCTAGTGTTAGTTAATCATGGTAATAGTACCGGGGCTGATTTAATTGCCATGGTGCAACATATTCAGCAGCAAGTGTGGCAGTGTTATCAAATACGTTTACAACATGAAGTACGCTTGATAGCAAGTGACGGCGAATGTCATATTGATTTAGAGGAAACGTCATGAAAGCGCCTGATGGAAATAGGTTAGCAATTTTAAATGCGTTAAATAACGGTGGTTTTATCTCAGGGCAACTACTGGGAGAAAAACTGGGTATTAGTCGTGCTGCTGTGAGTAAACATATACAAAGCTTACAAGAGATGGGTCTCGATATTTTTAAAGTAAATGGCAAAGGGTATAGCTTGAATAATGCAGTTGGTTTACTAGAGCAAAGTAAGATTCAACATTATTACCAAGCCCTAGGTGCTGACACCGCACAAATAGAAGTGCAACCTATTATCGACTCGACCAACAGTGAGTTAATGCGCCGTGTTGCAGCAAAACAACCGTTAGAATCTGGTACTGTGATTGTAGCCGAAATGCAGCAAGCTGGTCGTGGTCGTAGAGGCCGTGTGTGGCAGTCGCCATTTGGTGCAAACCTTTATTATAGTTATTACTGGCGTTTAGATGACGGCCTTCAAGCGGCAATGGGTATGTCAATTGCGGTAGGGCTTGCCGTTTACGATACCTTGAAAGCACTTTACCAATTAGATATAGAGCTAAAATGGCCAAATGACATTTATCTTAATAAAGAAAAGCTGGCAGGTGTGCTGGTTGAGCTTGATGGTCAACCTCAAGGGCCATGTCAGCTCGTTATTGGGATAGGCATAAATTTACAAATGCCACAAAGCGTAAGCCAGCAAATAGATCAAGCTTGGACGGATTTAAGCCAACACACCTCGCAGTTAGATAAGAATAAACTTGTTGCACATCTTACTTACCACCTTGAGCAGCGCCTAGCGCAATACAGTGAAACCGGCTTACAAAACATGTACCAGCAATGGAATACCCTTGATGCGTTTGCCGGGCAATGTGTTGAGCTAAACACGGGGCACAGAAGTTGGCGTGGTATTTGTGAAGGAATAGATATGCAAGGTGGAATACGTATACGCCAAGACGGCGAAGCAAAAAGTTACTATGGCGGTGAAATATCTTTGCGTAAGGTACAACAATGAGGTTGTTGATAGATGTAGGTAATACCGCATTAAAAGCCGCGCACTATGATGGGGATAACATATCACCGTGCGATTTGAGCGCATTACCATGGCAGCAAGTCACAGAAGTGGTGTATGCCTGTGTCGGTAAAAGTGAGCAGTTAGGTACGCTATTAGCGCAGGCGGCAACGTTAAATATTCCTTGTTATGAAGCCGTGGTTAGTAAGCAGCTCAAAAACTTACATTGTGCCTATGAACATTATCAAAACTTAGGCATTGATCGCTGGTTAGCGATTATTGCAGCTTATATGTTATGGCCAAAACAAGACTGCGTTATTGTTGATACGGGCACAGCAACCACTATTGATGTGTTAGATGCAGGCGGACAACATCGAGGCGGGTGGATAATACCCGGAATTGATTTGATGACCCGATCGTTAACACAAAATACTCAGCGCGTGTTTGATGATGAGGCAACACAATTTAGTAATGAGCTTGGTATCAACACCCCAAACGGACTCAAAAATGGCGCACTCGTGGCAACAATTGGAGCGGTTGAGCAAGCAAAGCTGCACCTGAGCAATAAAAATCCACACTTAATATTTGCTGGTGGCTATGGAAAGTTACTGCAAGCGCAATTTCCAACTGCTGTTTTTGCGCCTCAATTAGTAATGCACGGCTTGAACTATTGGCGAGAATTGTGTGAAAAGTAACAAAATAGCGCTTGTTTGCATGATTTGTGAGCATTTGAGTTAAAAAGTTACACTTTTTTCAAATTTATTGTTGCATCCCAATACGCCTTACTCTAATATCTCGCCCCGTACTAAAGCAGTGCCGACTTAGCTCAGCTGGTAGAGCAACTGACTTGTAATCAGTAGGTCAACCGTTCGACTCGGTTAGTCGGCACCACTTTCCTTTTACCGGAAGTGCTTAGTAAAGAATTATCGTGGAGGGGTTCCCGAGCGGCCAAAGGGATCAGACTGTAAATCTGACGGCTCAGCCTTCGCTGGTTCGAATCCAGCTCCCTCCACCACTTTATTCTTGACGGTTAGAGGTAGTTTAAGAACAGGTTCCTAACGCGGGCATCGTATAATGGCTATTACCTCAGCCTTCCAAGCTGATGATGCGGGTTCGATTCCCGCTGCCCGCTCCAGTTTCTGGTGTTGCTGATATAGCTCAGTTGGTAGAGCGCACCCTTGGTAAGGGTGAGGTCGGCAGTTCAAATCTGCCTATCAGCACCAGTCACACGAATCTTCTTGATTACTTCCTTTATCTGTCAGAAAATACTATTTGAAATTTGAAAAATTTAATTTAATCTACCTGCTGGTGGATTATTTTCATATGTAATCTAGATACACAAAACTGATAGGTTCCGTCATGGCAAAAGAAAAGTTTGAACGCGTAAAACCGCACGTAAACGTTGGTACAATCGGCCACGTTGACCACGGTAAAACTACCCTAACTGCAGCAATCACTAACGTACTTGCAAAAGTATACGGTGGTGTAGCTAAAGACTTCGCAGCAATCGATAACGCTCCAGAAGAGCGCGAGCGTGGTATCACAATCTCAACTTCACACGTTGAGTACGATACACAACCTCGTCAC
>NZ_PYHV01000040.1:0-1636 GCF_004766475.1 Pseudoalteromonas sp. KS88
AGTGATGGCAGTATGACTGCAGCACTACCAGCATTTAGTTTGGAAGTTATTAATATTAATGATGCGCCTGTGATATCGGGGTCACCGAGTACAACCATAGCAGAAGACAGCTCCTATTCATTCACGCCGGCAATCACTGATGTTGATAACAATGTATTTGTGTTCTCTATTAGTAATAAGCCAAACTGGCTCAATTTTGATGTTAATACGGGGGCAGTTAGCGGCACACCAACAGATGAACATGTTGGCATACAGCAAGGGATAATAATAAGTGCATCGGATGGTACTGTGAGTGTCAGCTTACCAGCCTTTGCAATTGAGGTAACGAACACCAATGATGCGCCGGTAGGACAAAACACAGCATTTACATTGGATGAAGCACAAACATTAACGGTGACAAGTGCCAACGGTTTATTAAGTAACGCGACTGATGACGACATTGATAGCGGAGACAGCTTATCTTTAGTTATTGTCAGTCAGCCGCAATTTGGTGAACTATCAGCACAAGCGGATGGTAGCTTTAGTTACGCGCATAATGGCGGGGAAGATAACTCTGATAGCTTTACCTATCAAGTTAAAGATAGCTTAGGTGAATTGTCACCACTATATACTGCAACACTGACTATTAATGCTATAGCTGACGCACCAATTGCACAAGATGATACAGTGCAAACCACTGAAGACACTGGGGTAACATTTAGCCTGACGGATAATGACACCGATGCTGAAGGTGATATGGTCGTTGCTTCAGCTGCCGTGTTAGTGGCGCCTACTAAAGGTAATGTTAGCATTACCAATGGTGTCGCGACGTATACCCCGGCACAAAACGAGACAGGTACTGATAGCTTTACGTACACAGTTAAAGATGCTGCAGGAAATACATCAAATACTGCAACAGTGAACATTGATATTACGCCAGTCAACGATGTACCCGTTGCAGCTGCTATAGAAGTTAATACATTAGAAGATACAGCGTCTGATGTCACTGCGCTAAGATCGCAAGCAACCGATGTGGAAGATGTTATACCAACTGGTGCAATCGCTGTGGTGCGCTCACCAAGCAAAGGGCAAGTAAGTATTGATGAAACCGCAGGTACCTTTGTTTATACACCTAATAGTAACGAAGTTGGACAAGACACCTTTACCTACACCATTGCAGACAGTGAAGGGTTAGTCTCTAACACCGCAACGGTAACGATTAATATAGGCGCAGTGAATGACCGCCCAATAGTGGTTGATGATGCAGTGACCACAGACGAAGATACTGCGACAAGTATTGCCATTTTAACGAACGATTCAGACGTTGAAGACCAAGGATTCAATGGCGCGAATGTATTGTTAGAAGATAAAGGCGACGGCGTGGGAGAATACAGCTTTGCCAGTGTGAGTGTTAATTTAGATGGCAGTTTAGCCATTACACCGAAGACAAACATCAACGGAGTTTACAGCTTTACTTATACGGTTAAAGACAGTGAAGGATTGGCTTCAGAAGCGGCCAAAGTGACGCTTACAATCAATGCGATTAATGATGCGCCAGTGGCGCTTGATAATACCGCGCAACTGCAAGAAGAAGGGCAGTTTGAAGTGAACGTGCTGGGTAATGACAGTGATGTTGACGAAGGTGATAGCCTCGAGG
>NZ_PYHV01000041.1:0-1385 GCF_004766475.1 Pseudoalteromonas sp. KS88
AAAGTAGATACTTGAAGACTTTATTATCAGAAATTCCAAATTTTAGTAAGTTTGATTAAATCGAACTTACACCAAATTTGCTTGGTGACAATAGCGTTTTGGACCCACCTGACCCCATGCCGAACTCAGTAGTGAAACGAAACAGCGCCGATGATAGTGTAGCATTTGTTATGTGAAAGTAGGTCATCGCCAGGCTCCAAATTAAGTTGAAGAACTTTAACCTTAAAAATTAATAATAAGAAAATTGAAAAGAATTTTCTTGGTGACAATAGCGTTTTGGACCCACCTGACCCCATGCCGAACTCAGTAGTGAAACGAAACAGCGCCGATGATAGTGTAGCATTTGTTATGTGAAAGTAGGTCATTGCCAGGATTCAAATTAAAGAAAGCCCGACTCGAAAGAGCCGGGCTTTTTTGTGTTTTGTGCTCTCAGCTGCACAGTTAATTAAGTGATCCGGTTTACCATTCCCTTGATAAAATACACTAAAGCGAGCAATGTTTATGCGAAATACATTCTAGCCCTAAGATTTTATCAATTAAGTTCAATACGTATGAAATAGCATTGCCTAGCAGCTCTTAATGCTTATAACAATGACTATATCGAACAGCTAATACAAAGCTGCGCTTATCACTATTCGCGACCGAGCTCCACTTGGGCGAAATAAGCTGCAGCTTGTTCACAATATAATCCGTTCGCTTTGAGTTTTTTTATTTTTAAAAGTTTAAAGCAGCAGCTCGCTCTTCAGCTGATTGAATGTAAGATCATAGATTAGACCGTTGAGCTAGAGATTTCCTAAACTATGTTCTGAGTGTTTTTCTAGTACACCCCAGCTAATCTGAAACAGTTAAAAGTGCACCCCTGAAAAGGGGGATTCATGCTGTTGTGAAATAACAAGCCCAATTGCGCGTTCACAAAACTCTTATGTATAGCGATTAGATTTTGATAGTTTCAGTTCCTCAAGTTATTGAGTCTTTGGTAAACACGGAGTGTTTAAATAATGAATTTTTACATTAACCCTATTTGTTAAGAATCAATTTATATTTAGCTGTGGATGAGTTAATTTTTTTCATCTATTGGATTTAATTTTATCAGTTGTCAGATGAGAGCTTTTACTCTAAATTTGTACGTAACAAGTATGGCGATGAACAGAAGATGTTATTGCAACTTAAAACCAAAAGTTCGGTAATGAGTTTCGACATGTTTATGAATAAATTTAGTATCGAATCTTTATAATTGTGTGTGAAGATGTTGTCAAAAAGACGACTCAAGTTAAGGATTAACTTGGCTTGAGTTGCTTTTTATTTTAACCGCCACGCAGTTAGATGAACTAAGTTTCATCAATGAATTTAAAAGTGTCCAGATTTCACTTAAAACCGAATCTTTA
>NZ_PYHV01000041.1:1502-25665 GCF_004766475.1 Pseudoalteromonas sp. KS88
CAAAAAGACGACTCAAGTTAACGATTAACTTGGCTTGAGTTGCTTTTTATTTTAACCGCCATGCAATTAGATGAACTAAGTTTCATCAATGAATTTAAAAGTGTCCAGATTGCACTTTAAACCGAATCTTTATAATTGTGTGTGAAGATGTTGTCAAAGGTGGCTCAAGCTTTTTTTAAAGCTTGGGCTGTTTTTATATATGCCCCTTCGGTTTTCTTTGTGAATAAGCCCCGAGTAATTTTGCAACACTAGCTTGCCCAGCCTTTAGCAAATTAGTGCTAATTAACTGTCTTATTTCATCAGGTTTATTCTGACTAAGCTTGAAATTGCCATGCCAAGTAATAGGTTTTAATTCTATAAAAGCTAGCTGCTTAAACATACCACGTAAACTCTTTTCTGAAAGCTGTGATATTTGCCAGTTATCTTGCACTGGTGCATTAAAATGTTGTTCAAAGTGATCCGTTAATAATGTCATTATTTGCTTTTGCTTACTAAGTGAGGTGACTATGTTCACTTCGGCTGTCACTTCAACGCGAGCATAAAGCCAACTAGGTAAAGTTTTGTTATTAGAATAGGAAGGGGGCAAATAACAGTTTTCACTGTTAAACACTAAGCCGACCTCTTGCTTATTAAGTGCTGATAGCGGGTTATAGATTGCTGCGTGACCTATAAAAAGTTGTTGGGAGCTATCAAACAATAAAGGTATTTGACATACATCGTTTAATTTACTCTCAGATCGTGGCAGTAAAATCGTTGCCAGAGGATATTCCTTGATTAAAGCAAGCTGTTGCTGGTGATCGTCTTGGCAGAAATGGTTTGCTGGATACATTATAGCTTTCCTTCTAACTGTAACTTTATGGTCGCCCACTGCTGATCAATGATGCTAAATTTGGCAGTGTTACGGTATGAGCCATCAGCAAGTAACCTATCTTTATAAGCAATTCCTTCAAAACGAGCACCTAGGCGTGTAATGGCGTTACGAGACTTTTGATTTTTTTCATGGGTATTAAAGCTAATACGCACTAGGTCTAACTCATCAAATGCATAACGTAATAATAGGTATTTAGCGTGGGTATTCACAAAGCTGCGTTGCCAAGGGGTGCCTATAAAAGTATGGCCAATTTCAGCGCTGCGATTATGTTTATCTAACCTAAATAAACGGGTAGTGCCAAGTACTTGCTCACTAGCCTTATCAATAATGGCAAATACAATTTGTTGCTCGGCATCAAATTGCGCTGTATTAATAAACCAGTCATTAAGTGTTTGCTGTGTTTCGGTGTAGTTCATTAACACCCAACGCCATATTTTTGTGTATTGCCCTGCTTGGTATAAACCACCAAGGTGCTTATCTTCTAATGGTGCTAACAGCAACTTATCTGTTTGCTGGCTTTTTAGAGTAAACATGTGTGTCCTTATAATCATTATCAAACTATTGCATAAGCTACCTTTCTTTGGTTATCTATAAACAACCAGATATTACTTTTCTTCTATACCAGTTGAGTGGCACATGCACCCTTTAGATATTCAGTTCGATGACACAAGTAAAGCTAAATACTTACAACTTGCGCAGTCCATTCGCGCAGCAATCATTAAAGGCAACTTGGCACCCGGCACAAAGTTAAGCTCGGCGAGAGTAATGGCACAGACATACCAATTAAATCGCCATACCATTATGAACGCATTGCAGTTATTAGTTGCTGAGGGGTGGTTGGTATCGTTTCAGCGTTCAGGGTATTGCGTAACCGAATCGTTACCTATTGAAAGCAGTGTTAACTCGCGCGGTACACCAAAGTTGGTTGCTAAGCCTTATCAGTTCTCGCAGCAATTGAAAACACCACAAACAATGGAACTAAACCAGTATCGTTTCAACTTTGCTGGGGGGTTACCTGATTTAGCTTGTTTTCCACACAAAGAGTTTAAACGCGCTATGAGCCAGATATTTAACTATTTAGATGTGACGAAACTTCATTATGGTGATATCAGTGGCGTTGCTGAGCTTAAACTACAGATAGAACATTATTTGCATAAAGCACGTAACTTAAAACCCGCTGATTTATTAATTTGTAATGGTTCGCAAGAGGCCCTATTTTTAATAGCAAAAGCGTTTGTTGGTAAAGGTGACTTTGTTGCCTGTGAAACGTTAGGTTACCCACCTGCTAGGAAAGCATTTGCTGCATGTGGCGCGCAGCTTATAGATATAAAACAAGATGATGAAGGGTTGTGTGTTGATGACCTAAAAGCTCAGCTTGAATGTTATCCCATTAAATTACTGTATTTAACACCGCTACATCAGTATCCGACCACAGTGACTTTATCGCCTACACGGCGCTTACAAATTTATCAGTTATGCTATAGCCATAACGTGATGATCATTGAAGATGATTACGACCATGAATTTCATTATCGGTGTCAGCCTTTGCAACCCATGGCTGCCGACGACCCTGCTGGTATTGTGATTTACCTCTCAACGTTTTCAAAAATCATGTTTTCAGCAGCGCGTATTGGCTATATTTGTGCCGCGCCTGAAGTAATTGCGCAATTAACCGTCTGGAAGCAGCTGATGAACCATAAAAATGATGTGGTCATGCAATTAGCTGTGGCGCAGTGGATGAAAGAGGGTGGCTTTGAGCGCCATTTAAAGCGTATGACAAAGCTCTATAAACAGCGCTATGAAGATATGGATAGCTGTTTAACAGCGCTTCAAGCAAAAGGGTATCCAATCGAGTATATAAAACCCGATGGTGGTATGGCGATGTGGGTTAATTTTAATCGACCCGTTGAGCATTTAAAAAAAGCCCTGGCGCAGCTCGGTGTTTACGTACAAACTGAGCCTGAGTTTTATTTTAAAGATGGAGTACGCAGTTTAAAACCTGATAAGCAAAGTTACATTCGACTAGGCTTTGCTGGGCAGTCGAGTGAAAAAATGCAACAGGGTTTAGCAGTAATTATTAAAACACTGTATCTATCAAAATAATCATATCTGACTTTACTTTAAATCTTCACTATCAAAATACAGTGGTTTTAAAGTGCCGCAATTGATAAATTTATACGTGAGTTCGCTTTCTTTTGGTACACGTTTGGAAGTGCGAAACTTCTGTAAGCATGCGTTGGCTAGATCAACAAAAATAAGGTGATTATAGCTCGGGGCCTGACTTATTTTATGAATATAAATACGCTCATTTTCTTTTAAGGTAATTAAATCATATTCTTGCCATTGCGATGACTCAGCTAAATCATCTAATTCACGGGCATAAAGTAGTTTGCTCATTTCGATGGTGCGATTTTCATATACCAAGGAGCCATCGCGGCGGTAATCGCCGTTATACACATCAGCAGTTATTGTTATCTCTTCACCACGCATTAAGCGTTGAATATTAAATGGTTTAGGTTTAATGGTAATGAGCTCAGCGCCTCTTACAACATTTAAAAAAGCAACGTCAGGGTTATCAATTTTATACACTACTTGTACGTCATGTGGTTGCTTGTAAGTCGGTAAGCTTACAGCAAAGATGCGTGAACCTTGATTCACCAGTGCCATGGCATGCTCAGCATTATATGCTGGGTTTATTGGTGGTAATTCTTTTGCTTCTTCTTCGCAATACGCTGTAGTCGTTAGCCCTAGCAGCAACATAAAAAATAATAACCGCATAATAACCTCAATTAATTTATAAGCTTAAAGTGTAGCTTAAATTTGTACTACCACTATTAAAAACGTGCAGCTTGCTCTATAACAATGGCATGTCGTTTAGCTAGGCGCATATGATCTCTGTCGTAGCCACCGCCGATCACGGTTGCCACTGGTGTATTATGCTCAATACAGCGCTTTATAACCAAGTTATCCCGCTTTTCAATGCCTTGCCAGGTTATATCGAGTTTACCTAAACCATCTTCTTGCCAAACATCAACACCTGCATCATAAAGCACAAGATCAGGAGTAAGCTCTTTTAATAAAAATTGTAGTGTGTCATCAACAACACCTAAGTATTCATCATCTTGCATATTATTGGCGAGCCCAATGTCTAAATCACTCGGCGATTTTCTAAAGGGGAAGTTTTTTTCACAGTGAATTGAACAGGTGTATGCGTAAGGTTGATGGGTAAGCATTGCAGCCGTACCGTCACCTTGGTGAACATCGAGATCAAAAATAAGTATATTGGTCACTTCTTTGTTTTGTATTAAGGTTTGTGCAGTAAATGCCAAGTCGTTAACCATACAATAACCGGAGCCAAAATCTGTGTGCGCGTGATGAGTGCCCCCAGCTAAGTGGCAGGCTAAGCCGTGTTGAAGGGCAAGGCGTGCTGTTTCAAGAGTGCCAAGTGGTGCGGTAAATGTACGCGCTATGAGCGGTTCCGACCAAGGTAGGCCAATGCGTCTGAGGGCTTTTTCATCGAGCTTATTATGCCATAAGTCGTCTAAGTAATTAGCACAGTGCACTAATTCAAGATCATCTGGATTGCCCAGTCTCGGTTGAATTAAATTACTATTTATTAACCCTAACTCTTTAACGTGTTGGTATAAATTCGCAAACTTGCTCATTACAAAGCGGTGTTTAGGGTCAAAGTTAAATGAGTAATTAGGATGATAGACCAAAGGTAAGTGTGGATTTAAAGTCATAATTCGCCATAATGCACAGTTTGCACTATGGTAATCAACTTCCTTTGTTTAGTCTATTGTGGTGTGTGTATCAGCATGCCAAGTTCCCGATGAAGCAGTGTATCATCTCCGAGGTTAAGCTCAACCAAACGCTTAAGGTGCGTGATACTGTCTATACCTATATGCGTACAATGCAACCCGATATGAAGAGGCTCAACATGGCTAATCTCAACAGCCATGGCAATGCTTACCTGGCTATCAGGTAGGGTAAAGTTAAGTTCTGCCGACTGATGTTTATCTGCCTTTAAGCCACTGGGATGGCTGATCAATACACCATTTAGCGATACATCAAGCAGTTCACAGTTATAACTTTGCTCGTTTAATAATAGTGTTGCGGGGGTAGAAAACAACACGCGAGTATATTTGCGACGATTATTCATAACTATTATGACCCATTAATTAATGTGGGAGTTAATATTATAGCCAATAATCTACTAATTGAGAGTGCGATTTGTTCATTTAAAATAAAAAGCCCCGCATAAATGCAGGGCTTAAAATATGTTTAGAACCTAGCCAATCTTTTTATACTTAATACGTTTAGGTTGCGCTGCTGCTGCACCTAGTGTCTTTTTAAGCCACTCTTCATACTCTGTGTAGTTACCATCAAAGAAGTTAATTTGACCTTCATCACGGTAATCAAGAATATGCGTTGCAATACGGTCTAAGAACCAACGGTCATGCGAGATACACATAACATTACCCGGGAACTCTAAAATTGCATTTTCAAGCGCACGTAATGTTTCAACGTCCAAGTCATTGGTTGGCTCATCCAGTAAGATGACATTGCCGCCTGCTTTTAATAGCTTGGCTAGGTGTAAACGGTTACGCTCACCACCTGATAGGTCCTTAACAAACTTTTGTTGGTCATTACCTTTAAAGTTAAAGCGGCCTACGTAAGCACGGCTTGGGAATTCAAAGTTGCCAATTTTAAGCACATCTTGGCCATCAGCGATTTCTTGGAAAACCGTATTGCTGTCGTCCATGTTGCCACGGAACTGATCAACGGTTGCAAGCTCAACTGTTTCACCAATGGTGATATCGCCGCTATCTGGCTTTTCTTCACCGCTTAGCATTTTAAACAGGGTTGATTTACCCGCACCATTGGCACCGATAATGCCAACAATGGCACCTTTTGGCATGGTGAAGTTTAAGTCATCGATTAATACGCGATCGCCAAAGCTCTTCTTCAAGTTTTTAACTTCAATTACTTGGTCGCCTAAACGCGGGCCAGGTGGAATGAATAGCTCGTTGGTTTCGTTACGCTTTTGGTAGTCAGAGTGTTGTAACTCGCTAAACTGCGCCATACGCGCTTTAGACTTAGCTTGACGACCTTTCGGGTTTGAACGTACCCACTCAAGCTCTTGAGCAATTGATTTTTGGCGGGCTTTTTCAGATTTTTGCTCTTGCTGCAGGCGCGCATCTTTTTGTTCAAGCCAAGAAGAGTAGTTACCTTCCCACGGAATACCTTCACCACGGTCTAGCTCTAAAATCCAACCTGCTACGTTATCTAGGAAGTAACGGTCATGCGTTACCGCCACAACGGTGCCTTCGTAATCATGTAAGAATCGCTCAAGCCAGGCAACTGATTCAGCATCTAAGTGGTTAGTTGGCTCATCGAGAATAAGCATGTCTGGCTTTTCAAGTAATAAACGACAAATCGCGATACGACGACGCTCACCACCTGATAACACTTCAACTTTAGCATCCCAAGGCGGCAAACGTAGCGCATCAGCGGCGCGCTCTAATACGTTGTCAATATTGTGGCCGTCATGGGCTTGAATAATGGCCTCTAGTTGGCCTTGCTCTTTGGCTAGCGCGTCGAAGTCAGCGTCTTCCATCGCGTATTCGTTATACACTTCATCAAGACGACTTAATGCGTTTTTAACTTCACTGACCGCTTCTTCAACGGTTTCGCGCACGGTTTTGCTTTCATCGAGTACCGGCTCTTGCGGTAAGTAACCAATTTTAATACCAGGCTGAGGGTGTGCTTCACCTTCAAACTCTTGATCAACACCAGCCATAATGCGCAGCAAGCTTGATTTACCTGAGCCGTTTAAGCCAAGTACACCAATTTTTGCGCCAGGGAAAAAATGTAATGAGATATCTTTTAAGATAGTGCGCTTTGGTGGCACAACCTTAGATACTCGACTCATCGAGAAAATAAACTTATCAGGTAAAACCATGGAGGAAAGCCTTCAAATAATAATAAAAATTTCAATGTTGTATTGTAGTTGTTGAGGGGTGAAACAGTCAACGAATGGGGCGTTGAATATATGTTTATCGTTTTATCTTGTTAAATGTATAGTTTTATCTGCGTGTGCTAACGTATTTAAACCACAACAAAATAAGAAAAAATATGACAATACACACACTAATCGTAACGGTCGCTTTATTTATACTGAGCGTAATAACCCCAAATGCGCAGGCAGTTGATTCACCCTGGCCTGAAATAAGAAAACAACGTATTAACCAACTGCTTCCAAATGCCTTAAAAGCGGCTGATGTAGATGCTTGGCTTATCGTATGTAGAGAGAATAATAATGATCCACTGGCGGATCATATAGGTTGTGAAAACGCGGGTTCACCAGCAGCTTATTTATTCTATTTTAATAAAGGAGAGTTTCATTCTGTTGCTTACTCTCCTTCAAGCGAAGCAAAGGCACTTGATGAGCTTGATATACACGAAAAGGTTATATCGGTACCTCGCAGTGTGTCCGCATTAAAATACGCCGCTGAGTTTATAAACACGCAATCATTTCGCCGAATTGCAATAAATGTATCCGATCTTAATGCACAGGCCGATGGGCTATCGCACTCGCAATATAAGCAACTGACTAGTTTATTAAGTGCTGAGCAGGCTGAGAAGTTAATATCATCTGAAGAGGTGGTTTATCAATGGCTATCAATCAAGTTACCGGCTGAAGTTGAAATAATGAAAGAAGCTGCGATGCTTTCAGCAAAGTGGCAACTAGAAGCATATAGCATTATTGTTCCTGGTAAAACGACCGATGCAGAAGTGGCTAAATTTTTAAAAATGAAAATGAAAGCTCATGGGGTCACGGATGCTTGGGCTGCAGACCAAAACCCGAATGTAAATTCAGGCCCTGACCGAGGCCACTCTCATTCTACCGATAAAGTGATTATGCCTGGTGATGTCATACAAATTGATTTTGGTGTAAAACTTCATAATAAATGGGTAAGCGATATCCAACGCTTTGCATACGTACTTAGGGAAGGCGAAACGGCTGCGCCCGCCAATATTCAACAATACTGGGTGAACGCACGAGACAGTGGTTTTGCTGCTTTTAACGCAATGAAACCAGGTGTAAAGGGAATTGAGGTCGATGATGCGCAAACCGTATTAATGAATAAATACAATTCAGAACCAGTGCCTTGGAGTACAGGTCATCCTGTAGGATATGTTGCACATGACACGGGCCCTAACTTGGGGGGATCTCGAAGTGCACAAGTAAGGCCCGCATCTCAGCGTAAGCTTAAAGAGGGAATGGTGTTTGCCTTTGATGGTTTTTTCAGCTGGCGTTTAAGTAGCGATACTTTTAAAACCATCTCCGTTGAGGAAATGGCAGTCATCACTGCAAACGGTGCTGACTACTTAATACCGCCCCAGCAAAACTTGATTTTAGTGGGTAAAAGCCAATAAGTCGCTAAAAGTGTAACTTTGTTCATGAAGGTCACGGTATACCTTAATAGTGGTTTAACGTGACCTATTACTCAGGGTAAAACCGACTTAAATAAAATTCATTTAGACATCTATACATCTAGAGGTTGAAATTTACTGCTAACCGTTCATAATTAACCATTGGTTAAAATGATGCGTGGAGTGAATGAATGCCTATTACAGTAAAGGATGAATTGCCTGCCATTGCAAAGCTACGTCAAGAAAACGTCTTTGTAATGCCAAAAACCCGTGCGAAAACGCAAGAAATTCGCCCGATGCGACTGGCTATCTTAAACTTAATGCCGAATAAAGTAGAAACTGAAGTTCAGTTTATTCGCTTACTGGCAAATTCCCCTTTGCAAGTGAATGTTGAGCTTTTACGCTTAGACACTCACCGTAGTAGCAGTAACTCTGAGCAACATTTAGACACCTTTTACCGTTATTTTTCAGAAGTAAAAGACAACAACTACGATGCTATGTTGGTAACCGGTGCACCGCTGGCGCATTTAGAATACGACGACGTTGCCTATTGGGATGAACTTAAAGTGATTCTCGATTGGGCTGAGCAACATGTTACATCAACTTTGTTTTCGTGTTGGGCGGCGCATGCAGGGTTATTTCATCACTACGGGTTAAAACGCGAGTTAAAACCGAATAAACTCAGCGGTGTATTTACTCACCATTGTTACTTTGAACACGCCGCGCTTACTCGTGGTTTTGATGATACTTTTGTAGTGCCACATTCTCGTTTTGGCCATATTGATATTGAAAAGATAAATGCTTGTGATGATTTAGTTGTGCTGGCGGGTTCGGAGCGAGTCGGTGCTTACTTACTTAAGAATAAGTCAGGCAGCCAAGTATACATAACCGGCCACCCAGAATACGATGCCGACACATTAAAAGGTGAATACCAACGCGACCTTGCAAAAGGGCCTGACGCGGTAATTCCTGAGAACTACTTTCCAGATAACAATCCAGATAACGAGCCGTCGAAAACCTGGCAAAGCCATGCCTTTTTGCTTTTTTCGAATTGGTTAAATTATTATGTATATCAAACCACACCTTATGATATTAATCTCGTTAGCCAAGCAGTAAGGACTAACAACTATGCCGAGTAATACAGTGAATAAACATGCAGAACTAACCGAGGCGCTAAAACAGCGAATTTTAATCCTCGACGGCGCTATGGGCACCATGATCCAAGAGCATAAATTAGAAGAGCAAGATTACCGTGGTGAACGTTTTAAAGACTGGCATGTATTAATTAAAGGCAATAACGACTTGTTAAGCCTGACTCAGCCTAAAATAATTGCTGATATTCACCGTGGCTTTTTAAATGCCGGTGCCGATATTATCGAAACTAACACGTTTAACTCAACCACTATCTCTATGGAAGATTACGACATGGCAAGCATTAGCCGTGAAGTAAACTTAGAGTCGGCCAAGTTAGCACGCAGCATTTGTGATGAGTTCACTGCTATAAACCCTGAAAAACCACGTTATGTGGCAGGGGTGCTTGGGCCAACCTCAAAAACTTGCTCAATCTCACCAGATGTAAATGACCCAGGTTATCGCAACGTGACATTTGATAAATTAGTCACCGCCTATGTTGAATCGACCCTTGCGTTAATGGAAGGCGGCGCTGATTTAATTTTAATTGAGACTATTTTTGATACCTTAAACGCTAAAGCGGCGTCGTTCGCTGTTGAAGAAGCGTTTGAGCAGGCAGGGCGTAAGTTACCAGTAATGATCTCAGGCACGATAACTGATGCGTCAGGCCGTACACTTTCAGGGCAAACCACCGAAGCGTTTTATAATTCAATCCGCCATATTAAGCCTATTTCAATTGGTTTAAATTGTGCTCTTGGCCCAGATTTATTGCGCCAATATGTGGAAGAATTATCACGAGTGTGTGAAACTTTTGTCTCTGTTCACCCTAACGCAGGCTTACCTAATGAGTTTGGTGAATACGACTTAGAAGCACCTGAAATGGCAGAAGAAATCATTGATTGGGGTAAGTCAGGCTTTATAAATATTGTTGGCGGTTGCTGCGGCACAACGCCTGCTCATATTAAAGCATTTGCTAAAGGTCTTGAAGCGGTTAATCCTCGCCAATTACCTGAGCTTGAAGTGCGCATGCGCTTATCTGGCCTTGAAGCGTGTAATTTAAATTAGGGAAACCGACATGACACAACAAATAGCAGTATTTACTAACGTCGGTGAGCGTACCAATGTAACCGGCTCAGCCATGTTCAAGCGTTTGATCATGGAAGAAGATTATGAAACCGCCCTTAATGTAGCCCGTGAACAAGTTGAAAATGGCGCGCAAGTAATTGATATCAACATGGACGAAGCCATGTTGGACTCAAAAGCCGCAATGGTAAAGTTTTTAAACTTAATTGCCTCAGAGCCTGATATTTCGAAAGTACCTATTATGGTTGATTCCTCTAAGTGGGAAGTGATCGAAGCGGGCTTAAAGTGTATTCAAGGCAAGGCGATTGTTAACTCAATCTCACTAAAAGAAGGCGAAGAGCCATTTATTCGCCAAGCTAAAATTATTAAGCGCTTTGGTGCTGCTGCCGTGGTAATGGCGTTTGATACTGATGGCCAGGCCGACACCGCAGATCGCAAGTATGAAATTTGCGAGCGCAGCTACCGAATTTTGGTCGACGAAATAGGCTTCCTGCCAGAAGACATTATTTTTGACCCAAATATTTTTGCCGTTGCTACGGGTATCGAAGAGCATGATAACTACGCGGTCGAGTTTATTGAAGGCACGCGTCGCATCAAGCAAAACTTACCCCATTGTAAAGTGTCGGGTGGGGTATCAAACGTATCGTTCTCGTTCCGTGGTAATAACCCAGTGCGTGAAGCAATTCACTCGGTGTTTTTGTACCATGCCATAAAAGCAGGCATGGATATGGGTATTGTAAACGCAGGGCAATTAGCTGTTTATGACGATATTCCAGAAGAGCTACGTAAAGCCGTTGAAGATGTAATTTTAAATACCGACTCAGGTGCGGGTGAGCGCTTAGTAGAGCTTGCACCTAAGTTTTCAGGTATGGCGCAAGCTGAGCGAGTTGAAGATTTAGAGTGGCGTACGTGGCCTGTTGAAAAGCGCCTTGAACATGCGCTTGTGAAAGGTATTACAGAATACATAGACGAAGATACCGAAGAATGCCGCGCGGGTGCTGATAAACCCATTCACGTCATTGAAGGGCCATTAATGGATGGCATGAACGTGGTAGGTGACTTATTTGGCGCGGGTAAAATGTTTTTACCTCAAGTGGTAAAATCAGCGCGAGTAATGAAGCGTGCCGTGGCCTACCTTGACCCATTCATTGAAGCTGAAAAAGAAGAAGGCGCCACTAACGGTAAAGTCGTAATGGCCACTGTTAAAGGTGACGTACACGACATTGGTAAAAACATTGTTGGTGTGGTGCTGCAATGTAATAACTACGAAGTGATTGATTTAGGTGTAATGGTACCGGCTGAGAAAATACTGCAAACAGCCATTGATGAAAAAGCCGATATTATTGGTCTATCAGGCCTAATTACGCCGTCACTTGATGAAATGGTGCATGTTGCTAAAGAAATGACACGCCGTGGTTTTGAACTGCCGTTATTGATTGGTGGCGCGACGACGTCTAAAGCGCATACTGCGGTTAAAATTGAGCCGCAATACGACAAAGGTGTAGTGTACGTAAATAACGCCAGCCGCGCCGTAGGTGTGGTTTCAAACTTATTATCAAAAGAGTTAAAGCCTGCCTTTTTAGAAAAAACCAAAGCTGAATATGTAAAAGTACGCGAGCAACAAGCGCGTAAAAAGCCGCGCTCAAAACCGGTGACTATTCAACGCGCTCGTGATAACGCAGCCCAACTTGATTGGGATAACTACACGCCACCGGTGCCGAAAAAACTCGGTGTGACTGAGTTTAAGAATGTCTCTATTGCCACTTTGCGACAATACATCGACTGGACGCCATATTTTATGACGTGGTCAATCGCGGGGAAATACCCACGGATAATGACTGATGAAGTCGTCGGTGAGCAAGCGCAAAGCTTATTTAAAGACGCCAACGAGATGCTCGATGAGCTTGAGCAATCAGGCACTTTGCAGCCGCTTGGGGTGATTGGTTTATTCCCTGCTAACCGTGTGGGGGATGACATTGAAATATACACAGACGAAAGCCGCTCTGAGGTATTAACCACGTCGTGCCATTTACGTCAGCAAACCGAAAAAACTGACTTTGCAAATTATTGCTTAGCGGATTACATCGCGCCAAAAGGCACACCTGACTACTTTGGTGCGTTTGCGGTTACTGGTGGACTTGAAGAGGACGACCTTGCTGAAGCATTTGATGCTAAACAAGATGACTATAATAAAATTATGGTCAAAGCGGTAGCCGATAGACTCGCTGAAGCGTTTGCAGAATATTTGCACGAGCAAGTGCGTAAAGAGTATTGGGGTTTTGCACCGGATGAAAACTTATCAAACGATGAGCTTATTCGTGAAAACTACCAAGGTATTCGCCCAGCACCTGGTTACCCAGCGTGCCCTGAGCACACAGAGAAAAAGAAAATCTGGCAGTTGCTCGACACCGAAAAGCGCATTGGCATGCAGCTCACCAGCTCATACGCCATGTGGCCAGGTGCCGCAGTATCAGGTTGGTACTTCTCTCATCCAGAGGCTAAATACTACGCGGTAGCGGCAGTACAAAAAGATCAGGTTGAAGACTACGCCAAACGAACCAATATGACGCTTGAGGAAGCCGAGCGTTGGCTATCACCTAACTTGGGGTATGAACCGGAGTAAGTGAAGCTGTAGGCTTTAAGTGATAAGTTGTAAGTAAAAAACGAGCCAAATTAGGCTCGTTTTTTTCGTTGATGGCTTTCTATGTTTTAATTGTTACGGAAAATAGCGATAACTCAATTGTTTACATACTAGATGTTAGATGCAATTATTAAGCGGTTAAATTGTGAGTAGTTTAGATAGAATAAATTGACTATTAAGCTTTCAGTTAAGTTCTATTGAGGAGTATCAGTGCAGACAATTACGGAAGATCAGTTATCTCTTGAATATTACGGTACGGTAGTAGAAAAAGGGCAACTAAAAGCGAAAGATGTGGCTCGTTACATCTTAGCTTTAGATGAGTTTATGAATGTCGTAACTACAGAAGCTTATGGTAAAGATGCATCACTCAATTTGGATGTATCTGGCTTTAGAGGGCTGTCATTTGACATTGACTTCTTATTGCAGGTCGTTGGTTTGACCTCGGGAGCATTATTTTGTACGAGTTCGCCCAAAGATCTTATTACTCTTGCAACAGACTCAATTAAATTGTGTATTTATTTAGCTGGAAAGCAACCTAAACAGTGTACGCCAAATAGTAATGTGAATACGGTCAATATAGAAAACTCAAATGGGCAGACTCAGGTATTTCATATCCAAACTTTAAATGTTCTTTCCGATCCTAAAGCTGCTAATTCATTAGATACTTTCATTAGAGAACCTTTGGTTAAAGGGTTGAGTGAAGTTAAATTGAAGTCTTCAAAGTTTGATATTCAAACTAAAGCTTCAGCTAATGATGCAGAATTCTTTAAGCCATTAGATTTCGATTTACCTTTATCAAAAAATACAATTACAACAGGCTTAACAATAGAATCGCCATCTTTTAAAGATGGAAATAAATGGAAGCTTAATGATGGGCAGTCTAGTTTTTATGCTGAAATTATTGATAGGGTGTTTATTGAATCTGTAGACAAGGGGGAAAGGTTTGGAAAAGGGGATTTGTTAATCGTTGAAATGGAAATAATTCAGACTAAAACACCTCAAGGTTTGAAAATCGAAAAGCTTATTACAAAAGTTAAAGACCACAAAGAAGCACCCGAACAAAAAGGGATGTTCTGAAGTTGGTTATTTAAGTTTATAGATAATTTTAAAGGACCACACATGAAGCTCCCTCATTATATTATCTTGAGCTTGGCCTTTTTATTCAGTGCGAATAGTTTTGCGCTTGAGCAGCAATATCATCAAAATATTTCCCCTATTATTACAGCGTTTAAAGCTGATGATAGAGCGGCTATTGCTGCGCTTATACGTTACCCACTAAAAAGACGATATCCACTGCCTGCTATTAAAAGTGAAGCGGAGTTAGTTGAGCGTTTTGATGAAGTGTTTGATGAGACGCTCATTAAACAGGTTGCCAATTCAAATGTTGATACTGATTGGGATAAAGTGGGCTGGCGAGGCATTATGCTAAATAGTGGTATCGTTTGGGTTGATACCGACGGTAAAATTATCGGGATAAATCATCAAACAGCCAAAGAGCAGCAGTTGGCGAAACGTTTAATAGCAGCCGATAAACAAGCG
Organism: Pseudoalteromonas sp. KS88; assembly: GCF_004766475.1. Lineage (NCBI taxonomy): Bacteria > Pseudomonadati > Pseudomonadota > Gammaproteobacteria > Alteromonadales > Pseudoalteromonadaceae > Pseudoalteromonas > Pseudoalteromonas sp. KS88. The sequence continues at coordinate 16,208 of NZ_PYHV01000041.1, forward strand.
CTGCACCCAAGTGTTAGTACTTTTACAAAGCCAATATTAGATTGGCAAACGGCTAAATATCGTGTTCGTGTTGATAATTTAGGTGATGGAAACTACCGTTATACGTCATGGAGTAAAGGTAAAAAAACCAGTGATAAGCCAGATATAGTCTTACTAAAAGGTGAGCTTGAATTTGAAGGCAGTGGCGGTAATCATAGCTACACATTTAAAAACGGCCGCTATAGCTACGTATTACAAGTCACGGTAATTGGTTGTGATACCTCACCACCCGGATGGCTTGAAGTATATAAAGACGAGACGTTGTTATTGTCTGACGCTGTGATCAGTGCAGTTAATAAGGCTAATTAAGTATCTAGTGAAGAGCAGCTATTTTTGTATTTGCTGTGAAGCGCAAACTGTAATTAAAAGTGGTAACTAGCGATGAAAACAATCGGCATGCTCGGTGGTATGAGCTGGGAGTCAACAACCAGCTATTATAAGGCCTTAAATGAAGGCGTTAAAAATTCGCTGGGTGGGCTGCACAGTGCAAAAATTTGTATGGTTAGCGTTGATTTTGCTGAAATTGAAAAATTACAGCATCAAGGGAATTGGGCCGAGACTGCGAATATACTTACCCAAGCTGCAAAGTAAGTAGAGGCTGGTGGTGCCGATTTTTTGCTAATTTGTACCAACACAATGCACAAAGTAGCTGATGAGATTGCTAGTAATATTAGCATTCCAATTTTGCACATTGCCGATGCCACGGCTGAGCAACTAAAACGCGATAACATTTCGCGAGTAGGGTTGTTGGGGACGCAATTTACCATGGAGCAAGACTTCTATAAAAAGCGTTTAGTCGATAAACATAATATTGAAGTAATTACTCCAGAGTTAGCAGAGCAAAAAGTTATTCATGATGTTATTTATTCGGAGCTTTGCTTAGGTAAGATAAACGATGGTTCGAGAACGCAATACCTACACGTTATACAGCGTCTTTTTGACCAAGGTGCTCAGGCTGTCATTTTAGGGTGTACAGAAATAGCGTTGTTGGTAAAGCCGCAACACACGAATGTGCCTCTATATGATACCGCTAAAATACATGCGCAAGAGGCAGTAAAATTAGCGTTATCTAAATAATTTTAGGTTGAGTAACCATTATTTAGTAGATAATAAAAAACCGCCAAACGGCGGTTTTTTGCTGCTAAGCATTTATGAATTAATGGCTTTTTTCAAAGTCGTTAACTTCGCGCTCAGCTTCTTCTTTAGATTTACCGTATTTCTGTTGGATTTTACCAACCAGCTCTGTACGGCTACCTTCGATTTTGTCTAAATCGTCGTTGGTAAGGTCGCCCCACTTTTGTTGCGCTTTACCCTTAAGTTCTTTCCAATTACCTTCGATACGATCACTGTTCATAATTAGCTCCTTATATTGGTTAATGAATTTACTTTCATTAGTAAATAAGCAAGCTCTACACCAAATTTTAAGTTGTATAAAAATCAGTGCCTTACAAGTTGTGCTCAAAAAAATCATTTTGTTAGATTTAAAATTACATCGTTCTTACAAGGTGCTCTGTAATTATTTCAGACACATAACTTTACCGAAATAAGCTTTTATAAAATAAATAGTTGTTAAAGCTAAATTTATTACTACATTTTATAGAGCGTCATAAAAGTGTAATAACAAAGGACTGGGGTGGATGAAAAGTATTAAAGCAAAGCTAATGTTAACTATTGTAAGTGCATTTATCTTTATTTTAGTAGGTGCATTGTTTGCTCTTTACGTTGTTCAAGGTGTTGCAAAAGATTTAGATAGCCTCATAAATCAAGAGTTACATTCTCGCCAGCAAGTGAGCCTTGTTTTAAATCAGTTTAAATCTCAAGTACAAGAGTGGAAAAATATTCTTATTCGTGGGGAAAACCCTCAACAGTATGAGAAGTACTTGGCGAGTTTTAAAGAAAAAGAACAAGCAGTCGTAAAAATTACCAACGAGCTTATTAAATCATCTTATTTACCCCCTAGCATGCTTAAACAGGTAAAAGAGTTTAAGGTTGAACATGAAAAACTAGGGCAGCTTTACCGTGAGGGATTAATAGCTTTTAAAGCCGCTAACTATAATACACAAGGTGGAGATAGAGCAGTAAAAGGCATTGATAGAGCTGCGGTGTCTTTGTTGGCAGATCTTAATAGCAGTATTGATAACTTGGTTAACACCAAAACTAACAGCCTGATTGCAAAAAAAGAAACATTTATAACACAAAGTACGGTTGTGCTGGTGGTCTTAGCCTTTATTGTAATATTGCTGCTCACTTTTTATGTGCAAAAGCTGATCATTAAGCCTGTTTTAGCAGCCTCTAAAATTGCTGACCAAATAGCAAAAGGAAATCTTGCAAATGAGATCAAAGTACATAGCAAGGATGAAATAGGTAAGTTGCTGTTAAATTTAGATGCAATGCAAGACAACTTAAATAAAATGCAAGATGACCTGACCCAAAAAATGGAGTATCAACGAACACAAGCGCAAGAAAACGGCAGGATAAAGCAAGCGCTTGATAATGCAACGTCTCCCGTTATGCTTGCAAACCAAGATGGCGTTATTATTTACGCTAACCAACAATGTCAGGCATTATTTTCCCAGTATCAGGGAGCTATTGGTCATACGCGAGAGTTAATGTCGCTAGAAATAAAGCAATTATTTGCAGGCCATGAGCAATTACCAACTATACAAAAAGGTGAGTCACAACAAGTTAACTGTGAAGCAGAATTTGAACATGTCATATTAAATATTATTGCCAACCCTGTACTTGATGACGCTGGACAGTCAAATGGAGTGGTATATGAACTGACAGATTTAACACAGCAGCGTCAAGCTGAGTCACAAATAGAGACAATCATCCAAGCCGCTGTAGCGGGTAAGTTAGCGTCGAGATTAAGCACTCAAGGTTACAGTGGATTTATGCTGGTTTTATCTTCAGGCATCAATAGAATGCTCGATGCTATAGTTAGCCCAATAGATCAAACCCGTGATTACTTAAATCATATAGCAAAAGGTAATATACCAACATCGATTGATGGAAGTTATCAAGGTGATTTTTTAGAAATTAAGCAAAGCCTTGAAACATCAACTAACGCGATTAAAGAATTAATAAATGACACTAATTATTTAGTGGATGCTGCCTCACAAGGGTTATTGTCAAAGCGGGCTGATGAAGAAAAACATCAAGGTGACTTTAAAAAGATAATCCAAGGAATAAACTCAACATTAGATTCGATCATTGAGCCGGTACAGCTAACATCCCATTATTTAGACGATATTGCCGTCGGAAAGTTACCTCAAGCTTTGAGTGATAAGTATCAAGGTGATTTTTTACAAATTAAAACAAGTTTAGAAACCAGTATTTTAGCGATTCAGAATATGGTGCAAGACAGTGCTCGTTTAGCCAGTGCTGCAAGCCAAGGGGATATACAGGCTAGAGCAAATGAACAAAATCATAATGGTGAATTTTTAGCGATTGTTAAGGGGATAAACAGCACACTTGATGCCATATCAGCTCCTTTGGGTGAATGCATTACTGTAATGCACTCACTCTCAGAGGGCAACTTGAGTCAACAAATTCAAGGTAATTACGAAGGCCAATTTAACGAGTTAAAACGTTCTGTAAATACAAGTGTAAGTAACCTTTCAAACATGGTGTCTGAAATTACGTCAACAACCCTAACAATTACAGGCTCCTCTCATAATATTCGCGCAGGGATGAATGATTTAAATACACGCACAGAGTCACAGGCCGCATCAATTGAAGAAACAACAGCATCGATGGGGGAAATGACAGAAACCGTAAAAGTAAACTCTACCAATGCGCATAAGGCAAATGAGCTTGCAATAGTGACAGATCAGCAGGCGCAAGAAGGAGGGGAGTTAGTTAATAATACAGTTAAAGCAATGAAGGAAATAAGTAATAGCTCTACTGAAATTTCAAATATTATAGAAGTAATAAACGAAATTGCTTTTCAAACAAATTTGTTAGCATTGAATGCAGCTGTTGAAGCTGCCCGAGCGGGTGAAAAAGGCCGTGGTTTTGCCGTTGTTGCAGCAGAGGTCAGAAACTTGGCACAGCGCAGTGGTAATGCATCAAAAAGTATTGCTGGGCTATTAAATGATAGTTCAGAAAAAGTGCAACACGGAATGGAGTTAGCTGCAAAGTCAGGAAAGACGTTAAGTGATATAGTTTCAAGCATTAAAAATTTAGCATCACTTATGCAAGATATTGCTAGTGCGAGCAGCGAGCAATCATCAGGTATTGCGCAAATTAATAGCGCGGTAAAAGAGATGGATAGGATCATTCAGATGAATGGCGAGCTTGTTGAAAATACTAATTCCTCTAGCAATAGCTTATCAAAAGATGCAGAAGCGTTGAAGAGCTTAATGGATCAGTTTACTGTTTAGCCTACGGTTAAACAGTAAACTGATTTGATAGAGCAAATAATTTTTGCAGCACGGGTTTTATTTAGTTTGATACACTAGCTAAAAAGCCAACTTAGGTGAGTAAAGCGTGCTGCCCGTTCAGAATATCTATCAACAACTTGTCAATACATTAAAATCAAACCCGATGACCCTGCTGCAAGCCCCCCCTGGTGCAGGTAAGTCAACTTGGCTACCACTAAACTTAATGCGTGACGGGCACTTTAAACGCATTGTTATGTTAGAGCCACGACGTTTAGCTGCGCGTAATATTGCAAATTATTTGGCTAGTTGCCAAGGTGAGCCTGTCGGCCAAAGTGTAGGCTTGCGGGTGCGCGGTGAAAGCAAAGTAAGCGCTCATACCCGCCTTGAGATTGTGACCGAGGGCATGCTCACGCGCATGCTGCAAAATGACCCTGAGCTAAGTGATGTTGATTTACTGATATTTGATGAATTCCATGAACGCTCCATTGCAGCAGATACGTCCTTGGCTTTTGCACTTGAGAGCCAAGGTGCGTTGCGGGAAGATTTAACTATTTTGCTTATGTCGGCAACACTTGATACCGAGCGATATGTGGCTTTTTTTGACTGCCCTGTAGTGCAATCGCAAGGGCGAAGCTTCCCAATTGATGAAGTGTATATTCCGCTAAAAGATGAAAGCCGCTGGCTTGAAGAAATACCCGCCATAATTAAGCAAGCACTGAGCGAGCAAGCGGGCAGTGTATTAGTGTTTTTACCAGGGCAACGCGAAATAGTGCGTGTTCAACAAGCGCTTAATGATTTACCTGCTGATTGTGAGGTATTTACCCTGTTTGGTGAGCAAGATAAAAGCCAGCAACAAGCTGCTATCGCACCAGCCGTTCAGGGCAAACGAAAAATAGTACTGACAACGAATGTCGCTGAAACCAGCTTGACCATTGAAGGCATTCGCATTGTTGTTGATAGCGGTAAACGCCGCGCTGCCAGTTTTAATTTAAAAACCGGGGTAACAGAGCTTACTACGCAAAGTATTTCGCGTTCATCAGCAGTGCAACGTGCAGGACGTGCTGGACGAATAGAGCCTGGCGTGGTTTACAGATTGGGCTCAAAGCAAACATTTGAACGGCGCAATAGCCATGATAGCCCAGAGATTCTCACCTCAGATATTAGTCAGCTCATGCTCGAAGCCAAGCTGTGGGGCGCTGATATTAATGGACTAACATTGCTGGATAAACCAACTGAGCAGCAAGCTAAACAAGGATTGAGCTTACTACAGATGTTAGAAGCGTTAGATGATAAGGGTAAGCTGACTGAGCTTGGCAGTAAAATGCTAACATTTGGTGCTGATATTCGCTTGGCACACATGTTATTAAAAGCGCAGCAGTTAGATCAACAATGCGCAGGCATATATCAGTTAGCTATTTATTTGGTCGCCTTATTAGAAAGCCGCATTAATTGCGCTGCTGAGCTTAATGTTGCCCTGCACAGTATGCAACAACGGCCTCATCCAGTATTTAAACAACAGCTTAAGTATTGGCATAGCCGTTTAAAAGTAAACGATAAAAAAAGCGAACTAAAGAGTGAATACCTTAGCGTGCTAGTCGCACTTGCTTACCCTGATCGAATTGCCAAAAAGCGCGGTAATGGATACTTACTTGCTAATGGCGCTGGCGCTGAACTTAATGGCGACTATTGGCACAACGACGAATATCTAGCAATAGCAACTATGGGCGGCCATAAAGGTGGGCGGATTTTTGCAGCAACAGCGTTAAGCCCATTTGAGCTTGAGGAGTATTTGCCGCATTTATTCACTGAGCAAACTCGCTGTGAGTTTGACGAAAAAGCAGCGCGCTTTATTCATCAAGATGAAGTTAAGCTCGGTGCTATAACTCTTAGCAGTCAACCCAGTAAACAAAAGCTTGATAAAAATGAGCGTGCCAAAGCATGGCTTAGCTTATTTAGAAAGCACGGTTTTGCACTTTTTAACGAGCAACCAGATGCCCAGCAATTACTTATTCGCATGAGTTTAGCTTATAAACTTTTACCTGAGCAGTTTCCACCAATTACAGAGCAATCGCTTATTGAGCAAGCTGATACTTGGCTCGGCGTATACCTGCAAGATATCAAAACCCTGGATCAACTTAAAAAGTTTAACTATTTTGAAGCACTGCAAAACGGTTTTGATTGGCAACAGCAAACGGCATTGAAAGCATTATTACCACTGCGCTTAGCTGTGCCGAGCGGTTCAAATATTAAAATAAGCTATCAACTTGATGGCCCTGCAAAGCTTAGCGTGCGTATGCAAGAGGTGTATGGTATGACAAGCTCTCCTCTACTTGCCCAAGGTAAATTGCCATTACTAATGGAGTTATTATCGCCAGGTAAACGTTCTTTGCAACTAACTCAAGATTTAGCTCACTTTTGGGCAACCAGTTATCGCGAAGTACAAAAAGAAATGAAAGGCCGTTACCCCAAACATTTTTGGCCCGATGACCCAGCTAATAGCGTTGCCACCAATAAAGTGAAAAGTAAGATGTGAGCAGAGTGAAATTGACACTGTTTGATAAACTATACTTTAAAAATTAAGCGCTCTTTAGTAGGCTGAAACGACTATTTTTAACAAGGAATTTTGATGAAAAAACAATGTGTTTTATTGGTCTTTATGGTTTTTGCTACATTTAATCTGCAAGCCAATGAAGAGCAAACAGCCGCTACACAGTGGTTAGCTTTAGTAGATAGTGGTGACTACTCGTTGAGTTGGCAGCATAGTGATGCATTTTTTAAAGAAAATGTAAGCCAAGACCTTTGGGTATCAAAACTTGGGGAGGTTCGTAACCCGCTAGGTGATGTTAAATCCCGTCAGCAACTAAACCGTAAAACGTTTGATTCATTGCCACAGCTACCTAAAGGTGAGTATGTATTACTGCAATTTAATACTGATTTTACTAATAGATCTGAGTCGACAGAAACGGTTACTTTAAAAAAGTCGGATCAAAAATGGTTAGTGATCGGTTATTTTATTCAATAGTTAATTGGCTATTTAATCAGCCTAGGAGCCAATGTGTCTAATCATATTACCCTTGCTCAATATGTAAAAAAGCGTACTGGTGTGCCTTTAGGCGCGAAGGGCTCAATGAGCAACATGCTTAAACGCTCTTTAGGGGCGTCTTCATTTTATTTATTTTGGCGCTATTGGAATCCCATTTGGAGTTACTACTTGTCACGCTATGTGATGAAGCCGGTATCATCATTTTTGCCTCAATGGTGTGCTGTGATAGTAACATTTGCAATCAGTGGGGCGTTGCACGACTTAGCCGTCATGCTAATAAAATGGAAGCTATTATGCTTTTTTACTCCTTGGTTTAGTTTAATGGGTGTGTGTGTGCTGCTGAGCCTCAAACTAAACTTATCGTTTTCTCAATTTTCAATGCCTGTAAGAGCCTTCATTAATTTTCTCTATATTTGTGGTAGTTTTTACCTTACTGATCTGCTTTTTTAAATGAATCATTAAAATATAACGCTATACATTTCATTTGTTTATTGTTTATTGTTTATATGATGTCTGTAATTTAATCAATGGAATGCATGATGAAAAAGATAAAAATTATATTTTCTGTGGTTTTAATATGTGCGTCGCTCAGTGTTACGGCTGCGAACAAAGAGCTAGAGACACTTGCTCAACAATGGTAGCCACTCAAGCACCAAACGCAACACATAAAGAGCTAGAAGCTTTTTTGACGTTATTAAGTGATGATGTAGGTAATCAACATATTCCATTCCAGCGTGATGATACACGAGCACCTGACGGTAAAGAAAGTATGCGCAAAGGCATGACATTTTATCTAGCTGCTCACACCGAGTATGAAGCAAAATTGCTCGACACATTTATTTTTAATAACTCAGGTTTTGCAATTCGCTATAGTCATCATGCTAAAGGTATTCACCCGCAAAACCAGCAGCCTATAGAATATAACCGGACTATTATGGATGTTATTGAAGTCGAAGATGGAAAAATAGCGATGATACGCAAATACCATCAGTAGTTATATTTTTAACAACTAAAAAGGAGTTTGTAATGCCACATTTTGTGATTGATTGTGCCAGTTCTATTTTAGACGACCATGATGAAATGACGATTAATAAAGCAATACACAAGGTTGCTCATAGCACCGACTTATTTATTGAAAGTGATATAAAGGTAAGAGTTAATCCCTTTGATAGCTATTTAGTCGGAAATAAGCAAGAGCCATTTATTCATATATTCACGCACATAATGCAAGGGCGCACTACAGAACAAAAAGCGGCACTATCTAAAGCGGTTGTCACTAAGTTAAATGAGATGTTTCCTGATATTAAAAATATCGCTATGAATATAAATGACTTTGAAAAAGCGACGTATTGTAACAAAAATCAGCTTTAGGTTACTGGCGCTAAAGTTGTAAATATAAAGCTTTTTTTATACAAGCTCTCAGATTTTAAAGTAACAAAATAAACAAACCTTAAACTTGAAAACATGATATTAAACTTAAGAAAATTTAAAACAGGTGATCAAGCCTTACTCGTTCAGTACCTCAATGACGCTGATGTTGCGCAATATCTTTCAACTAAAATTCCATTTCCTTACACGCAAGAAGATGCAAGCTGGTGGATTGAAACTGGCAGTCAGGCTGGTGCTATTTATGCAATTGAAAAAGATGGCCTGTTTATTGGGTGTATTAGTGCAATTGCAGGCCAGTTTGAATATTCTAAATCGGCAGAAGTCGGATATTGGTTGGCCAAAGACTATTGGGGGCAAGGGATCGTCACACATGCATTAATGTTGCTCTTGAAAGAGGTTAAAGTAAAAACGGATATCGTCAGGTTACATGCAGTCGTTTTTGAAGGTAATGCAGCGTCCAGTAAAGTGTTATTAAAATCTGGCTTTGTACATGAAGCCTTGCTAGAAAAAGCAATTTTTAAAGATGGTTGTTTTTTTAATGCGAATTTATATGGAAAAATTATTAAACCTTAGTCGTCAATATTAATAAACCTGTCTCTTAT
>NZ_PYHV01000042.1:0-57779 GCF_004766475.1 Pseudoalteromonas sp. KS88
AAAGTAGATACTTGAAGACTTTATTATCAGAAATTCCAAATTTTAGTAAGTTTGATTAAATCGAACTTACACCAAATTTGCTTGGTGACAATAGCGTTTTGGACCCACCTGACCCCATGCCGAACTCAGTAGTGAAACGAAACAGCGCCGATGATAGTGTAGCATTTGTTATGTGAAAGTAGGTCATCGCCAGGCTCCAAATAAGAGAAACCCGTTACAGAAATGTGACGGGTTTTTTGTTGTCTGATATTTAATAAATAGCCAGACTCCATGCCGAACTCAGTAGTGAAACGAAACAGCTCGAAGGCGAGCCCCGCGGAAGGCCGCCCCGACACAATGATAGTGTAGCATTTGTTATGTAAAAGTAGGTCATCCTACTGCGTAGCGCACCATGGCGCCAAATAAGATGATGCGCCGCGCGAAAATTTCCCGCGCTTCGCGCGATAACTGCGAAAAATAGAAATTACTCTATATTAAACAGCTTTCCAAATACTTAAACTTCAATCTCTGTATATGGCAATGTTGGTGCTGAACCAACAATCCTGCCATTTTCTACATATACCGCACCAGTTTGAATACTATCTCCTAATACAACACTCTGGCTGCTGTCGCTGTATTCGACAAGCGTAGTGCCGTTTGTGTTAACTGTGACGATGTTCGCTATGGTGCGTTGGGTTTTATCGAGTACTGAGCCGAGTCGGTTTAATGTGTTAGACATTGCTGAGCACCTGTATTGTTTGGCTAACTGTGATAGCACCTTGGTCGCTGATACTAGCGTTAATTGTCATGCTGTCGCATGTGGCTTTAAATACTGAATCTGTGTAAGTGATGCCCACTAACATACCAGGGCGGATTGGCGGTAAGTCATCTAAAAGCTTGGTTCTTATTGTTGTATTTTGTTTCTTACCGCTGTTAGCCAGCTCAAACGTTCCACGCTGACGTGCTGCTTGGTTGTGGGTGATTATCGAGTCTACAACATCATTGGCAAACTGATCGCCAAGTGTACCCGTTCGTTTGATTTTACATGCTACGCCTTGCTGTTCACCGCGCACAAATACCGCGTTATGTTCCTGGCTTATTGTTTGACTGCTGTTGTGCTCAAGTATGATTGAATCATTTAGTATTACGTCACAGATTGCATTGGCTGTATCCCAAGGCATTACGGGCCATGCTGGGACTACTGAGACAGTTTTAGTTGCGTCGTTAATATCGAGTATTGCGCCGACTGATTTAGCCACGCTTAACAGTGCCGCCGCTGGGGTTAAATTGGTATAGGTAAACGCGCCTGTTGGGATTGGATAATCAATCATTTTATTATCGAGTGACCAACCTGTATTTACTAGAATATCAGACATGATCCCTGCTAAGGTTTTTGCGGTTGGGTTCGCGTAGTTTGTAGCCCTAGCGTAAGGGTTAGATTGCAAGGCAAAACGACTGCGACAACTTGCGCTGTAGCTTTTATTCGCAAAGCGTGTGCCAGTGCTTGGCTGCTCACAAATCACATAAAAGTCATAGCCATTTAGCGAGATTTTAAGCTCTTGGCCCAGGGCACGATCAAAGTCGATGCGTGAGCAAAATTTAATATTGCATGTTGCGCTAAATTGGCCGCGAGATACAGAGTAATTAACGCTGTTGATCAGTATTTTTAAATCGTCTGAAACACGCACGCAATTGATTGTTGGCTGCATGATGTATGTATTCCTAATCTGGGGTTCTATGGGGATTTTGCTATCAATGGTTGGTACGTCATCGTCACCGCGAACAAGGCCGCCCGGTAAGCCCCAATAGCAAACTTTATCAGGGTTATTAAAACGCATAACTAAGCGTTCATTGTTTACCGTTGCAGACTCTGTGAACTCTAAATTTACATAGCCTTTGAACGGGTGGTTACGCCAATAACAAATGTACTCTTTGTCTGTCTCGCCGAAGTGTATTACTAGCTCACTAGACTCTAAAAGTGGTTTTACATGCCAATGCAACTCATGCGCTGTTTTTAGCAATTTAGAGCTGTTCCATTGCTGTTTAAATTCGGTATGTTCAATATCTAACTGAGTTAGCCAGTTAAAGTCATTCTCGTTGTACTCAATGCTAGTAATAATTTTATACGGCATTTGAATAACGTTTGATACGTAACCGCTGTTACCCCATGTAACGCTGTTTTGTGCTGTGACTAATGCGGTGGTTTGCCAGTCAAAACTAAATGTCACAGGAACTAATTCTGCGTTGCTAAAAGCCGTTTCAAACTCGGTTTTAATAGACTCAGTTTGCCATGCTAGCACTTTTACTTGCGTGATTAATTGCGGATTCAACCAACTTAAACCCTGTTCGATACCAATATTCGCTTGTAAAAACGGCAACGTTGGATCTATTGGCCCAGTGTCATAACCGAATCTGATTGTCAGTGGTGATGTATTTATTACATGCTGTTTAGTAAATCGCATCACCAACGCGGCATCATTACCCATGACATCCATGTCATTATTTTGATAGCTTAATCGAAGAGGCGATTTATTAACTTTGTATGGGTTAACAAAACGTAATTCAATCATCCTATTAGCGGCTCGTAGGGTTGTGGATTATTTATGTCAAAGCTAAAAACATTAATTAACATTGCTTGCACATTATCTGTAATTGCTGCGTTAAACTGACTATCATCATCAAACATCACTACTGCCAAATTAGGATCTACTGAATAATTCAACGGCAAAACTCTAGTATTTAATCCATCATTTATTTTAAAATGCGCCAATTTATCTCCATTCATTCTATTTATTATCAGCATTCTTTCAGCATCTTTCGTATCTACAACAAGCGCAGAAAATAATAGCGGAGCCTTATATATTTTTGGTATCGGTAATATCATGGCCATTCTTCCATATTTATCCAGATTGATGTTCCACCACCATTGGGTCTAGGTACACTGTAATACTGCGCTCCATCTATCAATTTTATGAATGGCATGCTTTCACTTCTATATCCAAATTCTTGAGAAGCAAATAACCCTGGTATTTGCCCTCTTATGAAAGGAAGTACTTCACTGTTACCCCTTGTTCCAGCGGTTGCTAAAGAATTAGAGCCAGTTGATAATAAAAAAGGGCTGAGTATTCTAATTTCAGGTGAAGAATCCTGAAGGCTTGTTTGATTTAGAGCGTGATTTCCAAAATTAGTTAATAAATATGAATCCGATTTTGAAACAGATGAATCTAGCGCATAAATATAGCCAACAGAACTACTGTAGTTATCTGATATTACGTAATTAAGCTGCGTATTCCAGCTTATTGATGAGTTATTTTTTTTACCCGCAAGAGTTATAAATTTTGCAGAGTCAAAACCATAAAAAGAACTAAAATCACCGGCAAAAAACACAGAGTGATTGCTGGCTCCAAAGGAATTATAACTTTTCCGATATTCAGGGTGGGATATATAAAAAAACGCTGTACCGCTTGCTATGATTACCCAGTTGTTTGGGTAATAAATACCAGAACCGCCAGTACTGGTATAAAAGTATGCACCAAGTCTTGATTGTTCAGATTTAGATATATAGTCCAAAGCACTTTGTAATCTTATTGAATTCGTTGCGTTATTATTTGATGCTGAAGCAATAAGCACTCCGCCGGAACCACCTGTTGAAGTATTGTTTTTTAGCGCAAGAAACGGAGATTCTTCTGGTATGTTTTCATCTTCAATAGACCAACCGACAGCTGTTTTATTACCGTAGCCTTCGGCTAAGCACTTCTTAAGAACATTAATAAACTCACTTGGTCTACCTTCTACTATCTGCGGTGCGCCGGGGTCATCCCATCTATAAACTGTAACTGCTTGAGCCATTATTTAGTCCTTATTTCCACGAAATGATAAAGTTGAATTGTCACGCACTATTTCTGAGTGACCAGGTGATACTGAGCGCGTAACCATGGTTGGTTTACTGGCCGCTAGAGTCTCGAATAAAAACGCTTCGCCGGGGTTTAGTCCTGCGCCAAACGCCTCTTTACGTAATATAAAATACGGGGCGCCTGCGAATGAGTTAATCGGGGCACAGTCGTTTAGCGTATCGCCGCTGTAGATATTACCGACTGATTCACCAATCACGTTGTAAGCTGTTGTTGATGTAAACACGATGGCCCAGCGCTGGGCTATTGCGCCTATGTTTGTAAGCTCTATTGGGTATTGCGTGGTATTGATTGCACTGGATGCAGCCGCGCCAGTATCACCAAAATTATTTTGCCATGCGGCTAGTGTTCGTTCATCTTTTGTTTGGGCTTGAAAGTCGCCTAAAGCTTGGACACTGCTCACTGTTGCACCAGCGGGATAAGAACGGCTCAATGGTGTTAGTAGGCTTAATGTGTTGCTTTTGATTGCGTCAATCAATGCAAGCTCTGACTGAATTGCAGTGATAATAAACGGCGGTGAAAATGCGCTTATACCCGCGTTTATTGTGATGTCACCTGTTGCAGCATCGTAGCTGTAGTTATCATCGGTTACAGACCAACAGCTTGCACCGGTGCTATCTACAATATCGATAAAATCAGCATCGGCTATAACGTTAATTGTTTGGCCGCTTGATAGCGTTGCAGCGGCTGTACGCTCACGGTTCTGTACGCTGACAGGGTTATACGTATGGAAAATTGCTACTGTGCCGTTATTTGGTAGCGTTGAAGTATCAAATCCGCCCGGCGGCGCGGGTACTGTGGTTACTTCAATTTCGTTATAGTCATAACGAATTGAGTCTGGCTTAACATCTTCACTAAATGCTAAATCAACATAGCCAGTTGCGCTTACTGTACCTGTGCAATTGGTGCCTGTGATATTACCGCTCAAATCGCTAGACGCTGAGAACGTAGCACCCGCTGCGGTTTCAAACGTAATATAAACCGAGTCACGTGCAAAGCTGCTGCTCGGTAACTGCCATTGCTTAGCGTTGATTGTTAGCGCACCTTTTTGGATTAATGCCCCTAAGTTATCAGTAACTGTGCCGTTATAATCCACACTATCAATTTCTGTGATTACGCCAGTGTCATAATCAATGGTCGCAAACACATAACCGCCTGAAATAAAGCGGCCTTGGCTATCGTCTTTATAGACTGTTTCGTCACCCGTTTTTTTGAGCTTAGCTGAGCCTTTTAAAACACTTTCTCCTGCGGCTAATGTTATTGCTGAACTCGTCGTAAATGAATGAAACCTAAAATCTTGGTTTGATACATAGAAAAGCGTGAAATATTGGTCTTTACCGATTGCTGGATAGAGCTTTGAGCAAGTAAATGTGTTGTTTTGATAAAGTAACGAGTTTAGTTCGCCATTACCCGCACTCAGCTTTATAGTTCTAACTCCTTTTTGAACGCTAGATACTTGCCCAACATCAGCATTATCAAAATACCAAATGTACTGATACTCACCGTAGAACGTTGGCTCAGCTTCTAAAAAGTCATCAACACTAATGTTTATTTCTGTAATCTCACCATAACTTAAAACGCGCTTTGTTCGGTAAATGCTAAATGGCTCTGAGTCGGGTTTAAGCCCTATCTTTGTATTAACTGTGGTAATGCTTGGCGTTAAAGTGCGTGTGATTGACTCTACTGTTAGCTCTTGGCCTTGTGCGTTCACTGGCGCAGTCATTAAGCTAGTGCCGTGAAATTTAGTGCTAGCAAGCCCTAAATACGGCAGCATTTCAGTGACTGTATCTGTGTCTTTTAGGTCTTTCGCTTCAACCAGTAAAACATTGACTAAGGGATCATCTGGTTGGTCGCTTAAGAATATGTGGGCATCTTGCAAGCGGCTTGAATCGTCTGTGCTTAATGCTGGATAGAGCTTCACTAAATCAAATGATGATCGGGCATGATCAATGTCACTTATTGAGCTAAACACATCGTTTAATTTACCGCTAACAATTGCGTTACTGGTGCGGTGGCCGCCTGCGTGTTGCTCGTTGCCAATACGCTGTGGTTTGAATACTTTTAAATCGGTTCTTTTCATTATCGGACCTTTAAACGGTTTTTAAACGTAAGTTTATATTTTGAAAATGAGTCGGTGCCGAGTCTGAAAAATGCGTATGCGGCACGGCTTCAACAGCTTTTTGGTTGTGGTCCCACACCACATTAAAACTCGTGCCGCGTATGGTTATTTCAAACGCGGTAAGAGTTGTTTGTGCATGCTCATACAAGGGTGTAAATACGCTGGCGTCTTCAAAATCACTGTATAAATAAATTGGACGGCCTGCGGGTATCGGTGTTTTTTCAATGTGCTGCGCGCCGTTTAAAGCACGCTCTGTTTGCTCGGCTACGGGCAAATAATCAAACTCATTAAGCCAAATAAAGTTATCCAAGCTTTGTGCATTTATTAAAATCATTGGGTGTTACTCAATTGCTCTAAACGTTGTAAAAATTGCTCTTCAAAATCAGCTAATATATTGGCCGTTTGGCCGCCAGGTAATGCCAGTTCTAACCTGATTGTTTTGCCATTGGTGTTACCATAATGGCCTTTAAGTAAAGCGATAAGCTCGCGAACAGCAGCTGTAAGGCTGTTTAAATCACCGTTAGATGCGTTATTACTGGGCGTATAATTGTTTGTAGGCGCTGTATAGCTTGGTTTGTAACTTGGCGTTGGTGCAGGCGTATAAGTCTGGACTTGTTCAACCGCTTTTTGAGTGGCACTTTGCGCTTTTATCGCTTGCTGTTGTGCGTTAATTGCTGCGTTTAATGTACTCTTTTGCTCACGGGTCAAATATGTCAGCTGCTTATTGATTCTGTTGTATATCTCAGTCAGTGCCTCACTACTGTTTGCATTATCAATTTGGCCGTTAAATTTACTAAATTGTGCATTTTGAGTAGCAGCATAAGCGCGACGTTCTCGCTCTCTATTTATTGCTTTAGTATCTAACTCATATGCGTTACGACCATTTTTATCTTGATAGTCGACAACATCGCTCACACTTGCACCATTACCAATACTTTCAGTACGACTTTTGGCACTGGCTGCGGCGGATGCAACACGCCCTAAAGCCGCAGCTTGCGCATCTAGCGATTTAACTGAGTTCGCAGCTGCACGGGCATGGTCATTCGTAGCTTGCGTGCCTGCACGAGTCGCATTGGTTGCCGCATCTTGTGCGCCTTTAAAATCACCTAGCAGGTTATTTACAACGCTTAATACATCGCCTAAACGTTGCTTTTCATAGTTGTATTGTTGTGCTGTTAGTTGACCTGTTTGATAACGTGAATTTAAGCGTTCAAGTTCATCTGTTAAGCGGCTATGTTCGCGTTGTAATTCACTTAAACTTGCAAGCTCTATCTGTTGAACACGCGTTAAGTCGTTAGTTTGGTGGGTTAATCGCTGTTGTTGAATAGTCAGCGCGGCTTGCGCCTGGGCTTTTTGCTCAGCGGTGGCCGTGCTGCTCGCCATTACTTGCTGGTTTGTTTTTATTGCGTCGCGGGTTTGCTCTAACTCGCGAGTAAAGCGGTTAACTGCATCGCTGTTTGTGTCGGTTACAGGCTTTAAGGCATTTGCTTTTTCAATGAGCTTATCAAGTTCTTTCGTTAACCCCAGTGCAGCAGCTGCGGCTTGAATGCTAGAAGGCACGGTTTGATCTGTTGCGTCTGCGGCAGCAATGGCCGCTTCTGCCCACTTTAAATATGCCTGGCGTTGTACGGCTAATGGCTGCTCTGATTCTTCCATTAGCTCATACGCTGCGCGCAATTTATTAGCGGTATCATCTAAGGCTTGAACCGACGTTAAGCCCAACTCTGCATAAGCTTTTTCTACATTACCCGCAAATATTTTTTGACGCTCAAGTAATGCGCCGTGCTCTTCAAACTTAAATTTTAGCGCATCTAAAATGACTAACTGGCCCTGGTATTGTTCACCAGCGCCGGCAATTGCAACACGGGCAGATTCTATGCTTTGTATAAAACCATCAACACCAATTTTTACACCATCTAAGCTTATGGCTTGCTGCTCTAATGATTGAATTGTTTTAAGGGCTTCGGGCAATGAAAGCGTAAGCAATTCTTGGCGCTGGCGTTCGGCCTCTGTCGCTGCGGCTGTGGATTCAGCTAATTTACGTTGTTGGTATTCTAGATTTACATAGCGCTGGGTGGCTTCGTCCCAAACAAGCTTACCGCTTTCTATTAATGCGTCTAATTCGGCTGAATTACGGATGATCAAACCCGTGGAATTAGCCAGCATTTGTAATTCATCTGCTAATGCTTTGGCTTGTATTGCACTTGCTTGTTGCGACTTTCTAAGTGACTCTTCAGCAACCAGTAAATCTTTATACAGTAAACCAACGTCGATTAACTCGGTAATTAACCAGGTGTATAAACCTGCTTTACCTACAGCTTTAAGCGCAGTACTCCATTTAGCCGCTGCAATGCCTGCGGCATTAGTTGCCACGGTAGTAGAGCCAATAGCAGCGGTGTAGGTTCTTAGTGATGCAATGGCCGTGGTTGCGCCGCTGATAACACTACTAAAATAGTTACCGACTTTAAGCGCCAGCCATACTTTAGCAACGGTGGCTATTTCTTCGCGGTATTCATAAAGCGTGGTTGCGGTATTTTTAATTGCATTACCTGTACTTACAATTGTGTCGCTAATTTTTTGCGCCCACTCTTGCAAGCGGCCATCTTTCGCCATTGCTGCAAATTCAGTATTAAGCGCGGTAATATTGGCTTTTAACCAATCCAGTGCACCGCTTTGCGCTATAAGGTTATAAAACTGCTCCATGTTGTCTTTAGCGTTTGACACTTGCCCGCTAAAAAGCGCCATTTGTGCCGCAGCAGAGCCAGCACTTGCACGGCCCATTTCATCTATTAAACCTTTAATTACATCACGGCCTAACTTACCTGCGCTAGATAGCTTTTGCAGCTCAACGGTGTTTTTACCTGTGACTTTTTCAAGTAGATCCCAAACAGGTATACCGCGCTCAACCATTTGCAGTATTTCTTCGCCCTGGAGCTTTTGCTTTGCCCACGCTTGGCCGAGTGCAAGGCTGATACCTTCAACCTCTTGAAACCCGCCGCCGAGCTTTAATGCTTGGTCGGTAATGGCTTGCATAGTGCCATCCATTGGATCAAGGCCAAACGCTTTTAATTTTACAAACGCCTGGCTTACTTCACCCATTTGTAGCGGGGTGTTTTTAGTAAATTCTTTTACCCATGCTGTGGCTTTTTCGCCGCCCGCAAGACCGCCCATAAGCGCTTGCATTTGCACGCCGAGCTTTTCAAATTTATCACCAGTACTAAATACCTGGCTTACTGCTTGGGCTACACGATCAAATCCAATATAAGCGGCGGCCAGTGCAGTTACTTTACCAATTACACCGTCTAAGCTTTGTGCTTGAGCGCGTTGGGCTGTGGTGCCAGTGCGCAGCTCATTACTAAACTTATCGACAGAGCGGCCAGACTTATCAAACTGGGCAGCTAAGTCACGCTTGGCTACACGTAGGTTATTAGTATCAACATCAGAGCGTTTAAGGGCTGTTTGAAGTGCTGCATGCTTACTTGTTTGCTGTGTAAGCTCGGTGCGCATTTGTGTTAAATCTTTCTCTGCGGCGTCTAATGAGCGCGCGAGTTGCACAAATGGCTTATCAGTGTTTTTGGCTTCAGTTTGTAATTGGTCGAGGGCTTGAGCTGCCGCCGCTGTGGCTATTTCTTGTTGTTCTAATTTTTGTTTTGACTGCTCAAATGCACGTATTAGATCAGCTTGATTAGCTAACCCGTCTAATTCGTTGGCAAGCTTGCCAGCGGTTTGGCTGGTTTTCTTGGCGCTGTTATCGGTTTGGTCTAGTGATTCACTGAGTTTATCAGCAGCAGGATTAGCGGCATCGGCGCTTTGCTCAATGTTGCGCAGTTCTTGAACCAGTTGCTCAATATTTTGCTTGCCTGTCGCTTCGGCAACGATGCGTAGGGCTAGTTCGAGGGTTTTATCTGCCATGGGTTAACTCAGTTTTAAATGGTGTTTAAGAGTGTGAAAAGGGGCCGCAGCCCCGCACAGGAAATTAGGCGTCGAGTTCGGTGTATAAAAACGGGGAGTTTTTGCCTGTCACCACTTTAGCCGTGCCAGTTAAACCACCGCTTACAAACTCACTGGCCGCAAAGTCGATGGCTTTGTTGGGCATTAAAGAGCTTTCGTATACTTCGAGTTGAATTGCTTTACCGTTGGCTAGGTTTTCACCTTCACCAAAAATACGCGCGCGTACTTGGCTTTCAATACCACCTTCAACGGCTTTGCCGCTCATAGCGTTGTGTTGGTAACTCACAGTAATACTGCCGCCAGCGTCAACTGCACCGCCTTTAATGGAGCGAATAAGGCCAAGGGCATAGTTCACCTCAAAGTCAGTGCCTAGCACTAAATCAACAGCAGCTTGTTTAACGGTTAAACCTTCACTTGCTAGGTTTTTATGGCCAAGCTCCAGCCAACCTTGGTTTGCAGGGAGTGTTTTAGCGACATCAGCTACATTGCCACTGGCTTGATTAACATCAACCACCTTACCCATTAGCGCCATCGCTAACAGTTCAGACGGCACATCATCAAATTCAATCGACAGCTCAACAGGCTTGGCAATTTTTACATCGTCCAAAGCTTGGCCGTAAGAGTCTTTCTTTTTTGATGTACGGATTTTAGAATCAGCTTCAGTTTTGATCTCAAGCTTAGTCATATTGATAGGGCCAAAAATACCAGTGCTTTGGCCCGTTTTACTTAATCGGTCAATGTAAAAATTGCCCGCTACTAATAAGCCACTCATAGGTGTGCTCCTTTCATTCTCATTTGACAAGTAAAGGCCAGCGGGTAATACGCAAAACCTTTGGTGAATCGGGGTTTAATCGGTGAGTTAACACGCAGCCAAGGGCCAGTATCGCCCGCTTTTTTGCCTGCAATAGCGCGAATAGTGTTAACTAAATGAGGGCCTGCATTTTCTTTGCGGCCTTGGCGCACAACCAAAATCACTAGCCAGGTTTGTTTAATTTGCATTAAATTGCCGGCGTTTGCGGTGTCGGGTAATTGGTCGCCAAAATACAAAAAGTGCAAGCACGGTGTACGTTGTGATGACTCACCCAAATCAGCTAAGTCGGTAATGTAATTAACTTGCTTAATGTTGGGCACTGTCTCAAGCGCGGCTTTTAATGGCTCGTGTGCTGCTAAGTAGTCATCGGTTATGTCAAACATCAGATAAACCCTTTCGATTTACCACGGGCAAATACGCTGCCCGCTGATTGCATAACTGCCGTGTCATCGGTTTGGGCATTTGCGCCTAGCTCATCAACACCGAGCGATAATTTGCCTTTACCAACCGCTACTAAAAACTTAATTGCATTTTGATAGCGCTCAGTAATGTGCTCTGGTGCGTTATCTGTGCCCAAAAAGTAACGGGCAATATCGCAGCACAAACGCGTTAATACGGTTGGCACAATCGTCAGCGGCAATGAGTAGCGCCCCGCTAAATAGCCGTTAATTTCAGCACTGGCATCAAGTAATGCCTGCTCTAAAATTGGCATGTTTATTTGCTCAGGGTCGCTGTCTTCACGCTCTGTTAGCAGCACTAAATCTTGCAGGCCAAAGCGTTTTAGCATGTCATTAGTGCTGGCATAACTCATGATGATTGACCTTGCTTAACTGCATGGCTAAATACTTTCCATGCGGCATTACGCTGCTCAGCACTGGGTTTTATTGTGAGTACTTCGCCAGCATCGATGCCAGGCACTTGATACTCAAGCTCATCAACCGTTGGCTTTTTAACAAAGCGTTGCTCAAGCATGATGGCTAAAATGGGGTGTAAGCTTTCATCAATACCCGCTAAATCAAGCTCTATAGCTACAGTGTTATCCACACGTCCGTCGTCCAATGATGATTGCGAACTTGGCTGCGCAGGCGTTTTACTCGCTTGCACGCTAATGTGTGGATCACCGCTAAGGGTCTTAAGTTGCTGCTCGTCAATATCTGAGGCTGGCAATTTATTTTTACCTGGGGCAAATGTAAGGCCCGCACGGCGGTACTTTTGACCGCGCGGGTTAGTGACAATGATGCACCCAGTATCAGTACTATTTTTAGACATTTCATATCCTGCCTTTATATAAAACAGAAGGGCTAGCCGGGCTAACCCTAAACGCTAGCGTAAAGCCTGGTTAATCAAGCCAAGGCACAACCATCACTTCAACCGCTTGATAGTTAGTGTTTGATGCACCACCTTCTTTTTGCATGGCTTCAATGAGTGCTTTAGCCTTGCTGCGGTTCGTTGGGCCAACCACGAGTAAATCAGGGTTAATACCCAGCGGGCGGCCTTTGTCTGACTTTAAGCCCATCATTTTTTCAATCGCGCTATTAAAGTTTGCTTCGGTTAGCTCGGCTTTGGAGCCAAAGGCTTGTTGCCAAAAACCAAAACCTGCGTTCACACGGGCGTCTACGCCATATAAATATTCGTCGGCCATAAACACATGATCAGAGGTGCCCGCATCGGTTTTAGCGCTGAGCTGGTAGTCTTTGCGCTTTTGGAAAATAAGCGGTTTAAGTGGGCGACGAGTATCCAGTAAATACCAAGGGGCTAACGCGCCATCTTGCATATTTGATACAAGCTTTTCGTTTTCACCTTCACCAACAACGTGTTCGGTATCAAAAAAGTTTTGGCCGTCATAACACAAGGTATTCCAGCCGCTGGCTAAACAGGCATAGGTTAGTTCGTCTGGGTGTGTGGCTGCCGCATAGCCCATATCTTGGAACTTAGGCATTAACACGCCAAGCGTATCGTCTTCAATGTATTCGCTGGCGATGCCTTCAGTGGCTTCAAACTTTTTGTTTTTAATCGAGTACGAGTGCAAGGCCATTTTGTTTACATGGCGATCACCAATCCACTCACGCAAGCGGCTAAACTCACCTAGCCAAGCGTAATCTTCACTTGATGTAGTCGAAGGTACGACCGTGGCAATACGCGTATAAGTAGGCGTGTAAGTGCTGCGGCCTGCATTAAATTCAGTTTTAACGGCCGTAAAAACGGCGCGTAACGATGGGGCTGAAATATCCATAGTGGTTTAAATTCCTAGTTCAACCCAAACACCTTGTGCAGCAACTTCCGTCACTTTGCCTGCGGTGCTTCGGCTATCGGTTGCAGAGTCGATAGACACATGGCCATCGGTCGAGAAATACACAGTGCTGCCAATATGGCTGTCGAGCACATCACCTGCATTGGCAAATAAGTGCTCGCCAATTTCAACAGTTGCACGTTGTGCTTTGTCGGTGCCTTGGCTGTTATCAACACCCATGCGCACAATGCCCGCACAAGTGCCAACTGTGCCAACGTTGGTTAGCAAACCATTGCTGGTTAAAATGCCAGGTGCATCGCCAGTTAATACAACGGATGCAGCAAGTGGGTAGGCTCTAAATTTGCCTTGGCGTTTTGCAATAGCGGCCATGGTTATGCGTCCTTATTTTTCAAGAATGCCGCTTTATCAATGCCAGTGGCTTTGAGTACAGCGAGTTCTTCAGTGGTTAATTCAGGATCACGATTGTGTTCTTCGTCAGCCTTTTTCTTTTGTGCGGCGCTGCTTTGAGTAGTGCCCGTTAACGCGGCAATTGGGCTGCGAGCATCCAGCGCGGCTTTTAAAACAGCTACGCCGTTTTGCTTGCCTAAGTCTTGAAAGTACGAAACCTCAGCTTCAATAATGCGGCCATCGGCTTTTGCGGCATCAATCGACTGCTCAACGGTTAAACCGTCATTCTCTGTTTTTAATACAGCGAGTTGTTGAGTGATTGCGTTATAAGTGGCAACGGGCACATATTTCGATAGGTCAACGCTTGAGCCTGAATTTGCTTTAAGTGCGGCGACTTCAGTGCTGGCTGTGGTTAATTTAGTGCTTAGCTCATCAGCCGAGTCGGCTTTTGTTTTAAGCGCTTTGAGTGCGGCAAGACCTGTGGCGTATTGGTCGGTGGTAGGCTGTTCGCCATCACCCACAGTCACGCCCAAGAGTGCAAGCAGCTGGAGTGCTTCATTCATGGTGGTTTCCTTTTCAGGGGTTGAGGTTTTTAAAACGGCCACCTTGCGCATGCCATCAACAGCAGGTTCGTTGGTCAGCGCAAAGTGGCGTAATTTAACGGGGCGGCCATCGGGGCCATAATGAAATACGGGGCTGATAAAACGGTATTCATCATCACGTAAAAATTGGGCAGCTTTTTTTGTCCATTGCACGTTGAGTGCAAACAAGCCTTCGCCTGGGATGTACTCTAAATCGGTGGGGGTAAACCACCCTGCGGCGGGGGCTTCCTTGCCGTTTTCTTCCGCATAAAGAGTTTGATGTTCGTAGTCAAAGTGGTAATCGTTTTGGCGTGTGCTGGCATCTGCTTTAAGGGTATTAAATGCAGTTTCATCCATTAGCCAGGCATTGTGCTCGGTATCGCTTGGGCGGCCATCGCCTGCGCTAAAGTAACCATCGGGTGCAAGTTGCACGCGTGGGCTGGTGCCATCAGCGGTTACATCAGCATTAAAACGACATACCGCAAGGCCTATATTTGCAAGTTTACTCGCCGTTAGTACAGCAAGTGAAATGCCTTCCAGTGGCAAACTGCTCCTGTTTGTATGTGGTAAGTCTGTGTTGTGAGTGTTTAACGGCATGTAACTGGCTACAAGTAAATTAACTTGCAGCCAGTATTCAGGATTTCTTTAGAGAGTGATTTTAAACTGGATTAAAAATATTTTCTTTCAGTAAGATCATGTATCTTTTACTGCTTCTTTAATACTCGCCATATATTCAATACTTACATCAATATATGACTTTAAATCTCCAAATGACACATCAGCAGCTGTATCGTTGTGATGAACTATGTTATTTCTTTTCTCAACGATTTTATGCATTAACTCTTTATTATCTAAAAAAGCCTGTTGATTAAGTAAATTTACACCTAAGTTCTGAAATAGTTTCTCAGTTTTATAAGGGTTTGCTGAAATGCTTTCTGAAATATCCTTTTTCGTCACATCTAAAACAAAGTTTGAGTATTTATAATGATGTTTCTTAAAATTAGGGTTTGTTCTCCAATGTATTAAATTGTGTGGGATATTCGCACTTTTAATCTTATTGGTTACATTCAAAGTATGTAAAAAAGCAAGATCTTGGAGGCATGCCTCTATATAACTACATACACTAATTAGGTAAGATTTCACAAAAAAATTCACGTTATCAATGAATAAATCATCAGGTACTTCTCGAACAACTCTATGTTCTGATTCAGATACAACTTTTTTTAACTCTAATAGAAGTGATTTATATTTATTAAAATTCTTATCTAATTTATTTAATTGCTGCATTTAACAAAGGCTCCCATAGTGCTCTTCTTCTTAAAATGGAGCGCTTTTGCTGCAACCCGCCAGAAATTGTTTTCCTGAAATCATCGCTTTGACAGAGTGAGTGGTAAGCCTTTTTTATTTTCCCTTTTTTAGATTTAATGGTCGCGATATCTAATAACCCTACGGTTATCATTAGTAGGTCATAGTGCACCATTCCTTGTTTTGGTCGGTCTCTAGATGTGTCGCTGAATATATCATCACCAAAAACTATTTCGCATTTTCCTAAAGCAGATTCAAAGCTGGTGCGGAGATCATTAATCCTATCTTGAGGTGCTTCTGCATTTCGTTCCATAAATTCATCAAGGAAGTCATGTAACTTATTGTTATAACTTTCTAGTTCAATGTTTTTTTCAAAGGCTAAGAAACGGAGAACCTGCTCTTCATCCTCTCTGCTATCTTTTACTTTTTTACTGTTTTCAACCAGTGAAAACTCTTTTATTATTGGATTTTTAGATAGCTCAAATAATAAGTCATCTAAAGAGCCTGGATATATTGCGTGTCTAATTTCTTGCGGGCTTAGCTCTACAGAACCTTGGTTGAGGCGTGCAAAAATTTCTCTAATCAGCTTTTTAGGATTTTCTTTTCTTAAAACAATACAACGTATAGTTGTAGATTCTAGTTCAGCTTGTAAATCCCCAAGTTCGGAAAATTTTTTTCCTTCAAGTTCTTTAAATGTTGTCATCCCTTCTAAGGCAAATTCATCATTAAAAAATTTTGTTATTGTTGTAAGCCTTTGGACACCATCAATTACAAGTTGCTTTCGATTTTCATCTTCAGCAAAATAACATGATGGGATAGGTATTCTCATCAAACAAGATTCGATAAATTTTGAAGCTCTCCCCCAGCCTTCTTTGTCCCATTTATATTTTCTTTGAAACTCGGGGTTTAATATTGTTTTAGGAACCTTTGCAGTAATTCGAGTTACCAAAGTTTCGAAAGGGTAATCGATAGGGTAAAGATTAAGAGTTTTATTTTCCATTTCTTGAGACATATGCTTC
Organism: Pseudoalteromonas sp. KS88; assembly: GCF_004766475.1. Lineage (NCBI taxonomy): Bacteria > Pseudomonadati > Pseudomonadota > Gammaproteobacteria > Alteromonadales > Pseudoalteromonadaceae > Pseudoalteromonas > Pseudoalteromonas sp. KS88. The sequence goes on from NZ_PYHV01000042.1 coordinate 16,315, forward strand.
CTTAAATTTATTATCTAGTGGATAAAATAAAATCACAATTAAGTGGTAATACAAAATATCAGTAACTCAACCAAATTAAATTACTATCAAAGTAGATTCAACTATTTATTATCTTTAGAAACGTTTCTAAACCCATTTCCAGCTGATTTAACAGCACACTCGCAACATTCACGCGACTAAAACACCGCATACGCTCTTAGGGGGCGTTGTGGCGTTTTTAGCTTTCTAATAAAAAATCGCCCAGTATCACCAGTAATTCGGTTTCGTTATCGCGGCTTAAGCCTAAATATTCACGTTGAGGAATCGCTGCGGGCCCGGGTGCCATTTCTGGCAAGCCGCCAAAATTATGAATAGCGGCGTAGGGTTTGTTACTGCCAATTTGCGCCCAAAAGTCGCCGCTGTCTGCTGTAATAGAGGCCGCGAGTCCGCCAGCTGTGGCTTGCAGTATTTGCCCACCAACACGGCTTGACCTGCGCTTTAAGTAATTATCACTAAGTGCTGGCCATGGCGAGCCATCAACCGGGCTTTGCTGATCTGCTAGGGCATCTTCGCTGGCACCTTCCATCACAGCAGCAATAGCATCCATAGGTTCGCTGAGATTATCAAAGCGCTCAGCTAGTTGCTCTAATATGGCGATGACGGCTGTGCCTTCAGGTAAAATTGAGATAGTTGACATAATAGGAACCTTGGCTAATCTTAACAGTGTAACCACATCGGTACTTACTTCATGGAGTGTGGTTACTCCTCCTAAATGCCAGCCAACGAGCTGGCATTTGTTCTTTTTGACTTACATGTATGTTTGATTAATACTTATCCATGGCGGTAGTGTTTCCAATGGGTAACGGTTAACGTGTTCGTTATGATGTGGGTTCGAGTCTCACCCTATCGCCAGCCTTTCAAATAGCCTGCCGCAATCCCTGCGTTTATATCTGTTTGTGTAACTTTGAACACATTAATTAGCGGGTCGAATACACTGCCAACCTTGGCAAAATCCACAATCACTTTTATGACTTGCTCACCACCAGACAATTGAGATGGGTAAACATACATAAGGTTATTATTTGTTGTGTCCCAATACACTTTGGTTTGTGGGTTATTAAGCCAAGTACTGAGCTGTGTATATTCATTAAGCTCTAGTGCTTGGCCTTTTACTTTGTGGCGGGTGCTGTTGGCATGGGCTAATGCGCGCTCACTTAAGGTAATTACACGCCCAGCCTCAATGCCTTTATCAATCAGCTGTTGGTTTATATCGTCTGCTAGAAAGCTCACTACGGTTTTATGTTGTGGCCGTGGGCCATTGGCTTTTAAGCCAGCGGTATTATTTGCTTGCTTAGCTAATTGGTAACGCTCAACACGGGCAAGGCTTTCTTTTGTCCATAGTTCAAACGCGGCCTCTCGCGCTGGGCTATTATTAAGGGCTTGGATGGTTTCGGCTCTTAGTTGTGGGTCGGGTACTTTACCCAGCTTTTGGGCTATGGCTGTATCGGTGCCAAAGGCGCTTTGCCCTGGTGAATATGCCCAGCCTAGATCAGGGGTCATTACATCATCGGGTGGTAGTTTTACCCGGGCATGGGGCACGGTTTTAATATCGCCTGTTTCGCGGCTGATAATCTCAGCATCAAAGGGTTGTACGTAATTACTGCCATCTTCAACGGTAATGCCTCGCGATTTAACTTGTGCCTCAGTTAATGCACGTACACGACAACGGCAGCCCCACCCATTAGGCGGGTAAATGGTTTGCCATATTGGATCATCAAACCTAAAGACGCGGCCATTTAATAGCTTGTGCTCGGGGCGAGTTTGGCCGTCATCAATAGCCACATACTGCCAATAAGGGTGCGTTTTAGCACGCGATAACATGCGCCGATAACGCCCAGCCATGTAAGCCGTTTGCATGTTAGTACGGTAAATAGTGTTTAAGCGATACGGGCTACCTAGCTGTATGTCATCACCAATGGCATTTTTAGCTTTGCCCCACCAACCGAGCTTTTGCAGCTGAGGGGTTAGGCGCTCATTAAATTGCTTGGCTGTTAAGCCTTGTGTTAATGCGGCATCTAGCTCGCCACGAATAGCACTGAGCACGTCCATGTTTTGTGCGCGCGCAACGGTGAACGCTTTGCTATGGGCGCTCGTCAACATATCGTGCCATTCATCGCTTACGGCGTAACCCTTAGATTTAAAGTAAGCCACCGCGTCTGCGGGCGGCTTATCAAAAGCGCTGGTTAAATTAACGCTAGGCATTGAGTGAACCCCACAGCTCACTTACAAAAAACAACCGCGTGAGTAAGTCAGTTAAGCCATCTTGATCTAGCATGGGGTAAAGCTCAGCCAGTTCAATGGCGGCCAGTTCTTCACTTTGGTTTAGCTTATCAAGCAGTGGCTGCAATACGGTTTTGTATTCTTCGCGCATATCGCCGCTGGTAATGGCATCTAGAGCTGTATCGAGCTGTGCTTGGCTCTTGTTACTTGTGCCTTCACTTTTAAGCACTGCGAGCGAGCTGGCTTTTAATGCGGCTGTACTGTTACTCATTGGCTCTGTGGGTATTTCTAAAACGTCGTCATTATCGGTTGCTACAGGAATGTTTAAACGCTCATGCACCCATGATTTAGGGACTTTCATACCTAGCTGTACTAATGAGCGCAGCGGGTAAGCTAAATCGCGCATTTCATCGCTGGTGGAGTTGTCAAACTCAAAGCGTGGCAGGCGGCGATTGCCTGCGTAGCTTTTACCATTAAGCGCATACAGCGGGTATAAAATATCGCGGTTAATAGTTTGCTCTATTTGATGTAAGTCACTTTGAGTTATAGAGCTTAGTGCATCTGCATGTACATTACCCAGTGCATTGGTGCTGGTTTTGCCATCTGCTTGGCTGGTTAACGTACCGCCTAAAATTGCTTTAGATTGGGTGAGTTCACACCAACGGATCATTGATTCAAACGGATCGGCTTGGCCATTCGCGGCGCTTTGAAAATCAATTTCCATACCTTTGGGGATTATACCGCCTGCGTTATGGCCAATGCTCATTACTGCGCGTAATAGTGTGGCTTTTTCTTTTGGATTAGCACCGCTGGGGTATTTACCCACACGCACAGGTAAACCGTAAATCTCTAAAAATTCGGCTAAGTCACGTACCGAATAATTTTTAAATAAGAACGGCCAACTTAATACCGACACCAACCCCGCACGGTGTACGTAACCCGACTTTGATTTATGAATATGCATAGCCCAGGCGAACGGGTTGGGCTGCTCGCCTTCAGCACTGCCATCATTGAGCATTAATTGATTGCGGTTGTCTGGGTGCGTTTTAAAGATGTTTTGATCGCGAAACTCATAGCCCGTAATGATTTGCTGTTTTTCTACGTAATCCCATTGCAGCTCATTGGGTGAAAAGCCTTTTAAAATAGCGTCACTAAAATCAAAGAGTAGATCATAAAACCAGGTGGCATCATCAATGATCTCGCCCAGCATATCGGCATCACGTTGCTCTAATGCGCTGGCATTGCGTGGCGCTTTAATATTCCAGTCTAGGCCAACAATGGCACGGCGGCGTTTGCCTAAGTCGCAACTTATATGGCCGTCTTTGTCTTCCATATCTTTGGCTAAGTCTGCCATGGCCGCTAGGTTGCCTTGCTCTGCCTCGCGCAGTAAGTTTGCCAGCTTTACAGGGGTAAGCCCTTGGGTTGGATGATCTGCATACTCTTTCATTAGCGAAGCAACGCGGCTGTTATTGTCGGTTTGCTTTTCGTCTAGGGTCTCGAGTGTTAGCGGGTCGCCGTTAATATCTACTAGCATGGTTTAACTCGTATAAGTTGTTTTAAGGTGATCACATACACATCGAGTTTTAATGCATATTCGATGGCTGCGGTTTTATTTGGGGCGCTAAAATCAAGCGTAATTTCTTGGGCTGCAAATAGCTCTTGGCAAAGTATGCGCCAGCGCATTACCAACACCCCGCGCCTTGGTAGTTGGCCAGTTCGTCATAGTCAAACTCATCTTCAGCATGCTTATCTGGCAGTGGGGTAAACTCAATCGCGCTGCCTTGCATCCAAGCAGCACGCACAGCCATTGCAAGGCCCACAGCAAAATCGCCATGACGCTGGCGGCCATCAGTGCCTTTGCTGCTGCCTTTATCTATTTTTGGGGTGCCGTTGCGCACGGTGATCATTTGCAAGTCATCAAGAATGTCTTGGTGTTTTGGTATGGCAATGTTTCTATCTTCAAACTCGGCTTTAAGCTTGGGCATCCACTCCCTGTACCATGGATCGTTAAGCATGACTTGCTCAACCATGTCAGTACCAAAATGTAATGCGGCGGCTTCGGCTAAGTAGCCACCGTTACCTGTTGCATCAAACGCCAGCCCTTGTAAACGGGGTAATCGTTTAGTTAGGTACAGCATCACATAACGCTGCATATCGTAGGTAAGGTTGGTTAGCTCGATTAAAAACGGCACGCGCTTTGATAAATCGCGGGCTATTTCAAGGGGCACAAATACGGTTAAATCGCCACGGCGGGCAAAGTCTTCCCCAAAGCTATGATTTAGATCAGGATTTAACGTGGTTAAAAACAGATCCAACTGCTCTGTGCAAAATGCCTCAATCTCAGCTTTTTGGGCGTCTTCAGTCCATGACATAAAATCAGCAGGCGCTTCATAGGTCACAATGGGAATGCCCTTAACCATTGCCATTTCAATTAATGCGCGGGGTATGTAGTTGCCACCGCCTTTTTTAGGTTCACAAAAATACTCTTCCCGGGCATCGTCTTCGCTGGCGGTATCTTTAAGTAAATCAGCAATCCATTGTTGCTGTAATTGTTGTGACCAGGGTTTCTTTTTGATTTGGCAAATACGTTGATACAAGCCTTCACGACAGGCATCTTCAATGGTGATGGTGTGAACTGAGTAGCGTTTTTTACCTGCACGGCTGTCTTTAATAAGCTCGTTAAATAAATTGTCTACCCCGTTATGGGTTGAAATTAAACGTACCTTTGAGCCCCACATAGTTAGTGCAAGTGCGGCTTTAAGTACTTCGGCTAAGCGATCATGAAAGGCCGCTTCATCTATTGTTACGTTGCCCTGCATACCCCGTAAGTTAGACGGGTTAGAGCTGAGCGCCTGAATTTTAAAGCCTGAACTAAAGTAAATAACAAAGGTTAGAATCTCTTTGTCTTCATTTTTTATGACTTCTTCACATACTTGTGAAGCGGCTTTATTAAATGCTTTTGCCCACATGGCGGCGGCATCAATAAACTCGCGGGCCATTTCTTTATTTGAGCCAACATAAAAATGATTGCAGCCATTTGCACTGCGTGCAGCTGCGGCGCATAACACAGCATCGGCAGCCTCAGCCCAAGTTAAACCCGTACGGCGGCTTTTCTCAGCAATTTTTAATACGGAGTCGTCAGCAACCCAGCGTTTTTGATACCCAAGTAACACTTCGTCGGCGTTAAACTGGCTTATTTCAGCATTCATTTGCTCGGCTGTATTAGCGGCTTTCATGTTAAGCAATCCCTAATATAGACTTTTTGATTTGTGCAACGGTGTCGGCTGTCATACCTGCTTGCGTTGCAACGTGCTCAGCGGTGGTGGCGGCTTCTTCTGCAAAGGCTTTACGAATATCTTGCTCGCGCTGGTGTGCTTTCATCGCGGTAGATTCTAAGCGTTGGCAGGCAAGCATCACTTCTTTAAGTAAGCCTACATCAACGGCAGCATCGTCATCAGGATTGGTCATTTGCTGCATCGTGGCTTTAAATAATAAAGAACGGGCCATCTCAAGTATTAACTTAGTGGTGTCGCCTGTGGGCTTATCGCCCAGTTGCGCGGTGAGTGCTTTGGTTGATTCGCGTAAGTCTCTTAGGCGCTGACCAATGGCCTCCGTTTTTTGTGCATGGCGGCTTAGGCCACTGCGGCTTATTGTGGCTTCTTCGTCTAAGCCCGCATTGAGTATTAAGGTGTTTACTTCGTCGAGTATTTGCCCTTGGCTAAAACGCTTATCGCGGAGCATTTCGTCTAGGTGCTTTTTAATATCTTCAGGGAGTAAGTCAACCTTGCTGGGTTTGGTTCTACGCGCTTGTTCAGTCATATTACCCCCGAGGGCTTGGGCGTTTAATGCCTGGAACAACAATTGTGCCTTCAGCCACATCAATGCCACTGGGCGTAATAGTGCTTACCCATGTGGAGCTTTGGCCTATTTTTTCAATCGTTACGTAGCCGTTACGTTCAAGCCAGCTGAGGTGAGTGTGTAGTTCATCGCGGCCACATTTGAGCGAGTACGATTTTAAAATATCGCAAATAATACTGTCGTTTAAGTCGTAGCCAGGTTGTTCGTTCAACGCCCGCAAAATACAAAGGCGCGAGTGTTCAGCAATAATTTGATTAATCGCCATTGCGGGTTCCTCTTAGTTCGTTTTCCATTAGTAGATCGGTTAGGCGTTTAATGTCGGTAAGCTGTGGGTTTAACCCATCTATTTTTGTGCTCACTTCAACTAAGCGCTTATCAAGATCGTGAATATCTTTAGAGCTGGGCATTTCTTCTATCGTACTTTCAACAACAGATAAACGTTGCTCTAACTTTTCGTGGGTTGTTTTAGTGACAAAAGTACTGCGTAGCCAAGCCAATGCAGCGGCCCCAACGATGGCAACACCAACGGTTAAAAAGGCTTTGTACCACTCTAAAATAAAGTCCATGCTAAGCCCTGTAATGCTGTTGTTGAATTTCAATAAGTGACTGGCATTCAACGCAGGTACTACAGTTTTTAACCGCTTTACGCCGTGCTGCGGGTATATCAATACCGCACTCTTGGCAGTGCTCAAATGCTGCCCCTGGTTTGTTTGCTTGTTCGTGGTGCAGTGATAGCGCGGCATCTAACAGGTGCTGCTCAATTTTTTGCGCATCGTCTAATTTACTCAACGTGGTTTCCTTACTTTTTCAATAACGTTATTTAAAGCGTGCTTAACGCCTGGTGCGGCTTTCTCAACGGTGCGGCCAATCACATAACCGCCTATACCTAATTGCAGTAAGTCCCATGCTTGCTCAGATAAGCGAAACGCCAGCACGCCAAAGGAATCAAGGCAGATCAAAATCAAAAAAGTCAGCATGGTAATGGGCCGCCAATTACGCTGTAGCCAGCTTTCGCCTTTGGCCTCTGCGGTAATGATTTGTGATTGGGCGGCGAGCACTTGCCCTTGTAGCTCAACAACTTTGCCCTCAAGCTCAAGCACCTTACTGTGTGCGGTGTTCTCAATGCGCTTGAGTTCGTTGGTAACAATTTGGCGCTCTTCGTCACTCGTAAAGAGATCATCAACCAGCTTGGTAACTGGGGCGACTAAGTTAAACCAATTAGCCATGCTGGCCTCCAAAGCGTTTATGCAGCTGTTGGCGGGCATGTTGGTAATCGCGGTTGCCATTGACTCTAAGCTCAATGTCTATCGCACTGACAGAGCACCAGCCTTTGTTAAAGTGGCTTTGCATAGTGCCGCAATGGCTATGCAAGGGGATGTTGTTAGGGTTAAAAGGCAGGCCGTGCATCCGTGCATCAACCTCCAATTTTATGCGCTGCTCTTTGCCTTTTTTTAATGACCACTCCCAGTTTTTACCCATGTTGCCCCCAAAGCTCAGCAAAGGCGTATTCGCTTATATGGGCTAGGCGATTAAACCAGCCTTCAAGGTTGGGCTTTTGGCTGGCATCATTAGTGCAAATACGGGCGTACTTACGGCCACGGTTTACGCTAAGGCGGGCAACTAAACTTTGTGGGGCGCAGCTGCTTACTGCCTTTAAGGTGTTAGGGCCAATACGGCCATCAGCTTTTGCACCGCTTGCACGTTGCAGTACTTGGCTCATGGCAAAGCTGCCATGGTTTATAGCGCCGTCTAAAGTGAGTAAATCAACGCCATCATCAAGCTGCTCGCAGTACATGGCACGCCAGTAATCGCGGTGGTAAAGCCGTATCGCGTGGGCAATGGTAAGGTTTTTTATATCTACAGTGGGGTATGCGCGTTGGCTAATACCGTATTTGGTTAAGCCACCACGATCGCTTGCTACGTCATTTAAGCCACCATCAGCACGTAGGCCACCTTCTAAATAAAGAATGGGCAATATGCAATGTGCAAACTTTAGCGAGTACGGCGCAAGTGCGGCTTGTACTTCGGGGCGCTGATTAAAACAGCTTAAATTGGGTAATGGGGTTAGGGTTAAACGCACTCGGCACTCCAGCAATCCCGTTAAGGTTTGCGCCAGAGTGCCAAGTTTTAGGTGGAGTGAATTTTAAACTGGATTAAAAATTATATAGAGGGGTTAAGTCTTGACCAAACACTACAAAAAACAGCAATAAACCCTATAAACATAGGGCTGTATAATTCTAAAAATTCACGACGGCGAAATTGTTCAATTAGCCAATAATAGGAGATTAGACTGGTCGCAGCCAAATACTTGAACTTACTTTTAGAGCTAAATAAGTAAATTTTTACAGGTTCACTTGGACCAGACTCATCGTGAATGGTCAAATAAAAATAAGCATTGAAAAAAAGTTGAGTTTTTAAATCGTATTCAACAAAGTCATGGCTTTCGCTTTTAATTCTTTCGTTATTAAGATCTACATAAGGTTTAAACAAGTCAGGTATAAATCCACTCACAACATCATTATGATGATCGTAGTTTCGATAAAAACTATTGCTGACTACCTTCTCTGACCATTGTTTCTGAAAGCTTTCAACATATAAATGTGACAAGGAATTGTAACGAATAAGCAAGTAACCAATAGCTAATAACAGTAATGAGCTTAAACCTACTGGGTTCGTAAAAGTTATTTTAAAAATAAAGGTATTAGCTTCAGTAATCTTTGCACCAGAGAAAGTTAGCGCTAATAGAATTGATGAAAGAATTATCAGTGTTTTCTTACAGCTTGCTAAAACTGTATCGTTGTTAATTTGTTCCGTTAAGTTTTTAGGTGGCTCGGTCATTTATCTAATCATCCGTTATATTTTCAGATTTACGCCGTTCATTTATTTCATTTTCAATACGTTCAGTTTGTAAATCTAATAGAGCCGATGGGAGCTTAAATGACAAAACACATGCGATACTTGCGAAAAAAACATATACATATTCTAAGGCAATTACTAAGGTCGGAAATTTACCTTTTAATAAAACAGTAATAAATATTAGTAATAGAGTTATTAAATAGGCATTAAATAACCATTTTTTTCTCACTAACCGATTGTATGTTAGAACAGAGCCCAGCTCTGCCGCACGCCAACTTCCAGTAGGTAGTGATTTAGGATCTCCAACTAAAGTGATTACCGCTACAAGAAAACCAGCGAGTATTGAAAATACAGTGACGATAATATTAACAGCGTCCTGATTGCCGTGTATCAACGGTTGACCTAGATAAGAAAAAAGAATGCCCCATAGAGTCAAACAGACTCCTAGCATCTTTTTGTTTCTATCCAAGCCTGTATTCATTTACTTAAACTCCCTAGTTCCTTTAAGCCATTATAATACGCTCTTAAATTTTCCCAAGCACCAATTTTTGAGACTGATTTCCCATGCTTTCGGATTTTAACAGGTGAAGTGATATTAATTTCACTTGCTCTTATTTCGTTTCGCTTATTTGTTATAATTACAAATTCGTCTTCATCTGAATCTGGATCGCAATCTCTAATTAACGCTTCAGCAGTTTTTAACAATCTTAATTTTCCATTTTCTCCAAAATCTACTTTTTTAGTATTTTTCCTTGCACTTGCACCATCAAAAGAGATCGACAAACCGACATTGAGGTTTTCAAGTTCACTGATCTGACTAAGTTTTGGATCATTACTGAATATAGCTTTTAGCTCATTTGCCACTGTTGCACATATACCTGAAGGCTCATTCGCTTTTTTATTTGCATGCACTAAACTCGCTTCATAAAGTGAAACATTTAGCTTAATCTCTTTAACGCCTTCTTTTTGAATCATAGCAATCTTATCTGTATTTGCTACTTTCATTAGCGAAAAAGATTTCTCAATTTCTATATGCCCTAAGCGGCCAATTATCTTTTGTAAATAATATCTTAAATTACCTTCTCTTAGGCCTGAGGTGCAAAAAAGCACATGATTTCCTGTCACATATGCAAAAATATCACCGTCTAAATAGTCTTTACCTGTTGGCGGTGTTTCGGTATAAACACTGGACTCTGATAACCCTTTATCAACGTCTATCGTTGAGGTGGACTCGCCTGGTTTATAACCTGCAATATGCAAATATATGCCTTTATCGACCTTGTCACTTGCGCACCTAACTTCACCAGTAGACTTAATAAATGTTCTTTCTCCTACAGTAGGAAAGCTTTTATGAGCTTCTGTAATTAAAGACTCAAGTGTTCTTTTTACTTTTCCATCCCATTGAGCACGACGGTAATAAAGCTTTTTATTTCTATAATCGGAGCTTTTTAAATCCATTGTTTTTCCTATCTATTTTTATTATTGGCAAGGTTGGGAGTATTCGTTTGGTAGGCCGCATCCTTGCTTATTTATATTATTAATTCAAAGAATTTGAATTTAATTTTTATTACAAATCTTTCCCCATCCACACAACTCGGCCAACTATGTGTAGTTGATCTAAGCTTTCTTGTGGTACGAGTTGAGCCTCGTAGGCTGGGTTGTCTGACAGTATTTTAATACCGCCTGTAAATTGCCTTTGTAGGCGTTTTACAAGTAGGTGACTGTCTAAGTCTATTACATAAATACCATCTACAAAGTTATCTAATGGTGATGTATCTACCACTAGCGACTCGCCGCTTATAATGGTTGGGTGCATGCTGTCACCCTTGGCTGTTATAACCACCAAGTTACTCTTATTTAAGTTGCGTTTAGATAGCCATTGGCAATCAAACACCATGCTCTTATCAGTATATTCTTCACTAATAACAATAGCGCCGTGGCCCGCTGACGCTTCTACATCAACAACTGGCACATAAAATAGATTTGGCGGTAAAAAATTAGCCTCATTTATACTTAAATGCTGTACTGGTGTGCGTACTTCTTCAGTGGAAGTATCTTTTTTTACACTTCCTGTACGAACACCAGTTACTACGTATGATATATCGAACCCTAGTTTTGCAAACTCAGCCAATTTATCTGAAGGTATTGAACTGCCTGACTCCCAGCGAATAATGGTGCCTTTATTCACACCTACAGGTTCTAATAAATCCTTTTGAAGTAATCCCAATCTTTCTCTTTCCAATTTCAAAAAGTTCAAAATATAGCACCTAAAGTGTTGACAGGTTCGATATTTAAAACCTATACTTTGCTCGAATCTTAACTAAACCCTTTTATGCTCTGTTCGCCAAAACTACATAAAAGGATTAATTACAAAAAGGTAATGTACTATGAAAGCACAAGAAATAAAACAAGCTATTAAGCTCAAAGGTTACAGCTTGTCTATGCTTGCTGATGCTTTGGGCGTAAATCTTGCCACTGTATCGGGTGTGGTTTGTGGCCATACTCAATCTCGCCGCGTTGCTGATGCCATTTCTAAACTCATTGATAAACCCGTTAAAGAAATTTTCCCTGATGTTGAATCGTACTCTCGCCCTAAGCTTTTAAAGGGGGCACTTCGCCAGCAAGGCGTTGAAGAACTTAAACAGTTATTAGCCTCTTGATTGCTAATTATTGCTGGGCTTAATAGCCAGCGCATAACTAATTCAGTAACGGATAAAACGGGAGTATGACAATGAACACGAAGTTTATTTTCATGACAACGCCAAACAATCAAAGCCAGCACCGGGCACTTACCAGCAGCCAAGGTTTGCACCGTGGCAATGCGCTTAGCGTGAGTTTGGTTACACAAGCTGAGCAGCAGCTTACGCAATTGATAGGCGCTTACACGCGCTCTGGGCTTAATGATGGGCAAGCTGTTAATACCAAGCCAGTACAGCAGGTTGCTAAATTGGCTTTGGTTAAAGTGAGCAATTTGAGTATTCATAATTTAAGCCTTAGTGATTTGGTTGCTAAGAGCTTAGTGAAATTAACCTGTGCATTGGAAGTTCCAAAAAGTGTTTATTTTTGGAATGCGCAAATTGCATTAGGGGGCCGCTATGAATAAACGTACTGCGGTTAAGCCACGTCGTCGTGCTTGGTCACGGATAGTGCCACGCAGCTTGAATGAATCTTTACAGCTTTGTAAGGAGCATGCACAACAAGCTAAACAAATGTCAGTGCCGCGTATTGCTGATCGCTGTGGTATGAGTACCGATATGCTTTATAAGCGTTTAGGTAGCGGCGATATGCCAGCCAGTTTACTTATTCCATTTATGGCTGCCACTGGCCGCGTATACCCATTAATGTATATGGCCCATAGCCTAGACAAATTAATTATTGATATGCCTAAAGGCAAAAAGCCAAGCCATGCTTCTCTTACCCATCTTAACCAATTTGCTAATCAAGTTATTGGTTTGATCATGCAGCTAGAAGAAGGTAATGGCAACTGCGAGTATGTGGCCGATCAAATTGTGCTACTGATGCAAGACTTAGCCTACCAAAAGCTAGAAGTTGAAAAGCTCGACGAACCTCAAACCAGCTTTGATCTAGCCCCCGACGACGAAGACGAACTAAGCCAACATTAAGGATGACAATCATGCAACTCAAAGACCTAGATCTATCTGATTTTCAACAAAACGACGAAAATTTACCCAAAATCGCGTGTGCGTGCTGCCGTAAAAGTGAGCAATCATCTAAAGCTATGGCCCCAAGTGAGTGGCTATATGCGGCTAATTTTGTTGGTTGGCGCAAGGTGATTACTAGTGGCACAACGCTCTCGCCAGTGTGCCCGCACTGTGTTGATGAAATGGACGCTGTTGCCGAGGCACAAACAGCATGAGCGAAAAGTATTTAAGCGCTCAGGTGCAGCGCGTTTTAAAAACAATTGAGCTGATGGCAGGCCATGAAATTGATGGTGTAGAGCCTGGCAAGTTAGCCCAAGCATTAAATACGAGCGGCGCAGACATTACCCGCATTCTAACTAATTTAGAACATGGCGGATTTGCTGAGCGATTACCCGGTAATGCTAAACGTTGGCGCTTGCATAAAAGCTTAGTGCAGATAAGCAATACCGTTGAGAACAACTTTAGAACGGCGCTGCGTCAGCTGCAAACTGAAGCCAATAACTATAACGTGTTGAGGTAGAACACCATGGCAAAAAATGAATTAGTTGATATTACCCCTGCACAAGAAAAAGCGATTGTGCAAGGCAAAGACATTTTAGCATCTAAGCAAGATGTGCTGCTAAAGCTTGGCCAAGCTCAGGCATTTAACTTTGCTGCAAAATTACTGACGGTCAGTGAATTAAAGATCCTTAATGAAATAAAGGAATCTAAGGCATACAAGGGTTTAACGTACACCGATCCTGATGGAAAGTTACTGACGGTCAGTAATTGGGGTGAGTGCTGCAAATCGATTTTAGGTAGTAGCCAACAGCATGTAGATGAAAAATTGAATAACCTTCACCGTTTTGGAGAAGAGTTTTTTGAACAGGCCCAGCAAATGAAACTGGGCTACCGTGACTTGCGTGCTTTGCGTCAACTTTCTAACGATGAACAGGCGCTTGTTATTGAGTCTGAAGCGGTTGAAGTGGGCGACAAAGAAGCGGTTAAAGATTTAATTGAAGAGCTAAAAGCCAAGCATAAAAAAGAGACTGCCACCCTTAAAGAAGAGCTGCATGCCAGTGATGCAATGCTAAGAGCAAACCGCGAGTTGTCGAGTAAAAACGCGGTAGAAATGCAAAACATTAAAGAGCAGCTGCACCAAAAAAAGTTTAGCCCTAATAAATGGCAAAACGAGGTTCGCGACTTTTTTACCAGCCTACACAAAGTGCATAACCAAATGCATGAATCGTTAAATCAAGTTATGAGCCTGCACGAGCAATTGCAATTTGTTGATATGGATGACCGTGCAAAAGATGCCTGCATTGCTGCGTTTTACGCTGACAACAAATTGCTTGTTGAGCAGATGGCCTTGAGCTGGAACACCATAGAAAACCATTGGGGACACTTTCAGGCGAGTGCTAAACCATCGGGCGAGTTTTTAGCAGAACTGGGTTTTGATAACGCGGGGGATCTATGAGCAGCTTAACCATTGAATATTGGGGCGAGCAATTACAAAGCGCAGGCCACGGTAAAAAAAGCCAAATACGTGAGCAAGCGTGTAATGCATTAGGTTTAAGTAAAGATGCGTTTTACCGCGCTCTTAAAAAAGCGGGGTTTAGTTCAGGCAAACAACGCCGTAGTGATGCAGGAACGACTGCACTTACAGACGATACCGTGAATATGTTGGTGGCTATTTTAAACCAAGGTGTACGTGAAAATGGTAAGCGCGTTATGAACGTAACCACTGCACGTAGCATGTTAATTGCCAATGGTTATGAATGCTTAAGCCATAGCCAGATATGCCGTGTACTTGCCCAGCGTAATGCGTCAGTAAATGATTTAGACCGTGCTACGCCACATGTGCAATTACGTAGCCTTGGCCCTAATCATGTTCATCAAACTGACCCTAGTTATTGCTTGTTGTATTACCCTCCGGGTAAGCCAGGTAAACGTCAAACTTTTATGAATGATGCAGACTTTTACGCCAATAAACCTGACAACCTTGAAAAGGTTAAAAACTTTAGGGTGTGGCGTTATGTGTTGGTTGATCACTATAGCGGCGCTATACGCTTATTTTACTTTGAAGCAGCAGGCGAAACCCAAGCGAATATGTTTGAGTTTTTAATGTGGTGTTGGCAACAGCACGACAGCAGCCCAATTCATGGTGTTCCACAAGTGTTGATGTGGGATAAAGGCAGCGCGAATGGTGCCAAAGCAATTAAGAATGTTTTAAAGGCGCTGAACGTTGAAAATATCCCTCATGAAGCTGGCAACCCGCGTGCAAAAGGGGCTGTTGAAAAAGCCAATGACATTGTAGAAACCCAGTTTGAAAGCCGTATTTTGTTTGAGCCTGTTGATAGTGTGGCTGAGTTAAATGCCGCTGCATGGGCATGGCAAGAGGCATTTAACGCCAATGTTGTGCCAGGCATGAATTGCCGCCATCACCGCCATAAACAACCACGCCTTGATGTATGGAAACATATCTATAAAGCAGAGAACCGCCAATTTTTACGCGCGTTGCCTGATTTACAAATATGCCGTTTATTACTCACTAAACAAGATGAAACCCGCAAGGTTGCGGGAGATTTAACGATTAGTTATCGCCACCCTGTAGCGAAGAAAAGCATTGAATATGATTTAAGTGATTTAGCCAATATTCGCAACGGTATGAAAGTAACGGTTGGCCCTGTGATTGTGAATGATAGCCATGCAATTTTAGTGGGGGTGAGTAATGAATTTAACGAGGCTATTTATCATCAAGTAGAACCTGTGATCACTGATGAAAGTGGCTTTAGGTTAGATGCCCCTGTGATAGGCGAAAAGATAGCACGCCATAGTGATACCGCAGCTCAAACCAGTGGTAAAGCCGCAGACAAATTAGCGTTTGGAGAAGATGCCACCGAGAGTGAAATTAAGCGCGCTAAGAAAACTAAAGCCGCTCCTTTTAATGGTGCTTTAAACGCACACAGTCATTTAAAAGATATTAAACATGAAACCCACCTAGCGCCTCAAGGAGAAGTGATCACGCCTGATTCTGCTATCACGGCGCAAGTAACTGAGGCCGCTAAACGTAAGGGGAATGTTTTAGAAAGTTTGGATTTACGTATTTTGCTGGCTAATCGCCTGGGCCGGAACTTACGACCTATGGAGTTAGATTACATAGCTGGTTTAGGTGATGTTGTTGACACTCAAGTGAATGACATTGTGGAGGAACTGCACCGGGGTGTAAGCCATGCGCCAGTGCTAAAAATTGCGAGGTAATAAGTGGCGAAAATAACAAAGCTTAGCCAGGTGTTTGAGCAGCTCGGAGTTAAGCAAGCACAAGTAGTAAAAGCGCTGAGACATAAAGGCATAACCTTTAGTACAGCAAGTTTAAGCCGTGTTAAGCGGCAAGGCGAATGGCCTAAAACCTATGATAAGGCGGCTATTCAAAAACACATAGAGGCGTATTTACACGACCAGGGCGCAAGCTCAGAGCAGCTAAATAAGTTGTGGGGTTGGTGTGAGCAGCAAGCGCCCATTATTAATAAACCTGACTATGAAGACCCGGAGCCTGAAATGTTAAGTATGCATGCAAAACGCTTTTTTAAATTACGTCATGACCCATTTGAAAATGAGATCACCTGTGAAGACGATGTGTTTTTAGTTGATAACCACCGTTTGATTTTAGAAGAAATGCTAAGCGCTGCGAGTGCAGGAAGTATGACGGCGCTTATTGGTGAATGTGGCAGTGGTAAAACAATTATTCGCCGTGCTTTTACGCATCGTGTTCAACAAGAAAACCCCGAGGTTATTTTAATACAACCCGCGCGTTTAGATCGTCGCAAAATTACAGCTGAATCGATTAGTAGTGCAATTTGTAGAGCATTGCAGATCAAGCACCGCCCAAGTGCTGAGGAACGTGATGCAGCAGTTGAAGAGGCATTAATTGAAAGTGCCAATAACGGCCATTTGCACTTGATGATTATTGATGAAGCTCATGATTTAAGCGCTGATGTGATCAAACTACTAAAGCGTATTTGGGAGCTAACTCATGGCTTTAGGCGTGTGATGGGCATTGTATTAATTGGCCAAACGGAGCTTAGCAAAAAGTTAGGCGGGCAAAATGTGCGTGAGTTTACCTGGCGTTGTAATCAAATAAAAATGCTGCCGCTTGGTTTGCATGTTCCTGCTTATATTCGCCATAAATTTAAACGCATTGGTGTGAACGCGGACGACATTTTTACAGAGGATGCAATGGGCGCTATTCGAGGTAAGTGCTACGGAAAAATTAAGCACGGGATGGCGTTTGATGATGAAGATATGGATCGGTCTTTTCCGCTGCATATTAATACATGGGTTAATAAAGTGATGAATGTGGCGGCCAATATTGGTGAGCAAAAAATCACAGAAAAAATGGTTCATAAGGTGTGAGCATGGAACAAGTACAAATTCAATTAACGGGCATGGCTCAGGTAAAAGTGAGTAAGACCTTAACGGTTTCTAAAGCACAGGCCCAATTGATATTAGCTGACGATGGCGCTATGCAAACTTTATTAGCTAAGGCAGTTAATGCGCCAGTAAAGAACTGGGATCACATATTTGGTCAACGTGAGGTGGTGGCAATTAATCAAGCTGGCGGAATGCAGTGTTTAACGGTTGGCTGTGGTTGGGTTGGCGAAACGTTCAATATGCCTTTAGGGGTTGGTGAAAGGTTATGCCCTAAGTGCAAGGGCAATAGTTTTCATCAAGTGCAAGCGGTGATTGAACGTCATGGATAACCGCATTTTAAATAAAATTAAGCAGTGTTTAGCTTTGGCTAAAAGCGCAACCAATGAACATGAGGCGGCCGCAGCAATGCGGGCGGCTCAGGGGTTAATGCGTAAATATCAGGTGACTGATGCTGATATTGGGTTGAGCTGTGTGAGTGAGCATGATCACCCAATAGAGGGAACGCGCATTGTTAGTTATCACGCTTTGTTACTTGTGCTGATTGAACATGCGTTTGGTGTTAAGGCTGTTATGAAGCGCGGTTTGTTCACGCCAACTTGTGCCACCTTTATAGGAATAACGCCACAGCCTGAATTAGCGGCCTATTGCTATGAGGTGCTTTGGGTGAAGTTAAAGCTTGATAGAAGTACTTATGTTAAATCGCAGCCAAAGCAATGTAAGCGTGCAACGAAAGTGGCGCGAGGCGATAGATATGCAGAGGGTTGGGTTAATGGGGTTTATCACGTTGTTGAAGAGTTTGCTTTGACTGAAAAACAAAGCGGATTTGTTGATGCCTACATTGCTAAACATTACCCCAATTTAACCAGTACAAAGCCAATGACGCGCGGAAAAAAGGCAAATACCAAAGATGCTAAAAGCGAGGGTTATGCACGCGGTACGAGCCAATCAATTCATCGCCCTGTGAACGGGCAATCACAACAAAAACGTTTAAGTAGAGGTTGATCATGGAACAAGAATTTTTAGTAAATGCGCGTGGCTTTAAAGTGCCAATGGATAAGATTTCAGATAACGATAAAGCACAGCATACGCTAGTGGGTGACTTGTTGCAGGAGGCTAAGCAGTTAAGCGCAGCGCATGATGATTTTAAGCGCCGTTGCTTTACGCGCGTTAACGACTTTGTAGCCGAAATGGCTAAGAGTTACAACGTTGAAATTGGCGGTAAGAAAGGTAACGTGACTTTATCGTCTTATGATAATCGTAAGTGTGTAAAGCTCGGCGTTGCTGATGATATGAGCTTTGGGCCTGAGATCATTGTAGCTAAAGAGTTGATTGATGGTGTGGTGAATGAGCAGCTTGATTTGCTGGGTGATGAAGCAAAGCTTTTAAAGGCGATAGTGCAAGATACCTTTGCGACTGATAGCGATGGTAAATATAGCAAAGCTAAGATCATGAACCTGCGCAGTAAGCACCGTTTTAGCCATGATTCAGATGAATGGGCTGATGCAATGAAAGCATTGGATGATGCCATTATTTTTAGCTCAACAAAAACCTATGTACGTTTTTATGAGCGTAATGATTTGGGCGCATGGGTGCAAATTCCTTTAGTTAGTAAGTCACTTTAGGGGGCGTAATGCGATTATCTAAATCTCGTTACATTCAATTGATACATATTGCTAAAACTCAGCTGGCTTGGGATGACGAGTTATACCGTTCAATCTTAGAGACGCTAACGAGCAAATGCAGCTGTAAAGAAATGACTGTTCCAGAATTAGATCGCGTACTTGAACACATGAAGTCCAAAGGCTTTAAACCCGTATCTAAAAAGCGAGGTAAGGGTCGTAATAGCCCTATCTCGCGCGATAGAGCACCAGGCGAAAAGACACCTTTAGATAAACTGCGTCAGACCTGGATTGAAATGGCGCATGGTGGTTATTTACGTGATGGCTCAGAGCAGGCACTTTTAACCTGGAGCAAAAACCAAGCTAAGCGCTTTAACCGTGGCGTAGCTGTTGAACGTTTAGAGTGGCTTGATGATAGTGTTCTTATACTATTAATAGAGCAGCTTAAAAAATGGTATCAGCGTTTGGTTAAACAAGAGGAGTTAGCTAATGGCTGAGAACAGCGCAACTCAACGAGCAGACGGCATGCTTTTAACTATATTAGAGTTAGTATCTGAAGGCACAAAACCCTCAATTGGGGAGCAAGCTGCTTTTGATTTAGCTGTTAATGTAGTGGATACGATTAGGCACACTTTTGGTGGTGAGCTGGTATATGTATGTAAAGGCCGAACGCTTGATTCTATTATTTTAAGCAACCAAATTTGGAATGACTTTAGAGGTAACAATCATCATGAGTTATCTAAAAAGTATGATTGCTCAATTCAATGGATATATGAAGTTGTGCGAACAATGGTAAAACTCAAACGCGCTGAAGTTCAAGGCGACTTGTTTGACGATCAAAACGATACTTAATTTTCTTCAACAAAAAAGCGGCGCAAATTTTTAGGCCGCTTTTATCACTTTCACTATTTGAAACACCTTTTAATATACTGTCTCGGTTATTCCCGTATAATTTCAAATATTCCCACACTTATCGCGCAAACACTGTTTAGTTATTGTAGGTTGGATCAATAAGAGAAACCCGTTACAGCAATGTGACGGGTTTTTTTTGTCTGAAATAAAATTAGAGCTNNGCTATCAGCTGCACAGCGTCAAATTATACAACGTAGCGCGGGTTGAGTATCTGACACCCACGGATTAAAGAACACCACGGACCCTCAGAGCCCTGTCTACTCCTTAGATCAGCTTGCCTCTTTTAATGAGCTGGATTCCAATTTGATAAACTCGAAACTCGAAACTCGAAACTCGAAACTCGAAACTCGAAACTCGCAAAATTAAAAGTTGCATGGCTCAAAGCATGGGCTATTATTTTTGACCTTTGACCTTTGACCTTTGACCTTTGACCTTTGACCTTTGACCTTTGACCTTTGACCTTTGACCTTTGACCTTTTTTATCCAACAGCTAACCATATCCCTACTGCTATCATTAAGCTGCCAGCGATTGCGTTCATAAATTTTACATTATCGCCGCGACTTAAAAATATGCGTAAGCTTTTACCGCCAGTTGCATATGCCATCATACATACAAATTCACTAACAAGTATTACGGTAACTAAAATACTCAGTTGAGGTGCAATAGCATAGTCAATATTAATAAAAGGGGGCAGTAACGAAATCATAAAAGCCCAGCCCTTTGGGTTAGCTATAGCAGTCACTAAGCCTTGGCTAAATAATTCTTTACGGCTAACTTTACTCTTTTGTTGATCATTTAAATCGAGCTTAGCTTTGTCTCGCCACATGATTATGCCTACAAAGACTAGATATGCACCGCCAACCCATTTTAAGATTGCAAATGCTTGTGGGTAATTAAGCATAACACTTGCTACGCCTAATACTGCAGCAATAGCTACTAAAGCTACTCCAAGTAACTCACCTATCATCATCCACATGGTTCGTCTTACGCCAATACTCATGCCGAGTGTCATTGCAAGTGTCATACACATACCTGGTGTGATTGATACAAAAAAGAATGTAGGTATAAATACTGCCAGTATTGCTAAATCAAACATCAAATTACTCATTGCATATTATTAGGCTTAAACAATATCAAGAACTTACTCTCTTGAACAAGAAATCACGTATGTTTATAGGGATAAATAAAAATTTAATGCGTAACAGTTATAATTAAGTTCATGTTGAATGGTATTTTGAATATATTTTTGCTTTGTGCGGTGCTTTGAATTAGGATCGATTTAGTTTAAAACCAAGAACTAATGGCCTGTGTCTAGATTATTAATTTTACTTACTGCTATATTCTTCAGTTATTCAATCAAAGCTGTAGAAGTAACCGATCTGTATCAAGATATACTCAAAGTTGAAGATAAATCCCGAGATGCGCGCTTATCAGCAAGCCGTGCTGCACTATTGAATGTTTTGGTGAAGGTCAGTGGTGATCCAAATGCTGATCAAAACGCACTTGCAAAACAACGTAGTAAAGATATATCTGACTACATGCTTAAGTTTGAATATGATGAAAAAGCGGATGGGACGCTTAAATTAGTTGTTAAATTTGAAGCAAATAAGATCAACGCATTAATCAAAGAGTTAAATTTACCACTTTGGGGAACTCGTCGTCCCTTAGTGGCTATTTGGTTAGCAATTGAAGATAACTGGCGTAGAGAGCTCGTTACACAAGAGAGCTATCCACAATTAGAGCAACTTATTTACGACACTGCTGCGCGAAGAGGTTTGCCGGTTGTTGTGCCCTTACTTGACCTTCAAGATAGAGCTATTGTTGGTATTCCTGAGGTGTGGGGGAATTTCTCTGAGCCTGTAGAGCAGGCATCAAGCCGATACACAGCAGAAAGAAGTATTACCGCTAGACTTTACAAGCCTGAGAGTAATGATAATTGGGTGCTTGATTGGCGTTTTACAAATGATGATTTATTTGAAGCTAATCGCTTAACAGGGGATAAGCAGCAAACTATCGCATTGATGATTGATACCTTAGCCGCAGGATTAGCTGCGGAATATGCTGTTGATCCTAGCTCAGTAAATAGCTTAACGAGAGCTATCTTTAAACTTAAGGGAACACAGAGCTTTGTTGACATTGAGTTAGCAAAACGACGTTTGGAGAGCTTAAGTGTTGTAACTGATTTAGTTATTCGCTCTAGGGATAAAGAAACAATCTATTTTGAAGTTAGCCATACCGGTTCTGTTAAAGATTTTAAAAAAGCGCTAGAGCTTGATCGTGCTTTTGAAGCATTTGTTGATCCGCGTGCTTTTTATCATATTACCTCACAAAACAATCTTGAATATATCTGGGTTGGTAAATAATGAAGGCAGTTGAGCCAGTGCAAATGGCACTGCCAGTTACGCTGCCAGATGATGAAACATTTGCCTCATATTTTGGTGGTGAAAACTCACTTGAGGTTAGTCATCTTAAAAGTGCGTTCAATACTTTAGCAACTTCTTTCCAATACACATATCTCTGTGGTCTGGGTGATTCTGGTAAATCACACTTACTTTATGCCACCTGTATTCATGCTCAAGAGCGAGGTTTGTCAACCATGCTTCTATCTATGCGTGAAGTAATTGATTTTGGTCCGATTGTACTTGAGGGTCTCGAATCGCTCGATGTGTTGTGCATAGATGATGTTCATTTAGTTGCAGGCAATGATGCTTGGGAAAAAGCACTATTTAATTTTTTCAATCGTTTTAGTGAACCGAAAAAATGCCTAGTTGTCACTGCAGATTTATTGCCTGATATGCTTAATATTACACTTCCAGATTTAGTGTCGCGATTAAAGTGGGGTACCACTTTTCAAATTCGCTCTATGAGTGATGATGATAAAGCTGAAGCCTTAGTTAAGCGCGCAAACATGCGGGGGCTTGAACTTACTGATGAGTGTGCTCGCTTTTTATTAACTCGCTTAAGCCGTGACATGAGAGCGCTATTAGATGTGCTGGATAAGCTCGACCATGCTTCCATGGCCGCGCAGCGAAAACTCACTATTCCCTTTATAAAATCTGCATTAAAGCTTTAAATAGTAATTTCCTCGCTATTCAAGGCAAGTTAATCAGAAAGAATTCAATAAGATTAGTATAAAGCCTAGAATCTAGTCCTTGCTTTCAGTTATCATTAGTCAACAAAATTGTAATCACCTTCTGTGAAAGATCAGGTATCGAATGAACTTAGAAAATATATTAGCGCAAGCACTTGAGGCAGTTGCCAGTGCCAATGAAATCGCGCAGCTTGAAGATATCAGGGTTAATTATCTTGGTAAAAAGGGCGAAATCACCAGTTTATTAAAAACGCTTGGTAAAATTGCGCCTGAAGAGCGTAAAGAAGCCGGCCAAGTTATCAATCAAGCAAAGCAAGATGTACAAGCCGCTATTAACGAAAAGCGTGAGTTACTTGCCAGTAAAGCACTTGAAGAAAAACTAGCCGCAGAAACAATTGATGTAACACTACCTGGGCGCGTTATGCCTACGGGTGGCCTTCACCCAGTAACACGTACAATTGAGCGTATTGAAAGCTTTTTTGGTGAGCTTGGTTTTGAAGTTAAGTCAGGCCCTGAAGTTGAAGATGATTTTCATAACTTTGACGCGCTAAATATCCCTGAGCATCATCCAGCGCGTGCTGATCACGATACCTTCTATTTCAATCCAAAGCTTGTGTTGCGCACCCAAACAAGTGGTGTACAAATACGTACCATGGAAACTGAGCAGCCACCGCTGAGAATTATTTCTCCGGGTCGTGTTTATCGTAATGATTATGACCAAACACACACACCTATGTTCCATCAGGTTGAAGGCCTAATGGTTGATACAGATGTGAGCTTCACAGAGCTTAAAGGTATTTTACACGACTTCTTACGTAACTTCTTTGAAGAAGATATGGAAATTCGTTTCCGCCCATCTTACTTCCCATTCACAGAGCCGTCGGCTGAAGTAGATGTGATGGGTAAAAATGGGAAATGGTTAGAAGTATTAGGTTGTGGCATGGTTCACCCTAATGTACTTAAATCAGTGGGTATTGACCCTGAAAAATACACCGGCTTTGCCTTTGGTATGGGTGTAGAGCGTTTAACTATGTTGCGCTATGGCGTAAATGATTTACGTGCATTTTTCGAAAACGATTTAAAATTCCTGAACCAGTTCCGTTAAGAGTGAAGATATAAAATGAAATTTAGTGAAAAGTGGTTAAGAGAGTGGGTTAATCCTGCAATTGACACGCAGGCTCTTTCGGAACAGTTATCGATGGCTGGCCTTGAAGTTGATGCTGTAGAGCCAGCAGCTGCCGAGTTTAACGGTGTTGTGGTAGGTGAAGTGGTTGAATGTGGTCAACACCCTGATGCAGATAAACTACGTGTAACAAAAATTAATGTCGGCGGTGATGAGCTGCTTGATATTGTGTGTGGCGCGCCAAATTGTCGCCAAGGTATTAAAGTTGCAGTGGCAACTGTGGGTGCCGTATTACCAGGTGATTTTAAAATTAAAAAAGCCAAACTTCGCGGTCAACCTTCTCACGGCATGTTGTGCGCGTTTGTTGAGCTAGGTATTAGCGAAGAAGGCGATGGCATTATGGAATTGCCATTAGATGCGCCTATAGGCACAGATTTACGTGAATATTTAGGCCTTGATGACAACATCATTGATGTTGACTTAACACCTAACCGTGGTGACTGCTTAGGTATAAAAGGGATTGCCCGTGAAGTCGGTGTGCTTAACAGTATTGATGTTAAAGCGTTAGAAATTCCAGCAGTGAAAGCCACAATTGACGATAAAGTATCAATCGAACTCGTTAACGAAGATGCTTGCCCTCGTTATTTAGGCCGCGTGATTAAAGGGATTAACCTTGATGCAGAAACGCCACTTTGGATGGTTGAGAAGCTACGTCGTAGTGGTATTCGTTCAATCGACCCTGTGGTTGATGTAACCAACTTTGTACTGCTTGAGCTAGGCCATCCAATGCATGCATTTGATTTAAATGCAATTGAAGGCGGTATTAAAGTTCGCAGTGCAAACGCTGATGAAGAACTTGTTCTCCTTGATGGCAACACAGCAAAGTTAAATGAATCGACCTTAGTGATTGCCGATCATCATAAAGCGCTAGCTATTGCCGGAATTTTTGGTGGCGAGCAATCAGGTGTAACAGAGCAAACCTCTGATATTTTATTAGAAAGCGCATTTTTCAACCCAGTTGCAATTGCAGGTCAAGCACGTAGCTACGGCCTACATACGGATGCATCACACCGCTATGAGCGTGGTGTTGATTTTGCACTGCAATATGATGCTATGGAACGTGCGACAGCATTATTACTTGATATTGTAGGCGGTGAAGCAGGCCCCGTTGTTGAAGCCGTTGCTAAAGATAAATTACCAAAAGTAACAGAAGTACGTCTTCGCCGTGAACGCCTAGACCGCGTAATCGGTCATCACATTGCTGATGAAAAAGTAACGGACATTCTTACGCGCTTAGGTCTTGATGTAAAAATTGTTGATGGTGTGTGGAGTGCAGATGTACCAAGCTACCGCTTTGATATTCGCATTGAAGAAGATTTAATTGAAGAAGTGGCACGTGTATTTGGTTACAACAGTATTCCAAATGTAGCACCGACAGCTAAATTGAAAATGACCACGCATAATGAAGCAACCATTGCCGTGAATAAATTTCGCAATGCACTTGTGACACGTGGTTATCAAGAAGCTATTACTTACAGTTTTGTTGATCCAAAAGCGCAAACAATTTTACACCCAGAGTGTGATGCACTTATCTTACCGCATCCGATCTCAAGTGATATGTCAGCAATGCGTGTAAGCTTAATGCCAGGATTGCTAGCATCATTGGTTTATAACCAAAACCGTCAGCAACCTCGCATTCGTTTATTCGAACATGGCCTTAAGTTCTTACGCGATGAAAATGCAGAGAATGGCGTAAACCAAGTGGCTGTTATGGGTGGCGTTATAACCGGTCTTGCACACGGCGAGCATTGGGTCGAAGAAAAACGTAATGTTGATTTTTATGATTTGAAAGGTGATGTTGAAGCATTACTTTCACTAACTAATGATATAAATCGTTTTGAGATCAAAGCAGAGCAGTCTGATGGTCTACACCCAGGCCAGTCTGCGGCTATCTACGTTGATGGCAAAAAAGTAGGTTTCTTTGGTGCTGTCCACCCTCAAGTTCAAAAGTCATTAGACATTAATAATGCAACTTATGTGTTTGAAGTAGAAATGTCGGCAATTGAAAAAAGAAATTTACCTGAAGCTGTAGGGGTATCTAAGTTCCCTTCAAACCGCCGCGACATCGCTATTTTAGTGGAAGATCAGGTGAAATCTGGCGACCTTTTATCAGTGATAGAAAAAGTTGGCGGAAATCAATTGGTTGACCTAAACTTATTCGATGTGTATAAGGGCAAAGGTATTGAGCCAAATTATAAGAGTTTGGCGATTGCTCTAACACTGCAGGCGGTTGATAGAACACTCGAAGAGAAAGATATCAATCAGGTAGTTGATAATGTGGTGGCCGCACTGGCCGAACAGTTTAATGCATCGTTGAGGGACTAGATATGGCGCTTACTAAAGCCGACATAGCTGAACACCTATTTGAAAAACTCGGGATCAATAAAAAAGATGCCAAAGATTTAGTTGAAGCGTTTTTTGAAGAAATCCGCTCAGCGCTTGAAAAAGGCGAGCAGGTTAAGCTCTCTGGATTTGGTAACTTTGATCTTCGTGATAAAAAAGAAAGGCCGGGACGTAACCCGAAAACAGGAGAAGATATTCCTATTTCGGCGCGTCGTGTAGTTACTTTCAGGCCGGGTCAGAAATTAAAGACTCGTGTTGAAGTAGGCACAAGCAAAGCAAAATAAAAACAGGCAGCGCAAGCTGCCTTTTTTTTAATATTTAACTTTCATTTGTTTTACCGATAGTGCGATGATTTGTTCTAGCACGTTTAAATCGATGTTGTTTAAATTACTAATATAAAGGCAACTCTTCCCTGTTTTATGCTTACCTAGTTTATTTAGTAGCGGTGCTATTTCATCACTCTCAAACCCGGGCATAATATAGATGGATAGTTTTGTCTTGCGCGGTGAAAAGCCAGTCAATGGCCATTCTCCACTTTGACCTGAATCGTATTTATATTGATAACACCCAAAGCCAATTATATCTTTTCCCCATACAAGCGCAGGTTCTTGCGTTATTTTTTCAAAAAGGGCAATTAACCTGTGTGTATCCTCTAAGCGCTTAGGATCTATATGTGCTAAACATTCTTCTAAAGTGATTTGATTTACTTGTGTTTTTAACGCCATTTTTATGCCCCAGACTACCAATATCTATTTAGCATAGAGACGGTACTGAGAATATTCAATGCATTATTGGTCACGATCGGTATAATGCGCGCAACTGGCCACTTTGGCCTTATTTAAAAGAGAGTTTATATGAGTTTTGATGGGTTAGGTTTATCACAGTCTTTAGTTAATGCAGTTTTAGAAAAGGGCTATGAAACGCCAACACCAATTCAGGCTCAGGCCATTCCTGCGATTATTGAAGGTCGCGATGTAATGGCTGCTGCGCAAACAGGTACAGGTAAAACAGCAGGTTTTACTTTACCGCTTATTGAGTCATTGTCGAAAGGACAAAAGGCTAAATCTAATCATGTACGAGCACTTATCTTGACACCAACCCGTGAACTTGCATTACAAGTAAGTGAAAACGTTGAAGAGTATGCCAAGCATTCAGGTGTTAGCTCGTTTGTGGTTTATGGTGGTGTTAAAATTAACCCGCAGATGCAGCGTCTGCGTAAAGGTGTGGACATTTTAGTTGCAACACCTGGGCGTTTAATTGACTTACACAACCAAAATGCAGTTAAGTTCGACAATGTTGAAGTGCTGGTTTTAGATGAAGCTGACCGCATGTTAGATATGGGCTTTATTCATGACATTAAACGCTTAATAGCAAAAATGCCGGCAAAGCGCCAAAACTTAATGTTTTCAGCCACTTTTTCTGATGACATTCGTGCGTTGGCGAAAGGATTAATTAACGATCCTGTAGAAATATCTGTAGCTGCAAAAAATACGACTGCAAAAAGTGTGACGCAAAGTGTTTACGCTGTAGATAAAGCGCGTAAAACAGCGTTGCTGAGTCATTTAATTCGTAGTAACAATTGGCAGCAAGTATTGGTCTTTAGTCGTACTAAACATGGTGCTAATCGCTTAGTTAAGCAACTTGAGCGTGATGATATTGTTGGTGCAGCAATCCATGGTAACAAATCTCAAGGTGCTCGTGTGAAAGCACTTGAAGGTTTTAAAAGCGGTGAAGTCCGTGTACTTGTTGCAACAGATATTGTTGCACGAGGTTTAGATATTGTTGAGCTTCCACACGTTGTGAATTACGACTTACCTAATGTATATGAAGATTATGTTCACCGTATTGGTCGCACAGGTCGTGCAGGTGCATCTGGTCACGCTATTTCATTTGTAACAACGGAAGATGCGGTAGATTTATATGGGATTGAACGTTTTATTGGAGAGCTAATCCCACGTGCTCAAGTGGAAGGCTTTGAACCAGGTAACCCTGTTCCTGAGCGTGCTCTCGATGCACGCCCGCTGCCAGCTAAAAAAGCAAAGAAAAAGCAGCCATTTAATAAACCTAAATCAGACAGCAGTAAACCGAACAGCAAAAAGTCTAATAATGGTGGCAATGGTACTGGACCACGCCGTGGTGGCTCGAAAAAGCCTGCAGCTAAAGGTGAGGGAGAGCAACAAAATCCATGGGCAAAACGTCAGTCCGTTGGTGGTAACTCACAGCGCCGTCGTAGGCCAAGTAATGGTGGCTCTCAGGGAAACGCTTAACTAATACATAACGCGCCTTAATGGCGCGTTTTTATTGTGTAGTTAATAAGTTAATAGTTAAACCGATAAATAGTGTCACTGTCACACTTAACAAAGTACCTAGCATTACATATTCAGTGAGTTGTTTTTCTTCACTGGCACGTAAATCACCAAAACGAAAAATAGATTTTGCCGCTAGTAAAAAGCCAACACCGGTATACTCACCTAATAAAATAAATGTCAGTATTAAAACTCGCTCTAATATACCTATACTATGCCCAGCAGCCGGAATGCTGCCTGATGTAGAAAAGCCATTGGTGATACGCTCAAGTGCCATGCGAATAAATACTGAACTTGGGTTAAGCACTAATAAATAGCCTGTGAGTATAATTAAATTATTAAGGGTAATAAGCTGCTTTACTAGTTGGTTGTAAAAGTCGTGATTATCAGCAAGCCACACCGCGACTATGACAATCACAATCAAGTGAGCACATTGATCGAGTACAAAAGGGATCACCCCTTTATTTGAGTACGATTTGGCAATATCAATAAAATAATGGGTAATTGCAATCACCACGGTCGCAACTGCTATGTTCAACCCGTCCCCCCAACCATAGTGGTATTCCCATAAAGTAATAACGAGGGCGCTGACTAGGCAGTGCATTAAAACATGTAAGTAAAGCTTACTCGCTCTAAAGTGCCGAGTGTTTCTATCATGCACCCAACTCATAGGTTGCAAGTAAAAATCGGCAAGTAAGTGAGCAATAACAAGACCTGTTAATAATAAATAAAAGCTCATTTTGTCACTCCTTTGAGCTGTTGCTCGATAGCATGTTTGCTGTAATTCAAAAAGCGCTCTATAAGTTGGTAATGTGCTAAATTAAGTAACTTTGTCACATTTTCACGACTGGTTTTAAGCTCCTTGGCAAGCTCGCTATGGCTGTTATTTTGCGTGGTTAAATAGTAGAACAACGCATTAGCTTGCTTTTGGCTAATTTTATCGAGCAGCACATCAATTAAATCTATGTTAAGTGCGAAGCTTGTTTCGATCGGGTTATGCTCGATTTGCAATATTAACAGTTGGTTCATTGTATCTAACCCTTGGCCTGAGAGTGTATACGCTGAGCCTGTGGCTGTTTTTATATCAGCGCGAGGGTTATCAAGCCCTCCAACAGCAAGGCTTTGGCGTAATGAATAATTGGCTGATTTTAGCTGTAAGTAGAGCAATACGGCTGCACTGCAGACATCAGTTGGATCAGGCAATTGTATTTGTAGGGCATCACCGCGATAAATACTAAATTGGCCATTAAATTTGTTTGTAATAAAACGTAGGCTTTGATCTAGCTGGTAAAGCATATCATCGTATTGATGTTGCGGAATTTTTTGTGACTTGATCAAATCGCCAGTAATGACTGCAATCATTATTCTCACCTAGCTAATGTAACCTATATCAGTTACTTTTTGTTATGTAACCAAATTCGGTTACTTGTTAATAAGTAACCAATCTAGGTTACTTTTAGCTTTTTTTCAAGTTAACTATGCTACATTGTTCAAAACTTAATTGAAGAGCCTATTATGTCGCAATCATCAGAGTCGTTAGTTAAATCGCAGATAGCTTCAAAACCCAGAGTGGGAATATTTGTCGACGTGCAAAATATATATTACACCTGCCGACAAAGTTATGGTAAAAATTTTGATTACAATGCTTTTTGGGCACACGTGAGTGAACGTTACGACATTGAGTGCGCCTTTGCTTACGCTATTTATCGAGGTGATGATAAGCAATCACAATTTCAAAATATCTTGCGGGCAATTGGTTTTGAGGTAAAGCTTAAACCGTTTATTCAGCGTAAAGATGGCAGTGCTAAAGGTGATTGGGACGTAGGCATCACTATCGATATGCTTGAGCATGGAAAAAAACTTGATCGTGTTATTTTACTCTCTGGTGATGGTGATTTTGCGCTATTACTGGGTCATTTGGAGCATAAATATAATGTTCCCGCTGATGTATATGGCGCAGATAAATTAACTGCTGATGCGTTAAAGCAAAGTGCTGAGCATTTTTACTGTATCGATCACTCATTATTACTATAAAAAAGCTATGCGAACATGATGCAAAAAAAGTTTGCCTCCATGTTAATAATGTTTGACATTAAAGCTGCGTGCTCCTATAGTAAGCCATGTTAATTATATTTAACATGAAGGTCGTTATTCTTTACGCTAGGAGCAAAAAATGAGTTACACACAAAAAACACGGTTATTAGAAGCAGTGATTACGCTAGTTTTGCTGTTTAATTATTTACAAGGCGTGCTATCGATGACCCCTGAGGCACAAATGAATCCAACACTTGCCAGTGGCTTACTAATTGAGTTGGCGATTCAGACGGTCGTGATGCTGGTAATTATGCATAGTATTTTAGCTGCGTTTAACACAAAATACGCTAACCAGCCTAGAGATGAACGTGAGCAAGCAATTGCCTTGAAAGCTAAAAGTGTGAGCTTATTTATTTTACAGCTGGGTGTTGTTAATGCTGTTTTTGCCCTACTAGTTGACTCAGTTTACCCAATACCAATGAGCCCAGTACATCAGTTAGTTATTGCTGCTTTATTGAGTGAGGTGATTGGCGCTGCAGTTGAAGCATGGTTACTGCACAGAGGTTAAAATGGCAAAATTAGCAATCACAAATACAATTAGAACCCAACGATTTCACCATAATGAGATGACTCAGCAGCAGTTGGCTGATCTCGTAGGCGTAACGCGCCAGACTATTGCGGCAATAGAAGCGGCTAGGTATTCTCCATCATTGGAAGTGGCATTTAAAATTGCAGCGGTATTTGGTCAACCACTGGAAAATATATTTCAATACGAGGCATAAAAGTTTACTATTTTATTAATGATTCATTATTAGTAAATGCATAGACTGTTTACTCTAATCTGCAATGAATTGGATTTCATGTATACATATAAGGTACTGCCCGGGCGTGAGTTGGCAGTACCGAACCCGAAAAAGTATTTTTCTCTTTTATTAAATATTTATTTATTTCAGATAATTACGATTAAATATAAAAGATATATGAATTTTTATAAAAAATGTAATGACAACGCTGTCATTTGTTGTGTAACATTAATTCAACATGGGTTGAGGGTAAATCGCATTCGTATAATAAAAAAAGTGCGATTAATACAAATATAAAACGAAGGGTAGAGGTCGTTAGATGATGTCTAAAAGTGCGAATGAGGACCAATTGTTTATTGGTATCGATGGTGGCGGAACAAAGTGCCGTGCAACTATATACTCAGCTAAAAACGGTGTATTAGGAACTGGTCTTGGTGGCCCCGCGAATCCACTACATGGTTTAGAACGCACGTTAGAGTCAATTATGGTGTCAACTCAACTTGCAATGCGCGATGCAGGTCTTCCGCTAGAAAGTATTCACCAAATTTATGCTGGCTTAGGGTTAGCTGGTGTTAATCTTCCATCCTTATACGAAAAAATTAACGAGTGGGAACATCCTTTCAAACAAATGTTCTTAACAACAGATTTGCATACGGCATGTATTGGCGCACATGATGGAGATGACGGTGCTGTAATAATCACTGGTACCGGTTCTTGTGGTTTTTCCCATGTTAATGGTGAGTCTGTTAATTATGGCGGTCATGGGTTTGCTTTGGGTGATAAGGGCAGTGGTGCGTGGATGGGACTCGAAGCAGTCAAAGCTGTATTGGTTGATTTAGACGGCTTAGGTTCGAAAACCGCGTTAACTAATGTTGTAAAAGATCACTTTAATACTGCTTGTGCTATGGGCATTGCCGAGCAAATGGCTGGGCAACCTTCAAGTAGTTTTGCAAAACTGGCACGATACGTTTTTGATGCCGCAAGAAAAAATGATGAAATTGCACTTAATATTGTCAAAGAGGGTGCTGACTATATTAGTTCATTGGCTAAACGTTTACTTGAAAACAATCCCCCAAGATTATCAATGATTGGTGGTCTTGCTGAACCTCTAAATGAATGGTTAGACCCCGCGATTGCGAAGCTTGTTGAGGCACCTATTCAACCTCCTGAAATGGGGGCAATCTATTTTGCTCAGCAGGCTGTTTTAGAGCAAAATCAAAAGGTAGGTGTGTAATGAAAACATTTTATCGTGCAGAGTGTTTATTTACGGGTGAAAATTTTATTGATGATGCGCTTTTTAGTGTTGAGCAAGGTGTATTTCGATTAGAAGATGCAGTTAGCACCGAGGCTATTGAACTAGAAGGTTTAGTTGCGCCAGGTTTTATTGATGTGCAAGTCAATGGCGGCGGAGGGGCTTTTTTTAATGCTGACCAAACACCAGATTGTTTAGATAAAATAGCCAAAGCCCACGGCCAATTTGGTAGTACCGCCTTAATGCCAACACTTATTACTGATAAAGTTGAAATAATGCAAGCGGCAGCGGATGCAACAGCTAAAGCGATTAGCGAAGGTGTCCCAGGTGTCTTGGGAATTCATTTTGAAGGTCCACATTTGTCTTTTCCTAAAAAAGGCACGCACAGTGAGCAGTTTATTCGCCCAATCAGCGAACAAGAGTTTGCAATTTATGCTCGACAAGACCTAGGTATTAAAATGGTGACGCTAGCACCTGAAAATGTCAGCATTGCTGATATTGAGCGTTTGGTTGAGTGCGGTGTAAAAGTATCTATAGGTCATACTAACGCTGACTATGCTACTACCATGGCTGCATTAAATGCAGGGGCTGATGGATTTACTCACTTGTATAACGCAATGTCAGCGTTTACGTCTCGCGAACCTGGTGTTGTTGGTGCTGCGCTTTGGCATGACAACAGCTGGTGTGGATTAATTGTTGACGGTCACCACGTTCACCCATTATCAGCTCAGCTTGCAATTAGAACAAAGCAGCGCGGAAAAATAATGTTAGTTACCGATGCAATGCCGCCTGTAGGTACTGACGATATGGAATTTGACTTTTTTGATGGCCGAAAAGTCATCAGAACAGGCGATAGATTGAATTCGAGTACAGGCGAACTTGCTGGCAGTGTACTTGATATGGCAAGTGCTGTAAGAAACACTGTTAATTCTTTAGATGTTAGTCTCGCTGAAAGTTTAAGGATGGCGTCTCTTTATCCCGCACAGTACCTAGCCCTTAAGAAAAAAGGACGCTTACTTGATGGTTTTGATGCAGACTTTGTCGTGCTTGATGAGCACCAATATGTCAAAGCCACTTATATTGCTGGTAAAGCAATTTAACATTTCCCTGGAAAAAACCCCGCCGTTGTATCGCGGGGATTTTTTGTTTTAAAAGTAGGTAAATTATGACAACACAAACACCAACAAAACCAGCCAAAAAGCGTTTAGCATCATTGGATGCACTTCGTGGTATGGACATGTTTTGGATTTTAGGCGGGCAATCTATTTTCGCCGCTTTATTTGTGCTTACAGGCTGGACTGGCTGGAAAGTATTTGAGGCCCATACATTACACAGTACGTGGCATGGTTTTACATTTTACGATTTGATTTTTCCGTTATTTATCTTTTTGTCAGGTGTCGCTATGGGTCTTGCCCCAAAGCGGATTGATCATTTGCCATGGAGCGAACGAAAGGTCTTTTACAGAAAAGCGATTAAACGGTTATTTTTACTTTGTGCATTAGGTGTCATGTACAACCACGGGTGGGGCACCGGTATTCCTTTGGCACTGGATGAAATTCGCTATGCAAGTGTACTGGGACGAATTGCAATCGCTTGGTTCTTTTGTGCAATGTTGGTCTGGCATACTAGCTTACGTACTCAGGCATATACTGCTGCAGGTCTATTGCTAGGTTACTGGGTTCTAATGAGCTTTATTCCAGTTCCTGGTGGCAGTGCGGGTGATTTAAGCGCAGCAGGTAGCTGGAATGCATGGTTTGATAAGTACTTACTACCGGGCATCAGCTATCAAAATAGAGCGGTAGACCCAGAAGGCGTGCTTTCAAGTATTCCAGCTATTGTTAATGCAATGATAGGGGTGTTTGCTGGACAGCTTATTGCTAAAGCGAGCAAGCTAGGTGAGTGGAAAGTAGCGGGTATTTTATTTGCCAGTGGTGTTTTGAGTGTGTGCCTTGGCTGGCTTTGGGATTTACAGTTTCCGGTTAATAAAGAGCTTTGGACGAGTTCATTTGTTTTAGTCACTGTGGGCTGGAGTGCTATTTTACTCGCTATTTTTTATGCCTTGGTTGATATTTTAAATGGACAAAAACTAGCTTACCCATTCGTTATAATTGGCGCAAACTCCATTATCATTTATCTAGCGTCTAGCTTGGTGAACTGGGAATATATTAGTTTGAGCGTATTTGGCGGCTTCATTGCTGCAGTGAGCTCTAACTGGCAGCCACTACTTGCAGTAGTGGCGTTACTACTGGTTCAAATGCTTGTATTACATTGGATGTATAAACGAAAAATCTTTGTCAGCGTATAACGTTTTATAGCTGGGAACAAAAAATGTAATTTTTTTATTCACTTTTACTTTACAAAACGCAGCTAAATGGTAATAATGACAGCGTTGTCATAATGGTGTTGACCTAGACTGATGTATCCCAGTTAGGTTTGATCTAAGGCCCGATTCGATTGCACGTGGAGTTGGGTTTTAGATCCCATTTTTTCATCAACTAATTAAACTGAGCAAACTAAATATGCAAATAGTCATTTTAAATGATGCGGCAGCCGTAGCAGCGTATGGCGCAAATATCTTCGCAAAACAATTAGAAAAAAAGCCTACGTCAGTGCTCGGTTTAGCGACGGGTTCAACGCCTGTTGCTTTATACCAAGAATTAATCAATAAGAATAAAGCTGGAGAAATTTCATTTTCTCGTGCTACGACCTTTAACCTTGATGAATACTTAGGGCTCACAGGCGAGCATCCTCAAAGCTATCGTTACTTCATGAATGAGCAACTGTTTAATCATGTTGATATCAATAAAGATAATACCTTTGTGCCTCCCGGCGATGCCCAAAACCCAATTGAGGCATGTCATGAGTATGAAACAAAGATTTGCGATGCTGGTGGTGTTGACGTACAGCTGCTAGGCATTGGGCGTAATGGCCATATTGGGTTTAATGAGCCATCGTCTGGCTTAACCTCTCGTACTCGTGTTAAAACACTGACTAAGGCCACGATTGAAGACAATGCACGCTTTTTTAAAGCCGATGAATATCAACCTCATTTATCTATTACTATGGGCATTGGCACAATTTTAGAAGCGAAAAAAGTGGTGTTATTGGCTACAGGTGAAAATAAAGCCGATGCGGTACATGCTATGGTAGAAGGCCCTTTAATGGCTAAATGTCCAGCATCAGCACTGCAGCTTCATCGGGATGCAGTGATAGTTATCGATAAAGCAGCGGCAAGTAAATTAGACGATTTAGAATTCTATCAGCATATTGAAGCTGAAAATCAAAAATTACAGACTAAACTAGCTACCCTGTAATTAGAACAAAATTTATTGTGTGTTCAAAAAAGCCCTATGGGCTTTTTTTTTGCCTATTTTTTGTCGATTTATCAATTGGGTTTAATGTGTTGATATGTTAATTTTAGCCATCTAAACATCAAAAAGGGCGAGTATGCTAAATTACAGCGATATGGCATTAGACCGAGCATCAAATTTGCGAAAGGACCCAGTATGGTTATCAGCGCAGAATAATAATCAAGCGCGATGGTTATTGGTGCATAACAACCGTACCTTGTTTGACCAAAATAGCGTAACCGTTACTTTTTTATCAGCACAAAGTGTCAATCACCTTGATTTAGACAAAGGTATTTTCTTAGGACTTGATAAACAAAATATTAGTTATTTTGCGTTAGATGTTAGCGAGCTAGATGAAGCACATTTATTAAATATGACTGAAGGCGCTGAGTTTGTAGATATTCGCCGTTATGGTGCCCAAGTTGACTTACAGTGTGGCTCGATGGCAGCACTAGCGCGGGGGCTATGCTATTGGCACGCGACCCATAAATTTTGTGGGAGATGTGGTTCAAGTAATGAGTTAATTGAAGCGGGGCACTCCCGCTTATGCACAAACCCAGAGTGTAAACATCAAACGTTCCCGCGAACAGATCCGGCGGTGATCATGGTAGTAACACGCACATTTTCAGATGGTGTTGAGCGCTGTTTGTTAGGTCGTCAAGCTACTTGGGCGCCTGGCATGTTTTCATCTTTAGCTGGTTTTGTAGATCCAGGTGAAACTCTAGAGCAAGCAGTTGCACGTGAGGTAATGGAAGAGGCCGGCATTGTTGTTAGCAATGTACATTATATAGCCTCTCAACCATGGCCATTTCCGTCATCAATTATGCTGGGTTTCATAGCCGAGGCAGAAACAGAACATATTCAAGTGGATAAAGATGAGCTAGAGGATGCAAAGTGGTTCAGTCGCGAAGAAATAAGGCAATTTGGTAACTGGCATGAAGAAGGTGAGCACTTAAAGTTACCTCGAACAGATTCTATTTCTCGCTACTTAATAAACCATTGGCTTGAGCAAAAAGATTAAATCTAAGGATTAGTAATGACTAGAAAAACCAACGTAAACACACAATTAGTCAGTAGTGGTAGAAAAAAAGCTTATACGCATGGTGTTGTAAATCCTGTAGTGCAACGTGCATCTACCGTTGTATTTGATTCAGTTGAAGAATTACAAAATGCGGCAAAGAAACGCGGCGATAAAACGCTTTTTTATGGACGTCGGGGCACCACAACGCATTTTGCACTTCAAGAAGCAATCACTGAACTCGAAGGAGGCGAAGGATGCGCGCTTTACCCATGCGGTGCGGCTGCTATCAGTAGTACATTACTTGCGTTTTTAAAAGCGGGTGATCATATTTTAATGGTCGATACTGCTTATGAACCAACGCGCGACTTTTGCGATAAAATATTAAATGGTTTTGGTGTTGAAACAACTTATTACCCTGCGACTATCGGCGCAGGTATTAAATCATTAATTAAAGACAATACAAAAGTGCTTTTTTTAGAGTCGCCTGGCTCTATTACCATGGAAATTCAGGACGTGCCTGCAATGGTTGCTGTTGCAAATGAGTGCGGTGTAATGACGATGCTTGATAATACTTATGGTAACGGCTTACATTACCGCCCATTAGAACATGGCGTTGATATTAGTATCCAAGCTGCAACTAAATACATTGTGGGTCATTCAGATGTCATGATGGGCGTAGCGGTTGCGAACAAAAAGTATTGGTCTACGTTACGAGAACAATCGTATTTATTGGGTCAGTGCACCTCCGCCGATGACGCTTATTTAGCACTACGTGGTCTCAGAACGATGGCTGTTCGTTTAAATCAACATGAAAAAGCAGCTATTGAGGTCGCAAAATGGTTGGAGCAACACCATTTAGTGGATCATATCCGCCACCCAGCCTTTGAAACGTGCCCAGGGCATGCCTTCTTTAAACGTGATTTTGATGGTAGCAATGGTTTATTTTCTTTTGTAATGAAAGAAGGTAATCAGCGCGCAATCAATGCTTTTTTAGATAGCTTACATCATTTCAAAATGGGATTCTCATGGGGCGGATTTGAAAGTTTAGTAACAGCTAACTTAACAATGAAAAGCCTGCGCACGGCATCTGGATGGGATAAAGGGCCCGTTATTCGCTTACATATAGGCCTTGAAGATGTTGAAGATTTAATTGCGGACTTAGCTAGAGCACTTGATGTCTATCAACAACATCTTTAAATGTAAGTATGTTACATTTTAATTTATTGTTACAAAGCTCACTTAAAGTGGGCTTTTTTTTGCTAGTAATTCAACACGTTTGCACTTAATGTGGGTGTATTGAGATCTTAAAAAGGAAAACTTGTGACACAATTACATCCTCAGCGATTAATGAAAATTGCACAGTTTGAACTTGTTCGATTATTTTTGACAAAGCGTGGCTTATTAGCCGTGGCAGCGTTTACTATATGTTGGCTATTAATTTTACGTTACCCCGTTGGGCAAGCGGTGACCATTGTCAGCTCGCCTGAACTCGCTGAACTTGCTAAGCAAGTATTTGGAGCTATTGGGCTAAGTAAATTACTTCAATGGCCTGAAGCGGAACTGGCTATGTATTGGTTAATCGCTTTATATAGTTTTCCGTTATTTTGTTTATTTTTATGTAGTGACCAAATTGTTGGAGATAAACATCGTGGAACATTACGATTCTTAACGCTAAGAGCAACCCGCTCCGAAATATTATTGGGTCGTTTTATCGGGCAAGTGCTTATTTTAGCTGCACTCTTAGCAGTCACATTGTTTGCAACATTGGCTGTTATGGCGTTTCGTGATGTTGCCTTGCTTGGTGGCGGGATAAACCGTGGTGCAATCATATTTTTTTATTTGCTAATTACAGTTATGCCATTTGTAGCTTTGATGACTCTAATTAATACGTTCGCAAGTTCAGCGCGGTTAGCAATTGTATTAGCCGTGCTGTTTTTTGCTGTAGGTAACATTATGGTGGGAATTCTAACATGGCAAGTGCCTATGTTTGCTTTGCTTGATTATATATTCCCAGGGGTTCAAATAAACCAAGTCGCGGGTCAGAATTCGACTTTATTTAGTAGCTTAGGTATTCCCGTAATACATAGTGTTGTGCTGTTGTTTATCGCTCAACGTATTTTTGTTAGGAGTTCACTATGAGCACATTGATACACGCGCAAGCGATAACAAAGCGCTACGGCAGTAAACTCGCACTCGATGACGTTAGTTTCGAAATACAACAAGGGGCACCCGTTGCCTTAGTGGGTCCCAATGGAGCGGGGAAAACAACATTATTTAGTTTGTTATGTGGCTATATTTTACCCTCACAAGGCCAATTAAGTATTCTGGGCAGCAAACCTGGCAGTAACGCATTATTCGGTAAGTTAAGTGCTTTACCGCAAGACGCTCAGCTAGACCCACGTTTTAGTATTGTGCATCAACTTAGCTTTTACGGACAACTACAAGGCTTGTCTGCCGGTGCAAGTAAATCAGAAGCATTGCGAGTGCTTGATTTAGTTGGCTTGTCTGAAGTAGCTCACCAGCGTTCAGATGACTTGTCTCATGGCATGCGAAAGCGCGTAACCATAGGCCAATCACTCATTGGTAAGCCACAAATAGTGATGCTAGATGAGGCAACCGCCGGGCTTGATCCAATTCATGCTCGAGAAGTTAGAGAGCTTGTAGCCAACTTAAGTGATGAAGCGACCTTTATTCTCAGCTCCCATGATTTAACAGAGCTAGAGCGCTTATGTAACCATGTGTTACACCTCGACAAGGGTAAGCTGATAGAACATCAGGCAAAGCCGTCAGAGCTTCAAACAAAGCGCTTTATGACTATACTCTTTGCTGATAATTTGACAGACGTTGAACAAAGGTTACTTAGCTTACCGGGTGTGACCCGAGTCTATATGAGCCAAGCTAAAGAGTATGTGATTGAATACCAAAAATCTGATAAGCAAATTGATATCGAGTTACTTAACTTTTGTTATCAACAAGGTTGGCGCTACCGACAGTTGGTAAATGGTCATACCTTGGAAAACCAAATTTTTACACAGGAGAAAGCGTAATGGGTTTATTAAGTGGATTAATGGGCAATGCTAGCGAAGTTGATGATGACGATTTAGAAAAAGTTCTTAGTAATACATTGGTTGATGGAGAACAAGTTGAAAAAGCCTACAAAGTCGTTCGCGACATGTTTATCTTCACAAATAAGCGTCTAATTCTTATTGATAAACAAGGTGTGACAGGCTCAAAAATTGAAATGCTGAGTGTTGGCTATTCTAAAATAACTAAGTTTAGTAAAGAGAGTGCAGGGCATTTTGACTTAGATGCAGAGCTTAAAATTTGGGTTGGTTCAGATCCCACCCCAATTAGTAAAGATTTTAAAGCGGGCGATAATATTAATGAAGTTTACAAAATAATCGCCACATATGCATTGTAATTAGTTGAAACAAGTAACTATTTACCTTTTCTGATGCCAGCCTTTAAAGTAAGCTGGCATTTTTATATTTACATTTCCCTACAATTGTTTACAATTAGTTCAATGTAAACAATGGCTTGGTTAAGTTTCGATTCAGTTTTCCCGCGTTAGCATGCCCACGTCTTAACCAACAGGTTAGGCAAAACAGCAATGTAACCATGTAAATAGGGAAATCTAATTATGAAAAAAATAGCAGTTATTATCTCAAGTATTCTTCTTTCAAGTGCTGCGACTGCTGCAGATACTTATGAGTCAATTAGCCATGTTAAATATACGGATTATGACGGTAACGATGTTATAAGCCTTGATTCAACTTATTACTTTTCTCCTAAAGCAACGACAGGTCCTTACGATCAATTTGAATACATTAACAAGCAAAGTAATGTTTATGGGTCATACATTGATGACGATTTTGGTGACGTTACAAAGGTTGGTGGTGAATATTTTCTAGATCAATTTGTATTTGGTGCTGGTTACCAAAACCTTGATTATGGTAACAGTCGAGATGCTTTCAACCTTTCTGCAGGCTACTTCTTTAACCCTGACTTACTTATGAAAGCCACTTATATCGATGTTGAAGATGGTGAAGATAACTTTAGATTTGATTTAGCTTATAACCATAAACTAAATAGCACTGATTACATCGGCTTTACCGTATCAGCAGATGACGATTTTGACTATCGTGCAGTAAGTGCAAAATATTTTATGGACCTGCAACAAGGTAACTATCTAACAGTAGAAGGTACTGTTGCTGATACTGATGATTTTGGCAGCTCTTGGGTATTAGGCTCTAACTATTACTTTACTAAAGCCACTTCTGTGTTTGTCACATTTGATAAAAATGATGATTACAGCTTTGGCGCAGAGCACTTCTTTAACCGCAATGTTGGTTTAGAGTTAGGGTATGCAAATAACTGGGATGACTCAGACTTTGATGCTTACTATGCTAATGTGAGCTTACAGTTTTAATCTTTTTGTCGATTAATTTAAAGCCCGCTTGAAAGCGGGCTTTTTTGATCATTAATTTGTCTTGTCCTGAA
The DNA here is from genome assembly GCF_004766475.1 of Pseudoalteromonas sp. KS88. Classification (NCBI taxonomy): domain Bacteria; kingdom Pseudomonadati; phylum Pseudomonadota; class Gammaproteobacteria; order Alteromonadales; family Pseudoalteromonadaceae; genus Pseudoalteromonas; species Pseudoalteromonas sp. KS88. The sequence continues at coordinate 57,775 of NZ_PYHV01000042.1, forward strand.
ATGTG
>NZ_PYHV01000043.1:0-14531 GCF_004766475.1 Pseudoalteromonas sp. KS88
GATAGCTGATAGCTGATAGCTAAAACAAGAAAAGGGCCCTTAGGCCCTTAGTGTTGCAGCAAGTAACACATTCTTTTTATAAGCTAAAGTCTACTGCGTAAGCGACGTAAGCTTTAATATCACTGTCATCCATATCTGTATCTGAAAGACCGAAAGTGAAACCATCTTTAGAGATTGAAACACCATAATCGATAATGTCGTCGTCACCAATAAAATCACCAGAATAATGTCCTAGGTGTAACGCCATTTCAGTACCGTTACTGCCAACTGCAAAGCCATAGTCTGCTGTTAGATATAAAGAGTCTCCAAAGTCAGTACCATCCCCACTTGCAGCGGAACTTGCTAGGACTGAGGCACCAAAGCTAAAGCTACCCATGCTAATACTGCCGTAGACTTCTGAAAAATCAGCATCAGCACCCGAAGCTGCATCTGGGTAAGCATAATAAATGTAACCTACGTCATAACTCATGGTTTCACTAATATCACCACCAAAGCCAGCATAGAGATCTAGCTCATAGGTCATTTCTTCAGCCCATGATGCATTTGAAGCCCAAGTACCAGCATAAAATCCAGACTTGCTTGCGTAATCAATGCCACCAGATACAGCAGCATCACCACCTGTTTGTTCTTGTCCACGCCACAAGTAATTCGATGTCGCCGCTGCATTAGCTGTTACTTCAGCAAGCGCGGCAGTAGATGTAAGACCCATCAATGCAAGTGCACTCAGTGCAACTGTTTTTTTTAGTTTTAGCATGTTTCGTATCCTGTCGTTATGTTGATTACTGGTTCATAATTATTAATAAGATTGCAGTCTTGCTAATTATGACGCCCTTTTATTGTTGTCTGCCAAGATAGTTGCACTGCTTATGCCAAGTTAAAATATAAAGCACAATTTTATGTTTAAATTTTTATAAAACAGATAGATAAGTTTATTCAGTGGGAGTCTAAGAAGTACTTTGAATTAATTATGTGCACTTATATAGTGCACATATAAATAAAGCTGCACAAGGATCATGCAGCTCGAAGTTATGTAGATACTTGATATATTAGCCGAATATAGCACGCATTAAACTAATTGTTTCGTTCACACCACGGCCTTTTTGTACTTCACTAATGATAGAGTCACGTTTAGCACGAATATGCTCAGGTATTTCGTCACTAGATAGTGCGCGGTCAACTAATATCTCTGCTGATTCCTTACCACGGCGTACTGATTTAGTCGACGTTGTTGTGCTGCGTTTAGGTTTATTTAATAGCTTAATATAATTTGAATTATCAGCGGTTGATTTATCTGCATAATAAAAGAAGCAAGGTAGTAAAGCTTTTATGGATAAAAGCTGTTGCTCGAGCTCATTGTTGCCAGCAGCCATCTTGAACCACGACATGGCATGTATAGTTTGTACTATATCTTGCCAGTAGCGTTCAAAGTCACGGTTATTCAGCTTAGTTATACCTAAAGCTGCACACAGAGCATCAAGTCGGGTATTGTTTATTGGTGTAAAAACATCTGGACGACGCATTGCTAATAAGCGAGTCGCAGGCGCCAGTGTTGGTTTCTCATCACTACCATTGAATGCAAGTAAGTAGCTAACAACAAATTGTTGATAATGCTCTTCACTTACTTCGCCTTCAAGGGGTATACAGCTAAGCGCATCATCAAAAAGACCTGGTAGGTCAGCCAGCATCTGGTGAAAACCTTTGGCGCTTTTTGTAGAGGCAAACCATTCTACATCAAAGTTATAAGTACTCGGGTCGAGTGATGCCATATGTTTGCCGCTAAAAGCGAGTAAGTCTTCTGGAATCATCTCTTTTAATGGTTGTTCGCGTAAATTTGCAAGGTAATTTGTTAATCGCAATTGCTCGTCTAAAGCGATGAGCTCTTTATGTTGCTCTACAAACATACTAACAACTGGCCATGGTGCGACGCGTAATGTTTTTAGTTGTAAAAAGCTAATTGCAGAAATTAGTTGGTCATGCAGTTTTTTTAAGATTGGTAATTGATTCGCTTCAAGTAAGTCGTAGTTAATACGATCCTTACTTGCATTTAGTAATTCGTAACACCAACCTAAAAAGTCTTCAGGATGATTTTCTATTTTTACCGCCATCAGGTTTAGACTGATCTCAGAAGCCTGTTTTAAGATATTTTGATAAATTTGGCTTTCTTGCTCGCCTAATGCCATTTTTGAAGGTGAAATTAGCAGTTTTTTCATGCCTGAGGATACTCCGATTAGATGCTTTTTCAGTTACTTATTTTAGCTTATATTCACTAAAAGCAACAGGGTCGTGCATCATACCTAAGTATACAAGGTATGCAATGGTGGTAGTTGTGTAATACCAACATTGCATCACTATTTTTAGTCAGTTTCGTCGAGCAAGAATAATGACTCAACAGAGGTGTCAAAGTGCTGCGCAATTTTTAATGCAATGATCACTGAAGGCGTAAACCGTGCGGTTTCAACTGTGCTGATGGTTTTTCTAGATACATTTATTGCATCAGCGAGTTCTTGCTGCGAAAGCCCTGCGTTTTTACGAAATTCGGCTATGTTATTTTGCACGACGACACCTAATCACGATTCTGCCATAAAATTGAAATACCATAAACCAAGCACATAATTGCTAGATAAAAGGTAGCCATCATACTGTGTGATATATGTAATGCGAAGCTATCAGAGCTCAAATAAACGGCACCCATACTGAAGAGTAAGGCTAATACAACATGCTTATAAGCGATAGTGTCTATTGTGTTCAAGTACTCATCTTTATAAGTGAGGTGGTATTTCATTTTTCGTGTGAAGCCGCCTCTAATTACAAACATAAAGAATGACCCTAAAAAAGCACTTACACCTAATATTAACAAGGGCGCAGATGTTTTATCTAACATGGGGTAAATGCTGATAATTAGCAACGTCACTCCCATGAAGATCGAAAACCATGCATTTTGACCCATAAATCTTTCTTCAGCTTTGATATTCTGATTCATAATGTTAATCCTGTCTGAGAGTTTGATATACTTTTTGTAACCTGTAGGTATCAATGTAACCTAAGGGTATCAGCGGGTCAATATTTATTTGTAACCTAAAGGTATCAATTTGTTTCAGTGTTTATTCATATTTAATTAAGTAAAGTATCCGCTGAAAGTTTTTCTATATTGATTCAATGATTTTAATAGCAACTCCCGCTATCATAAGAACATTACTTGCACATTTGAAAGGACCATCATGAAAACCACCTTTAAAGTTATAGGAGTAATACTATTATTGCTGATTGCGCTAATAGTCATTGCACCATTTTTAATTCCTACTGATGCAATTTTTAATAAAGTATCAGACCAAGTCGAGCAAACCACTGGGCGTACATTAACGATTAAAGGCGATAAGACATTATCGGTTTTTCCTTCATTAAAGCTTGAATTAAATGACGTGCATTTTGCTAACATGCAAACCGGCTCTCGCCAAGATATGGCGAGCATGCAACAGCTAGCGATTCATATTCCGTGGTTCTCATTATTTGGCGGCGAATTTAAACTTGAAAAGTTTGTCATTAACGAACCAGATATTTTGTTAGAAACAGATAAAAACGGTAAAGCAAACTGGCAGCTTTTTGATGCAGTAGCAAAGCAGCCCGAAGCAACCGAGAGTAGTAAAGCTGTAAAGCTACCAGAAAATTTTGATATTGAACTGGGTGAAGTGGCTATTTATGGCGGGTCTTTTACTTATTTGGACGGTCAAACAAGTACTAAATATCAAATAAACGAGCTTGAGCTAGCTATCTTACTCCCTTCACTGCGTGAAGAGCTTGAGGTGAAAGGTGCAATTACGTATATGCAGGAGCGCTTTAAGTTAGACGTAAAGGTAGATACGCCAGCACAAGCAATTGAAGGAAGCGCCTTTAATGTATCGCAAAACCTTTCATCACGTTTATTGGATGTGGACTTTAAAGGTTTAATAGCGAAGCAAGGTAAAGATATTAAAGGGCAACTAGCGCTTAGCGGCGACTCTGTTAAAGATATTGCAAAATGGCAGGGAGTTGAACTGAATGCAAAAGAAGATGCATTCAACGCTTTCAATGTAAAAGGAGCAATGACTCTCAAAGATGATAACTTTAATATTACAGAGTTACTCGCTACTTTAGATAAATTACAAATTAAAGGGCGAAGTAATATTAGCCTCGGTCAGCGTTTAGAAGTCAAAGCGAACATAGATTTAGGAATGCTTGATTTAAACCCTTATTTACCCCAAGCAGTAGCGAAAAAGCAAACGCCACAGCAAGCAGAAGGGGAGCCAGCTCAGCCAATCGTTTGGGACGATACAAAAATTGATATGAGTGGCTTAAATGCACTTGATGCAAATATTGTTATTCGGTCAAGTGGGCTTAAAGCGAATGACATAACACTAGGCGCTAACCAATTTACAGTCAATCTAAAAGATGCAGTGGCTAACCTCAGCCTTGATAAATTTGCAGCGTATGAAGGTAATGGTAAAGGTAAGGTGACGATAAATGCAAAACAAACCCCTTATACAATTGCCACCAACTTCGCTTTAGATGCAATCGATGCAAAACCGCTACTAACCGATGCCGCTGGGTTTGATAAGCTAATGGGTAAAGGATCATTGAATTGGGATTTATCAACGAGTGGTAATAGTCAAAAGAGCTTCATCAATGCATTACAAGGAACGCTTGCCTTTGAATTTGCAGATGGTGCAGTGAAAGGTGCAAACATTGCTGAAATGGTACGAAAAGGGAAAGAGCTAATAAAAGGGAATTTCGCAGCAGTGTCAGAGGGCCTAGACACAGGGTTTGATGATTCAGAGCAAACAGATTTTTCCGCACTAACAGGCAGCTTTAATTTCTCCAATGGTGTTGGCACAAACACTGACTTATCAATGTTAAGCCCATTAATAAGAATTACAGGGGAAGGTGACGTTGATTTACCAATGACAACGGTGAACTATCGCTTAGTAACGGGTATTGTTGATTCGCTGGAAGGGCAAGGTACAACAGATGATAGCACCGGCTTTAAAATCCCTGTACGTATCAAAGGACCATTTCATGATGTTGGTATTAGTTTAGATATTGGTAAAGCAGCTAAAGATGAAGTAAAAGAAAAGGCAAAGGATAAAATTAAAGATAAATTAAAAGGTTTGTTTGGCAATTAACGCCGATTTTATTCGATGATAAATTAATCAGGGTATATTTATGCCCTGATTATTTTATAAACAGTTGTAAAATAGCTAAATATAACCAAGTAGCAAAATAATGAGTGCAGTAATTCTAAATTAATTAAAAAATAACCTACCACTACCCCCTCAATGCTGATACAATTGCCCGCCCTTAAGAGACAACTTGGTTGTTTTTTGGTGGGTATTTAATCTAAATGTCTTGATTTTAAACGATTTAAGGCAAGTTGTAATAACTACACCGGAGGTCATTAACATGATCCAAATGCAAACTCAGCTGGAAGTTGCTGATAACAGCGGCGCTCGCAAAGTGCAGTGTATTAAAGTCTTAGGCGGTTCGCACCGTCGTTATGCAGCGATTGGTGACATCATTAAAGTTTCTGTTAAAGAAGCGATTCCTCGCGGTAAAGTGAAGAAAGGTGATGTTAAAAACGCGGTAGTTGTGCGTACTAAGAAAGGCGTTCGTCGTCCAGACGGTTCTTTGATCCGTTTTGACAGCAATGCGGCTGTTATCTTAAATGATAACTTGCAGCCAATTGGTACACGTATTTTCGGCCCTGTGACTCGCGAGCTTCGTAATGAAAAGTTCATGAAAATCGTTTCACTAGCCCCAGAAGTACTGTAAGGAGTCAATCATGGCAGCAAAAATCCGTCGTGATGACGAAGTAATCGTTCTAGCAGGTAAAGACAAAGGTAAGCGCGGCAAAGTGCTTTCAGTTGTTACCGAGTCTGGTCGAGTATTTGTCGAAGGCATAAACTTAATCAAGAAACACCAAAAGCCGGTTCCACAATTGAACCAAGCTGGCGGCATTGTTGAAAAAGAAGCGTCTATCGACGTATCAAACGTTGCGATCTTCAACTCGGAAACGAGTAAAGCAGATCGTGTAGGTTTCAAGATTGAAGATGGTAAGAAATTACGTATCTTTAAATCTACTGGTAAAACTATCTAATAGTTGGAGTAGAATGATGGCGAAACTGCATGAAGTATATAAAGACAAAGTAGTTGCTGATCTTCAAGAGAAGTTCGGTTTCAGCTCTGTCATGCAAGTCCCTCAGATCGAAAAGATCACATTAAATATGGGCGTGGGCGAAGCCCTAGCTGACAAGAAAATTTTAGATAACGCTGTTGCGGATCTAGAAGCTATCTCTGGTCAGAAACCTTTAATCACTAAAGCACGCAAATCTGTTGCTGGCTTTAAAGTGCGTGAAGGCTACCCAATTGGCTGTAAAGTAACCTTACGCGGCGAGCGTATGTGGGACTTTTTTGAGCGTTTGGTTTCAATCGCTATCCCACGTATCCGTGACTTCCGTGGTGTAAGTGCTAAGTCTTTCGATGGACGTGGTAACTACAGCATGGGCGTACGTGAACAAATCATCTTCCCAGAAATTGATTATGATAAAGTAGACCGTGTACGCGGTATGGATATCACAATCACTACATCTGCGAAAACAGATGAGGAAGGCCGTGCGTTGTTAGAAGCGTTTAACTTCCCATTCAAGAAATAAGGGTAGGGTTATGGCAAAGAATTCTATGAAAGCGCGCGAAGCAAAGCGCACAAAATTAGTTGCTCAGTACGCTGAAAAGCGCGCAGCACTAAAAGCTATCATCAGCGATGTGAAAACATCAGATGATGATCGTTGGGACGCGGTACTTAAGCTACAAGCTTTACCACGTGATTCTAGCCCTGCACGTCAACGTAATCGTTGTAACATTACGGGCCGCCCACATGGTTACCTTCGCAAATTCGGCATGAGCCGTATTAAAGTTCGCGAAGCAGCTATGCGCGGTGAAATTCCTGGCCTTAAAAAGGCTAGCTGGTAATAGAATCACGGGAGTAAGACTATGAGCTTGCAAGATCCTATCGCGGATTTGTTCACACGTATCCGTAACGGTCAATCAGCGAAGAAAGTATCAGTTGTGATGCCAACTTCAAAGCTGAAAGTAGCGGTAGCTAAAGTATTAAAAGACGAAGGTTACATCACTGATTTCGCAGTAAACGGCGAAGTTAAACCTGAGCTTTCTATCGAGTTGAAATACTTCGAAGGCAAAGCTGTTATTGAAAACATCCAGCGTGTTAGCCGCCCTGGTCTACGTATCTATAAGAGACGTGACGAATTACCTAAGGTAATGGGTGGTCTAGGCATCGCTATCGTATCAACTTCTAAAGGCCTAATGACAGACCGCGCAGCACGTAGTGCTGGTGTTGGTGGTGAAATCATTGGTTTTGTAGCTTAATCGGAGGGGAACTATGTCTCGCATAGCAAAGGCACCAATAAATGTTCCTGCCGGTGTAGAAGTTACATTAAAAGGCCAGGAAATCACAGTTAAAGGCAAAAACGGTGAATTAACTCGTACTATCAACAACGCTGTTGAAGTACAAGTTAACGATAACGTTGTTACAACTTTACCTCGTGAAGGCGTAGCCAATGCATGGGCACAAGCAGGTACTGCTCGCGCTCTTATCAACAACATGGTTGTTGGTACGCATACAGGTTACGAGAAGAAACTTCAGTTAGTAGGCGTTGGTTACCGTGCAGCAGCAAAGGGTAAAGTTTTAGACTTAACTCTTGGTTTCTCGCACCCAGTTAATTTCGCAGTTCCTGAAGGAATTACGATTGAAACTCCAAGCCAAACAGAAGTTCTAGTTAAGGGCGTAGATAAGCAGTTAGTTGGTCAAACAGCTGCTAACATTCGTGCATACCGTAAACCTGAGCCTTACAAAGGTAAAGGTGTTCGTTACGCAGATGAGAATGTACGCCGTAAAGAGGCTAAGAAGAAGTAAGGTAAGACGATGGATAAAAAAACAGCTCGTCTACGTCGTGCTAAACGCACTCGTAGAAATTATATTGAACAAGGCACAACGCGTCTTGTTATCCACCGCACGCCACGTCACATTTACGCTCAAGTAGTTAATGCTGAGGGTAGTGTACTGGCTGCTGCTTCTACTGTTGAGAAAGCTATTAGCGAAACAGTTAAAGGCACAGGCAACGTTGCAGCTGCACAAGCAGTTGGTAAAGCGGTTGCAGAACGTGCGGCTGACAAAGGCATCGAAAAGATTGCTTTTGATCGCAGTGGCTTTAAATATCACGGCCGTGTGAAGGCGCTAGCAGATGCTGCGCGTGAAGCCGGTTTGCAATTCTAGGAGTAGACAATGGCTAACGTAGAAGCAAAGCAACAACAGCCTGATTTAGCTGAAAAGCTAATCGCGGTAAACCGTGTGTCTAAAGTAGTTAAAGGTGGTCGTATCTTTAGCTTCACTGCACTAACAGTAGTTGGTGACGGCGCAGGTAAAGTAGGTTTCGGTTATGGTAAAGCACGTGAAGTTCCAGCTGCTATTCAAAAAGCAATGGAAAAAGCACGTCGTAACATGATCAATGTAGACCTAAATGGCAACACATTACAGCACCCTGTTAAAGGGCGTCATGCTGGCTCACAAGTGTTCATGAAACCAGCATCTGAAGGTACTGGTATCATTGCAGGTGGTGCTATGCGTGCAGTACTTGAAGTGACTGGTGTGCAGAACGTACTTTCTAAATGTTACGGTTCTACTAACCCGATCAACGTTGTACGTGCAACGATCTCAGCTCTTGAGAATATGAATTCTCCTCAGTCGATCGCTGCAAAACGTGGTCTTCGAGTAGACGAGATTCTGGGGTAAACCATGGCTAATAAAACTGTAAAAGTAACACAAGTAAAGAGCTCTATCGGTCGTTTACCGAAACATAAAGCTACATTACGCGGTCTTGGTTTACGTCGTATCAATCACACTGTTGAGTTAGAAGACACAGCATGTGTACGTGGTATGATTAACCGAGTTTCATACATGGTTAAGGTTGAGGGGTAATTCGAATGCATTTGAATACACTTTCTCCTGCTGCAGGATCTAAGTCTGCTGGTAAACGTGTTGGTCGTGGTATCGGTTCTGGTCTTGGTAAGACTGGTGGCCGTGGTCACAAAGGTCAAAAATCACGTTCTGGCGGTAAAGTACGCGTTGGTTTTGAAGGCGGTCAAATGCCTATGCAACGTCGTCTACCTAAATTTGGTTTCACTTCTCGCAAATCGTTAGTATCTGCAGAGATTAACCTTTTTGAAATCGCTAAAGTTGAAGGCGATGTGGTAGACCTAGGTACGTTACAAGCAGCTGGTCTAGTTAAAAAGAACGTTCAGTTCGTTAAAGTTGTTAAATCTGGCGAAGTTTCACGCGCAGTTACCGTTAAAGGCCTTAAGGCTTCTAAAGGTGCTCGCGAGGCTATCGAAGCTGCCGGAGGCAAGGTAGAAGACTAAGGAAGTACTAATGGCTAAACCAGGTCAAGATATGCAAAGTGCACAAGGTGGACTTTCGGAATTGAAACGTCGATTACTATTCGTATTAGGCGCTATCATTATTTACCGTCTAGGTTCATTTGTGCCGATCCCTGGGATTGACGCCGCTGTACTTGCCGATTTCTTCGAGCAACAAAAGGGCACCATTGTTGAAATGTTTAACATGTTCAGCGGTGGTGCACTTGAGCGAGCTTCAGTGTTAGCACTGGGTATTATGCCTTACATTACAGCTTCGATTATTACGCAACTATTAACGCATATGTATCCTCCGTTTATAGAGCTTAAGAAAGAAGGTGAACAAGGGCGTAAGAAAATTAGCCAGTACACACGCTATGGCACGCTTTTGCTTGCTACTATCCAATCAATTGGTATTGCCACAAGCTTACCAGGCATGATGAACGGGTTAGTTGTTAACCCTGGTATGGGTTTCTATTTCACCGCAGTGGTGAGTTTAGTTACTGGTACTATGTTCCTTATGTGGTTGGGTGAACAAATAACAGAGCGCGGTATCGGTAACGGTATTTCAGTTCTAATATTTGTTGGTATTGTAGCAAACTTGCCGTCTGCTATTGGTTCGACAGCCGAAATGGCGCGCCAAGGTGATCTGAATGTTTTAGTACTGTTGATGGTTGCTGTAATCGTATTCGCTGTAACTTATCTTGTTGTATTCTTTGAACGTGGTCAACGACGTATCGTTGTTAACTACGCAAAGCGCCAACAAGGTCGTCAAGTATTTGCTGCTCAAAGCACGCATTTACCACTAAAAGTTAACATGGCGGGTGTTATTCCACCAATCTTTGCTAGCAGTATTATTCTGTTCCCTGGTACTATTGCCAGCTGGTTCGGCCAGGGTGAAGGTCCTGTCGCTGATGTGCTACAAGCCATTGCTACAACGTTGACTCCAGGTCAGCCTTTGTATGCATTAGTTTTAGCTGCGGCTATTATCTTCTTCTGCTTTTTCTACACAGCGTTGGTGTTTAACCCGCGTGAAACAGCAGATAACCTGAAAAAATCTGGCGCATTTATCCCAGGTATTCGTCCAGGTGAGCAGACATCGAAATACATTGATAAAGTGATGACACGCCTGACATTGGCAGGTGCTTTGTATATAACCTTTATCTGTCTGGTGCCCGAATTCATGACCATGGCATGGCAAACGCCATTCTACTTCGGCGGTACATCAATCTTGATTATCGTTGTTGTGATCATGGACTTTATGGCACAAGTACAAACTCATATGATGTCACATCAATATGATTCTGTGCTGAAAAAAGCGAACCTTAAAGGCTACGGTCGATAGGGTCAGTTTACGGAGTTGAGCAATGAAAGTACGTGCTTCCGTTAAGAAAATATGCCGTAACTGTAAAGTTATTAAACGTGCCGGTGTTGTACGTGTAATTTGCAGTGAGCCTAAGCATAAGCAAAGGCAAGGCTAATTAATAAGTCGTGCAGGCTGAGATTTCTTGGCCTGTGTTTTTAATTGTGATTTGGTCTTCGTTTGAGTATCCTTACGGGCTCTTCAAACAGATGATAACCAAATTCAAATATAGGAGATGTGTTAGTGGCCCGTATCGCTGGCATTAACGTCCCTGATCATAAACATGCAGTTATTGGTTTAACAGCTATTTATGGCATAGGTAAGACTCGCTCTAAGGCTATCTTAGTAGCGACTGGTATCGCCGAGACCACAAAAATCGGTGAACTTTCAGACGAAACACTTGACGTACTTCGTGAAGAAGTTGGCAAGTACACTGTAGAAGGTGACCTTCGTCGTGAAGTTACTTTGAATATCAAGCGCCTTATGGACCTTGGTTGTTTCCGTGGCCTACGTCACCGTCGCTCTTTACCACTACGTGGTCAAAGAACTAAGACTAACGCGCGTACCCGTAAGGGTCCTCGTAAGCCTATTAAGCGATAAGGGGATAGTATTATGGCTAAGACACCAATTCGTCGTAAAAAGGTTAAAAAGCAAGTTGCTGATGGTATGGCTCATGTTCATGCTTCTTTCAACAACACTATTGTTACAATTACCGACCGTCAAGGTAATGCACTATCATGGGCAACTGCCGGTGGTTCAGGTTTCCGTGGTTCACGTAAATCTACACCATTCGCTGCTCAGGTTGCTGCAGAGCGTGCAGGTACTGCGGCTCAAGAATACGGTTTAAAAAATCTAGAAGTTTTCATCAAAGGTCCAGGTCCAGGTCGTGAATCTGCTGTACGTGCTTTGAATGCTGCTGGTTACCGTATCACCAACATCACTGACGTGACGCCAATACCACACAATGGTTGTCGTCCACCGAAGAAACGTCGCGTTTAACAATAGGTTAGGAGAAATAACATGGCAAGATATTTGGGCCCTAAGCTCAAGCTGAGTCGTCGTGAAGGTACTGACCTGTTCCTTAAGAGCGGCGTAAGAGCTATCGACTCTAAGTGTAAACTTGAGACTGCACCTGGTCAGCACGGCGCTCGTAAAGGTCGCTTATCTGATTACGGTTTACAATTACGTGAAAAGCAAAAAGTTCGTCGTATGTACGGTGTACTTGAAAAGCAATTCAGTAACTACTACAAAGAAGCTGCTCGCCTTAAAGGCAATACAGGTGAAAACTTGTTACAGCTTTTAGAGCAACGTTTAGACAATGTTGTATACCGCATGGGTTTTGCAAGCACACGTGCTGAAGCACGTCAGTTAGTAAGCCACAAAGCGGTTTTAGTTAATGGTCGTGTTGTGAACATTCCTTCATTCGTAATTACTCCAGAAGATGTAGTAGTTATTCGTGAAAAGTCTAAGACACAAGCGCGTATCATCGCTGCTCTAGAACTAGCCGAGCAACGTGAAAAGCCGACTTGGGTTGAAGTTGACGGTAAGAAAATGGAAGGTAATTTCAAACGCCTACCTGAGCGTTCAGACCTGTCTGCGGACATTAATGAACAACTAATCGTCGAACTTTACTCTAAGTAAAGTTAAGAGTTAAGAGAGGATAAAATGCAGGGTTCTGTTACAGAATTTCTAAAACCAAGGTTAGTCGATATCGACGCTATCAACCCGACACGTTCTAAAGTTGTTTTAGAACCATTAGAACGTGGCTTTGGCCACACGTTGGGTAATGCCTTACGCCGTATACTTCTTTCGTCTATGCCTGGATGTGCAGTAACCGAAGTTGAAATCGACGGTGTGTTGCATGAATACAGCGCGAAAGAAGGCGTACAAGAAGACATCATTGAAATTCTGTTAAATCTTAAAGGTCTAGCAGTAACTTTAGAAGGCAAAGATGAAGTTTTTCTGACCCTGACTAAGTCTGGTGTAGGCCCTGTGACTGCGGCAGATATTCAGCACGATGGCGATGTAACAATTGCTAACCCAGATCACGTTATTTGTCATTTAACGACAGATAGCAGCGATATCAGCATGCGTATTCGTGTTGAGCGCGGTCGTGGTTATGTGCCGGCGTCTAGCCGTTTATCCTCTGATGACGATGAGCGTCCAATTGGTAGATTGTTGCTTGATGCATCATTTAGCCCAGTTGAACGTATTGCGTACTCGGTTGAATCAGCACGTGTTGAACAACGTACAGACTTAGACAAGTTAATCATTGATATGGAAACAAACGGCACTTTAGATCCTGAAGAAGCGATCCGCCGTGCGTCTACTATCTTAGCTGAACAATTAGATGCATTCGTAGATTTACGTGATGTAACTGAACCAGAAGAGAAAGAAGAGAAGCCTGAATTCGATCCTATTCTACTTCGTCCAGTTGATGATCTTGAACTAACAGTACGTTCTGCAAACTGTTTGAAAGCCGAGCAAATTCAATATATCGGTGATTTAGTTCAGCGCACAGAAGTAGAGCTTCTTAAAACGCCTAACTTAGGTAAGAAGTCTCTAACTGAAATTAAAGACGTGCTAGCTTCACGTGGTCTTTCTCTAGGTATGCGCCTAGAAAATTGGCCGCCTGCAAGCCTAGCTGAATAATCTAAATCACTATATTAGTTTAGTTAGAAGGATAGGGTCATGCGCCATCGTAAGAGTGGTCGTCAATTAAACCGTAACAGCAGCCATCGTAAAGCGATGTTCAGCAATATGGCAGGTTCTTTGGTGAAACACGAAATCATCAAAACTACATTGCCTAAAGCGAAAGAGTTACGCCGTGTAATTGAACCTTTAATCACACTGGCTAAGACTGACAGTGTAGCAAATCGCCGTTTAGCGTTTGCTCGCACGCGTGATAATGAAGTAGTTGGTAAATTGTTCAGCGAAATCGGTCCTCGTAATGCGGATCGTCCAGGTGGTTACACTCGTATTCTTAAGTGTGGCTTCCGTGCTGGTGATAATGCACCAATGGCTTATATTGAACTAGTAGGTCGCACATCTGCAACCGAAGAAGTTCAAGAAGACGCGCAGTCTGCTGAGTAAGTCTTAAAGACACCAAAAAGCCGAGCTTATGCTCGGCTTTTTAATGCCTATAATTATATTTCTAATCTACTCCACCTATATTCACCATTTGTTCTTTACGTGTCTTCATTCACACACTTATTTAACCACGTAGCATTTACTTATATATACGATCCAACTAATGATCTTGCTCCATAAAGATCATGCTATAAGGTTTATCCATTTATTCTTGTATTTAAAGCACTGCAAATAGACTTTATTGCCTAAGATTAGTGCTGTTTTTATACGTTTCGTTCAAATACTCAGCGAATAGCTAGTTTATTTAAGTTTTCTTCAAAAAAGGGTTGATCTGTTTTTGGATCTCCCTATAATGCCACCCCACTGAGACGGCAGAGCAGGCAACGCTTAGCGAGGCAAGCAGCTAATCAGTAAGTCGAGTAAAACTTGAGTTTAGATTTTTTAAAAGTTTTAAAATTAAGTGTTGACAAAAAAATAGGAAAGCGTAACATGCGCAGCCCTAGCGAGATAAAGTTTAGCTTTAATCGCAACGTTCTTTAACAATATAAAGCAATCATCTGTGTGGGCACTCGTACAGATTGAGTTCTAACAGCCAAGCTATTTCGGTAGTGAGGCAAAAAAA
>NZ_PYHV01000005.1:0-120460 GCF_004766475.1 Pseudoalteromonas sp. KS88
CATATACAAAGCATGACCAAGAATAAAATCGATAGTGTTTTCTTTGCAAAAATCAGCGACCCAATACCAACAGTGCATGCACTCTACGCCAAGAAAATAAATAAGACACCCATCTTAAATTTTAGACTTTTTGTATCAATGCGTAGCTTTAATAAAATTAGAGTGGGTGTCTTTTTAATATTGAGTGGGTGTCTTTTTAATATTCACTACTTCGCGTGCACGAGATAAATCGCGTACAGCTTCATCTTCAGGCTCAGGAACATAAATAGGTGTTAAATCTTCAGATTTAAGTAATTTAGCGAGCTTAAGGGCATCACGTTTATCGGTTTTAACTTTCTCACCTGTTTTTAGGAATAAGAGAGGGTGCGACCACATAACAGCAATGGCCGAGGCTGGTAATTAATCTGTAAATCCACAATTTATAGGAAATAAATTTGAACCGCGAAGCAGCCCTGAAAGGTGAGTATCAGGACGATACGAATAATAACTAAAAGGGACGGCTTCTTAGACCAAGTGTAGCGTTGCGCCAAGGTATTTAGATTCAAACTGACTAATAAGCTTTTGAGCGGCCAATTTGGAAGAAGAAAATCGACCAAGATGAACTAGTTATGCAACTCTATGCTCTTCAATATAGGCGACTTCATTGAATGTTTTATGTGTATCAAGACCGATAAAAAGTATGTTATGTTTATTCAAGTTAGCCTCTGCTGTTTAGTTAATTGACAAACTAATTATGGCTTTGAATAAAACTAACCCACGAAAAGCGGAGGCCAACACCGTGTGGGACTCATTATGTTTAAGTAATTTCTGAATTAAGGAGCATTTGTGAAATTTGAAGATGCACAAAAAGATATGAACTTGTCATATTTTGGTGGAGGAACAGGTGTTTTAGTTTCTGGTTTAGTTTGGTGTATCGCAGGTTCTATTGCATTACTATACTCAAATCAATCGAGTATGCTGGCTCTTTTTTTTGGTGGTATGTTTATACACCCATTAGCCATGTTACTTTCAAAAGTTCTCAAACGCCCAGGAAGTCATGATCCAAAAAACCCTTTAGGCAAACTAGCATTAGAAAGCACCATTATTTTATTTGTTGGTTTATTTTTAGCTTTCTATGTAGCAAAGCTTCAAGTTGAATGGTTTTATCCAATAATGCTTATGATAATTGGCGTACGCTATTTGGTTTTTCATACTTTATATGGCATTAAAACTTATTGGGTTTTAGGTATTTTGCTTATGCTTTCTGGCATGTTGTGTATTTTATTAAATGCAAACTTTGTAATCGGTGCATTTATTGGTGGAGTAACAGAAGTCATATTTGCACTAGTAATTTTTAGTCAGACGAGAGGTTTGGTTGTAAAAACCACATAATAAGCAATTAACAGCACAAAAACAGTTGGCTGTTGGAGTTATTCTACAGCCTCGTTAGGTATTCGTGGACAGTTCAGGCATATTCTTAAATATTGCCAAAAGTATTCTAATTCTCGTTGTAGCTCTTTTCGTTATTTTTTGGTTCCCAAGTCCTGCTTTTGATGCCTGTTTTCTTAATAATACTTACGTATGTAGATAATGGACCAAGATATTTGCCGAGTGTGTTTATCTTAGTTTCTTACTTTTTAGGCCCTAAAAGTAAATATTACTATTTTTCTGTCTTCATGCTTTTTGCGAACATTGGTAGTGCAGAGTGCATCAGGTTTGGTGTGCAGCTATTAGATGTCCTATTTCAAATACCGTTCCAAACATTTTTTACAGCGGCATCATTGCTTTAGTGGTAATAATTGCGGTAAGGTTTATAAAGTGTAGCTGGGTTACAAAATGTAACTGGGTGCAAAATATCTCTAACAAGCTAATTAATAAGGACTTAAAACAGCTTGCTGTTTTCGTTTCTCAACATTTTAGCAAACTATTTGTAGCCCATTACTAGGGCGTGAGGCGAATAGTTGAATAATCTACTATAATTAAAATTTACTGAATAAAGGACTATAAAATGAAGAAAATGTCTGTTTTAATTTCAATGTGCTTTTTAGCTGCTTGTAGTAATACTAACGATGTATCAAGCAACAAAAGATATACCCTGACATACGATAATGGAGCTCCTGTTAGTGCTCACAAAAAAATAAATGACTGCAACGCTGCTGCTGTCGTTGCTAATATCAGAGAAGTTAATAACTGGAATAGTAAATACAGAAACTCAAAAACGGCTCCATTAAATAAATCATCAGCACCTAGAAAAGCCTCGTGTGAATAAGCCTATCTAGCCAATCAAGTGGGACTGCTAAAATATGGCTCAGTTCCGCTTCGTTTCACATTATACCTATACATTATCAGCCCATAATTAGGGCGCTATATTTTACGGAAAAAGAATTGAGTCTTGGAAGATGGGATGACGCAATACTCAAAAGCCTCCTATACGTGGGAATAGGTATTGCTGTCTGGGCTTTATTTGCTAATTTAGCACCATTATCAATAAGTGGCCTTTTTGGGTTGGTTGTTACACTTTTACTATATGCAGGTGTTTATCTGCTTGTTTCTATTGCTGGGTGGTTAATAATTGGGTTTCCACTTCATTTTTTAATAAGCAAATACACAAATCGCTCTTATTTATATTATGCAGCTTTACCAATGGCGTTTGTTCTACCTCCTCTGTATTATAAGGGATCATTATTGCTTGGTCTTGCCGCATTATTTCAAGCTCTAATATTTCGATTTTACGTATATAAAAAAGTATAACAAACGCATCAAAACTGACTCCGCAAACAGGCCTGTTTTTTGCGATACATACGGCACAAAAAGCGTCCAACTTGCTCGGCAGTTTAAGCGGGCGTTAACTGTTTAATTAATCTCACATGGAAGTATCATGTTTAAAGTATTATTACTCTCTATTTCATTGTTTTCTTTTGCTTCATTAGCGAAGGACAACATTCTAATAGAGAATGTCACTATCGTTTCATCTCACTTGCAAGCTCCAAAAACTCAAATGAATGTATTATTAAGTGATGGACGAATTAGTGAAATAACTCGCAAAAAGATTTCATCCTTCGATCTTAAAATAAATGGTTTAGGTAAATTTTTAACGCCAGGTCTTATGGATAGCCATGCGCATGTATCGTCAATCCCTGGTATGGGGTTTGGTGTCGAGCCAGTAGCTATTAAAAATCAGGTACTCGCACAGGCATACTTTGAGCAACAGCCAAGGAGCTTTTTATATTATGGGGTTACTCAAATACTTGATCCGAATCCGGGAGTAAGTTTTGATTATTTTACTTCAGCGCCTCAACACCCTGATTACTTTCGTTGTGAAGTCTTAACATCAAAAAACACTTTCCCATATGTAGAGAAAACAGACGATCTATCAAGATCAATGTTTACTTATTTAATTGATGAAAGTGCAGGCGCAACCACGGAAAACTCAGTAGAAAGATTAATTGGTAAAATTGCTGATTCAGGAGCTTCATGTATAAAGCTATATTTTGAAGACGGTTATGGTAATGCTAATCAGTGGGCGACACTTTCAACGAACACGTTAAAACGAATTAAACAAGCTGCTAAAAAGTCTAATTTACTGATAGTCGCTCATGCTAATGCTTTAGATATGCAGCAATTAGCACTTTTAGCAGGTGTTGATGTTATTGCCCATGGTATGTGGAACTGGGGGCAGTATAATCGCGAACAAAATATACCCAAAGAAATATCTAACACTTTGAATAAAATGATTAATGACGAAGTGGCTTATATGCCAACACAAAGAGTGATTGCTGGATTGGGTGAAGTAATGGACCCAACTATTGTTAATTCTCCTGAGTTTTCATCTGTCACACCTAAGCCACTTATTGATTGGTATAAAACGGCTGAAGCGCAATGGTTCAAAGAAGAGCTTAGAGTTGGCTTTGATGGAATGCCTGACCAATCAATTTCAGATGCATTTTTATATGGGCGAATAGGAAAAGGTAATAAAGTTATTCAATACCTAAAAAGTGCCGACCATCCTATTTTATTGGCATCGGATTTCCCAGGGAGCCCGAGTTTTGCCAATCAACCAGGACTGACAACCTACCAAGAAATGAAAGCTATGGTTACCGCAGGGCTATCGTTGAAAGAAGTGCTGGCGGCGGCCACCATTAATAATGCTAAACAATTCAAAATTGAAAATGATTACGGTACGGTAGAAGTTGGTAAAATTGCTAACCTTTTATTGCTTAAATCGAACCCTTTAGACTCTATAGAATCGTGGAATAGTATAGAAACGATTATCCTGCATGGAGAGCCTATAAAACGAGAAAGTTTAGCGGCCAAAAAATAGTGAACATTTTTAATAATAAAAAATACTACCTTTTTAGACAAAGGAAGTATTTACACGAAACCTAGTATTCTTATTTTTTAGTGCGTTTGTGCAAAGTCTGATAGGTAATATTCAGTTTAGATTTTTGATTATACAGATTTAACTAAAATAGATATGGTTGAGTGAATAAAACGTGATGTAAAAAAGTTGTGTGAATTAGAATATGTGCTGGATAGGTCATATAACATGATTACCTCTGGCAGGTATATACCGTTTGATTAGGAATACTCACCCATAGTCATGAAACTATTACCTGTAGCGTAAGATAATTGGGCAATATATCTAAAATATTTTCACTAACGAATGAGCATAAAAGCAGGTCGTGCTCATATATTGCTATTTGGTATTGTACGTCGTAATAGCGGCATTTTTTTAGCAAGGAGGTTGCTTTGAGATATTTAAGCATGTTGCTATTTGCACCTTTAATAATATTTCCGGCATTAGGCGTTGTATTTTTATTCGCTAGTATTTTCTCTATACAATTAGGTGTCACCCAAAGTGAACTCTGGAAAGCTTATAAGATGATCAGTTTTTTTGGTGTGGTAATGGCATATATGGGTAATACAGTAATTGGTATCCCTGTTATTTTCATTCTTGATAAACTTAAACGTTTAAATTATTTAAATGTCGTGATTTTTTTACTTTTTCTGGTTTTAGCCTTTTGTATAAAAGAAGGTCCTTTATATTCTTTTAATGTTCTTTCACTCGATAGTTTAAAATTCTTATTGTGGAAGTTCCTTTGCGCATTTTACTTTTCTATATGTGTTGCTACTACTGATTATCTTATATTTAAAAAGTGAACAGTGACGCAGGCAGGTTTTACCTCGCACGTAATAACTTTTTTTGATATGTAGGGTACTTTGCGAGTGAAAGTTTAGTTTTTAATGCACACATTTGTAGTTAGAAACTGTGTAGTGAAAGCTGGGAAGTCCAGTCATTAATTAATAAGGAAAGTTATGAATTATAAAAACGTTTACCTCCCAATTAAAGCATTAGCTTTATTATCTTTTATTTCTATTGCTTTGAAGTATTGGGGCCCTAGTGAGGTGGGCTTTTATTTGCTGCTATCGCCTTATGTCGTGTTGTTTTATTTGTCGAATGCTAACAATTATCGAAACACCAAGCTTTCAATTATAAGAGGTATTCCAGCAGGGCTAACGCTGCTGTTAGTTCCTGCTTTGTTGTTTGGAATCGAGCCAGATGCGCAAGCAGGTATAGGATTAATGTTTGGGCTGTTGTTGCAGCTTGCATCAATTAGTGCAGCGGAATTAATCATTCTATTTTTTCTCAATGACGAACAGAGAATTTAATCTGCTGTAAAAACACGTTTTTTAAACAATAACTACGTTATATGGCAATAACCATGTTATTAAAAGAGTGAGTGAAAGTCAGTTAATGTGTTATTTTCAATAACCGTGATTGCGCTCAATATAGCGTTTAAGGTAAAGGAGATACATTATGTTTGGTAAAAAGTCGACAATCCGAAAGTATAAATACAAACTCCGCCCGATATTAACTAAAAGGTATGGCGCAAGTGCAACATACACAAAAGGGCAAGTTGATAAAACGGTAGATGAAATGGGTTTTAATAGGCGTCATATTCATTACGCCTATTTAATGTATTGCGAACCGGCTACCTATAAGGCTAATACGCCTGAGAACGAATCAATCGATTCAATGAACAGCACAATTTCTTCAGTATCTGGAGTGGGTATTTTAGGGGCACTTTTGGGAGCCTCATATTACAGTGACGGAGGCGATGGCGGAGGAGGTTTTGGAGGGGGAGACGGCGGAGGTGGCGGTGGTGATTAATGAGCGCAGCAGTGATGATTTAAAAGATTCAATGCGTTTTTTGATAATTCATCCACCGTATAAAGCTTAAATAAATCATAAAAAAACAGTTTAACCTATAAAAACAAAAAACGAGTGAAGCAACGGGCTTGTTCAATACCGCTGTATTTTATGTAAAGTTGAGGATGATAATGAGAAAAGCTATTTTAATATTAATGACATTGACGTTGTATGCATGTTCTTCGACGCCTAAACTTGATGCAAATGAAGAGTTTGAGCGGCTTTACATTGCGCTTGGAATGGAAGAAATATTAAGCTCATTCGGCGGTGAAATAAACATCAGTCCCGAGCAATTATTTTCAGAAACGCTGAGAGACTTACCTGAAAGTCAAAAACGAGTTTTTATTGAATCTATTCCATCAAAAGTAATGACCGATCCTATTAATGTAAATGCAGCTAAGGTTGTTTTTAAAGTTAGGGTCTGTTGACCTTTACGGATTAAAATTTGTTCAAACTAGGAGCGATTTAATCGCGGCGCGAGGTTTGTAACCTAGTGGGCTAAGTAAAAACCGAGCAACAAAGAGTAAATTGCCCCTAGGCAGAACCCGAAGGGCAGCGCCTGTTTGGCATTGATGCTGCGTTATCACCTATTTATGGGGAACAACCACACCACATAGGTGCTGCCTTGCCTAAATACCAAACAGGCTGCTGCAAATTTAACCTTTAAAGGTCAGCAGACCCTCATTACTCTCACTATTAACAGCAGAAGAGTTAAAGGTTGCAGCAGATTTTTACTCTAGTGATTTAGGTTTAAAGGCCCATCGAGCTATTATTGATGCTGAGGTGGCTGTTTCAGAGTCTTTAGATTGATTTAATATCGTATAACCCATAGAAGGTTTCACTTTATCAATGTGGCGCTTTGGGTAAAAAGCGCCGTCATTATGGCGCTTTTGTTTGCGAGTATTTAAAATAATCAGTTTATTAGATCCAGCGCTTCTAGCCTTTCTTTTGCTAAAGTATAACGCGTGTGCACATCATTAATTTGCTGTTGCGTTAACTTTTTACCAAAAGTACGAAGCCCGCCGGTTACATCATTATGATGAATGCCAAACGCAAACTTAAGGTATTCCAACAGCAGCGGTTGTGCATCAAGGTAAGATAGAGAATTCATAGCCTGTGATATTTTATTTGCCTCGTCCCATTCGCCTTTGTTTACGTGTTCCTGCATAGTGACACTCGCTTTGGGGAATATACAGCCCACGCCAGTAATTCCACCGCATGCACCAGCAAGCCCTGCATGAACAGTAACAGTGTCGACTCCTGCTAGCACTTTTAACTCTTTGTTTTCTATCATCATTGTTTCAATAACTGATACATCAATTGTCGATATTTTAAGTGCCGTGACTTCAGGTAGAGCTGCAAGCCGAGTGAGAAGGTCAGTTGAAAGCGCATGATAGCCTGCTGCGTCAGGATTGTTATAAGGCATTATTGTAATACCTGCTTCTTTTGCAGCTGATGCACTAAGCGCGTAATACGCATACATTTGTTCATCAGAAGGGGTTTCTTTAGTTTTTGGCGGCATTACCATAACGGTATCTACACCAACCGTTGCGAGTTCTTTAACTATTATGGCAAGCTCTTCTTTGGTTTCTGCCGCCGCACCACTGATTAATGGCACGTTGTATTCTTTAGCCACACTTGAAAGGGCGTTTAGTAAAAAAAGGCGTTGCTCATTGCTTAGGTAGCTGTTCTCACCCAATGTACCAGAGCCGACAAGTCCACCCATGCGAGTGCCACCCTTTCCTTGCACTTTTAAAATATTTGCAGCGTATTTTTTTGTTACATCAAGGTCTATTTCAAGGGTACCGGACTCTGATTCTTTTAACCATGTAAATACAGCAGGCATTACGGTATATCGCCAATCTTTACTGTTCGTTTGCATTCTATTTCCTCTCATAAATACATATTGTATACATTATACAAAGTGATTGTATCAGTTAAAATACTTTCGGCAAGGCTGGATTGAAAATAAACTAGCCGTCATGATCAACGTTTATAAAAGCTAAAGCAGCTAAGCGAGAAGAAGGGCTTACTAATGGCCACAAACATTTCTTTCAAATTTAAGCATACTAAGGCGTGAAAAAGGGATGAATAAGTTGAACTTACGAGCTCACACTAAAGCGCATGTTTGGCATTTATACTGCGTTATCGCCTATTTATGGGGAACAACCACACTGCATAGGCGCTGCCTTGCCTAAATACCAAACATACTGCTGCAAAATTAATCACGAAAGGTCAACACGCCCTAGTACGTGTTCTGTCATTTTTATTGTAAACCGTTACATACGCTGCAATGCACTGAGTAAAATAACTCCGCACCACAAAAGCCCACTTAATCAGGAGTTAAAACAACATTAAAAGTAGAGTCATACTTTGCATAGCAAGACCTTAATTATTGAACCTAAATAGGAAGTCAGTTATGGTTTAATGTCAAAATCACTGAATTAAAACGCGCTGCATAATTGCTTTGTTATAAAGGAGAAGTGAGTGAATATTGAGGTTATTTTGGTTAACTCATTTACACTAAACGGACAAGGTGGCAATCCTGCGGGTGTGGTTTTAAATGCTGATAAACTGACGGATAAGCAAAAGTTAAAAATTGCACACGCTGTGGGCTACTCGGAAACGGCTTTTGTATCGAGTGATGACGAGGCTGATTTTGCAGTTTCTTTTTTTACAACGACCGATGAAGTTGATTTTTGCGGCCATGCAACGTTAGCCACTTTTTCTACCTTGTACCAAAAGGGCTTACTTGCTGCTGGCACTTATACTCAACGTACTAAAGTGGGTATATTACCTGTGACTATAGAACCTAGTGGTAAGGTAATCATGGCGCAGCAATTACCGCAAACACTAGCGTGTTTTTCATACCATGAAATCGCACCGGTTATTGGTATCGAAAGCAGCATATTGCAAAGCACTCAGTTACCAATTGAGGTCATTTCAACAGGTCTCCCCGATGTGATCATCCCTGTGCCTTATGGGTATTTAGATCTTATAAATCCAAATGACGAGCTTATCGCTGCATTTTGTAAAAAATATGAAGTGGTTGGTTTTCATGTTTTTGAGCTTTGCAGTGCTGGCGCTAAACTAACGGCGAGTTGTCGTAATTTTGCACCGTTATTTGGCATTTCTGAAGAGTCAGCTACGGGTAGCTCAAGTGGGGCACTAGCATGTTATTTGACAGAACATTTAGCTTTGGGTAGTGAATATGTATTTGAGCAAGGTAGAGCAATGGGGTGTACGTCAATAATCACAGCATCTATAGAATCAGATAATGCCTCTGTAACCCGCGTTCAAGTAGGTGGCTTTGCAAGTATCATTGATTCCCTCATGCTTCCTTTAATGTAAGGTGTCAATTTGTATGAATATAGTCTTTTTACTGTTGTCTTTATTGACCTTTATTGCAATGGGGGCGAATGCCAATTTACTTGTGATATGGAATATTTTACCCATTGCATTTATTGCGGTTGCTTATAATAAAACGGATTTTAAAGGTGTTCTAAAATCGAGTGTTTTTCATATGATTTTGGGCACGACCTTATTGCATGTTTTTTTTCACACTGTGATGTACTTTGATATTGGTAAAGCAGCTACAGGGTCTTCAACAGCGGCTTTAGGCTATATTTTCTTTCCTATTCATTCAATGCTGTTTGGTGGCCTAATTTACTTACTTTCTAAAGCCATAAAGTTGATTTGGGCAAAACTAATACGGCGTGCATGATGTGATCAAGCAGATGATTCACACTATCTCTACTAATTTAATGCTGCTGGTGTAAATCTTACGCCTTGTTCAACGTGTGCTTCGCTATTAAACAGACTTTAGCATTTTTTTCCCTTATTTTATTGCCTAAATAATAACGGCATTCATTTGACCTTACGCTCCCTGCTTTAATTTTCTAGACCTACTCACTGATAATTATAGATAATTTTAATTTCACTCAATTTGAATACTGTTAAATAAGCTAGCAATTTCATTACAAAAGGCTAGGTGATTTTTAAATGGATGTGAAATAAATGTATATTTAATATTGTATACAATATGTAATGGGTGTATATTTTTTGCGTCGAGGTTAGCTGGACGATAAAAAATCAACAGGATCTAAGGAACATTCAATGTTTACATATAATAAAAAACAGACACGGGGACTTGGCGTTAAAACGCTATTGGCATCAGCCGTTACTGCTGCATTAATGATGGCACCAGCCGCGCAGGCGGTTGACGGTAGCAGTGTGGTAAAAGGGCACGTTGTTGCTCAATCTGGCACTGATTTAATCGGCGCAACCATAACACTCAAGCATAAAAGCAAAGGGTTGGTTTATACCATTACCAGTAATGCTGATGGTGACTATTTGTTACGTAATGTACCTGTTGGTACCTACGACGTTACTATCGTAAAAGATGGTTACCAAACAATGGTTGAAGAAAATGTAGCGGTAACAATTGGTCAATCAATTATTCTTGATGTTCAGCTTTATAAAGCTGGCGCAGACATGGAGCGTATTGCTGTTACTGGCGCTGCAATTCGTCGTGTTGATATGGCGTCATCTACATCAGGGTTAACTTTTAGTGATGCAGAGCTTAAAGCAATGCCTGTAAACACTGGGTTTGAAAGTATCGCATTACTTGCTCCGGGTACGGCAGCACCGGGTGGTTCAAGCTTTAAAGGCGCTTCGAGCTTTGGTGGTTCTTCTGCGGCTGAAAATGGCTATTATTTTAATGGGTTGAACGTAACCAGTATTCGTACAGGCCTTGGTTCTATTCGCCTTCCATGGGAAGCGATTTCTCAAACTCAAGTTAAAACCGGTGGTGTGAGCCCTGAATTTGGTGGTGCACTGGGTGGTATTGTCAATGCTGTGTCTAAATCAGGTGATAATGATTTTAGATTTGGCGCAGAAGTGCGCTGGGATCCTGATAGTTTACGTAGCCAGCATGATTCTATTTTTCAAGAAAATGGCACTATTAGCACTAATACACAGCAAAGTAGCTACGATTTTAAAGAGTTACAATTATGGGCCAGTGGGGCGCTGATTGAAGATACGTTATTTTTCTATGGTTTATTTGCGCCGCGTCGTGAAGAATCAACAGGCGCAGGTCAAACCACGCATTCAGATTTTTCTCGTGATGAAGACCGTTGGTTCACTAAAGTAGATTGGTTTATCAACGAAGATCACTCGGTTGGTTTTTCAGCAATGAACAATAAGCGCACATGGACTGACAAAACGTACGCATACAGCTGGCAAGATAATGTTATAGGTGCACAGCAAGGTGTTGATGCGCCGGGCGAAGATGGCGGCAATGTATTTAGCATTAACTATAACGGTTATTTGACTGATACATTCTCAGTGTCTGCGGTAGTTGGTCGTGTAACAGAAAATGTAGAAAACGTTGTCGCATCGCCTAATCCAGGTGTGTGGGATGAGCGTGACGGTTTTACTACATTGAGCCAACATACTAATTCATCCGTCAGTGAAGAGGAATATACCCGTGACCAAGCGCGTATTGATTTTAGCTGGGATCTAGATATGCACTCTATTCAATTTGGTGTTGATTACACTAATGTTGAGGTGGCATTTCATTCAGGTCAAAACGGTTTAGGGGATGCAGAAGGTTGGTGGACAGCTAAAACAGCTGGCGAAAACGATATTTCTGGGGCAGCACTGGGCACGGACTTTATTGAGCGACGCATTCGTACTCGCGATGTTAACTCTGACGTTTCATCGTTAGCTTTTTACATCAATGATTCGTGGCAAGCAACTGATAACCTAGTACTTAACATGGGCCTGCGTTACAGTGAATTTGAAAACACAGTGACAGATGGTCGCGCGTTTGTTGATATTGATAATCAAATTGCGCCACGTTTACAAGCAATTTACGATATCAGTGGTGATGGTAGTGCGAAGGTGTTTGCAACCTACGGCCGTTATTTTCAGCCTGTATCGGCCAACATGAATATCACACAAGGTTCTGCCTCGGTTGAGTGGTTTGAGTACTTTGAGTTAGACCAATTGGATAGCAATGGCGCACCAAGTTTACTTGCTGATGGATCACCGAGCCGTGGTGATATGTTGCGTGATAGACGCTGGCGTCAACGTGGTATTACAGAGCCGGGTCTCATTGCATCATCATCACTTAAACCTATGTACAGCGATGAGTTTACCCTTGGTTATCAACAAGAAGTTTTCGATACGATGTCAGCGGGTGTACGAGCAATTTACCGTGATTTAGGCCGCAGTGTTGAAGATACCGATGTAGGCCCTGTTTTAGCTAAAAAGTTAGCAGAGATGGGTATTACTGACAACGTAGGGCAAGGCTCTTACTATGTATTGAATAACCCGGGCGAAGCGATTCAAATGTCGTACGACTTTGATGGCGATGGTCAAGTAGACAATGTGAATTTAAGTGCAGCTGAGCTTGCTTTACCCGAAGCTAAACGTAAGTATCTTGCGCTTGAATTTACTCTTGATGGCAACGTGACTGATGATTTACGCATTAATAGCTCATACACATGGTCACACAGTTACGGCAATACAGAAGGTTTGGTTAAAACAGATAATGACCAAGCAGATCCGGGTTGGACTACTTCTTATGATTACGGCGACTTAATGGATCATGGTTACGGAAACCTGCCAAATGATCACCGCCATGCGATTAAATTTAGTGGCGCATACAACATCACTGATTCACTAACACTAGGCTTAGTTGCGCGAACAACATCAGGTCGTCCGAAGAGTTATTTTTCTGTTCACCCAGAAGGGGTTGATAGTTGCCAAGCGGGCAGCCCATGGGATGCATGTATTAGTAAATACTACGGCCAAGCATCGCACTATGATGAAAATGGTGATCCTGCACCACGCGGTAGCAAAGGAAACTTACCTTGGTTGACCAATATTGATATGTCGTTGACGTATTACACTGACTTTTTTGGCGCTGATATGACATTAAAAGGCACTGTTTATAATTTGCTTGATGGCGATAGTGCACTTTCAATTAACGAAGAACGTGCTCAGTACGGTGATAATGGCTTAGAGCTTAATCCTGATTATGGATTAGTAACAAGTCGCCAAGGCGCACGCTATGTTTCGTTGACAGCGCGTATAGAGTTTTAATTTTCCCTGGTAAAACGCTGTAAGAACTCAGCGTTAGCATCTCATTACCGTGTAGGCGAGTGCTAAAGTTGAGTTAATGTTTAAGCACATTCTCATTAAGAGCAACACAGCCTTGATGCCGGGCAGGTAACTGTTCGGCATTTTTTGTAGTGAGTTATTGGCATTTGTCCTACAAAAATAAAGGTACATTGCATACAAAAATAACAAAGGACAATTATGACCCCAACTTTGTTTTCTTATTGGCAGCAGCCGCACTCAGATTGGTTATCTATCCACACCCTTGATATGCATACGGGGGGTGAGCCATTGCGCATTATTTTAGATGGCTTTGAACAGTTAAAGGGGCACACCATGTTAGAAAAACGCGCTGATTGTTTGGCGCGTTTTGATGACTTACGAAAAGCCTTAATGTTTGAACCCAGAGGTCATGCAGATATGTATGGCGCCGTTATTACTTCTGCCGAGCGATCGACGAGTCACTTTGGCGTACTGTTTTTACACAATGAAGGCTACAGTACCATGTGTGGGCATGCCATTATTGCATTGGCAACAGCCGCTAAAGACTGCGCTGATTTTGATTTTAAGCAAGGCATAAACGAACTCAGAATAGACACCCCAGCAGGACTTATTAAAGCCTATGTAGCGTTAAATGGTGAGCAATTAGAACAGGTGTATTTTGATAACGTAGCCAGCTACGTTGAAAAATTAGGCTTATCAATTGAGTTACCCATGTTCGGCGCTTTAGAGTGTGATATCGCATTTGGTGGCGCTTATTATGCATTTGTAGATGCAGACACCATCGGCTTAAATTTAACCCCCAGTAATCATGAACAAATTATTAGTTTTGGCAAAGCAATAAAGCAGCAAGTTAATAGCTATTATCAACCTAATCATCCAGTTGATAGTGAACTGAGTTTTTTATACGGAGTTATTTTTTACTCCAACTCGCAAACTACGCAGGGTGTATTTAGTCGGCATGTGTGTATTTTTGCACAAGGTGAACTAGACCGCAGCCCAACGGGCACTGGCGTAAGTGCTCGTGCTGCGCTTGAGCATACAAAAGGACGTTTATCGGTGCATCAGCGCATTGGCATTGAGAGTATTTTAGGTTCTGTATTTACGGTTGAAGTAAGTCAATTATGCCAGTTTGAGTCCATTCCCGCGGTTATTCCGCGCGTTAGTGGCAGCGCGCATGTGACCGGTAAACATACATTTTTAATTGATCCCCGCGATCCCTTAAAGCAAGGATTTATATTTCGATGAACGATCACTTTTTACAACGTCAGCAATTAATTAAACAAAAAATGGCGCGACAGGACCTGAATGCTTTTTTGGTATTAGGGCACGAAAACATTCGTTATTTAACAGGGTTTAGTGGTAACGCGGCCTACGCTTTAATTACACAGGATTCGCAAGTTTTAATAACTGACTATCGCTACTTTGAGCGTGCTCAAAATGAGTGCCAAGGCTTTGAGGTGATCAGCAGAGATCGTGATAACGAAAGCTTAGGCCAGTGCATTGCACGGTTTTTAACTGTTAATAGCCAGCTTGGCTTTGATGCCGCTTTTATTAATGTGGCGCTTTGGCAGCAAGTCGCGGCAGATTTACATACGCATACACTTTTGCCGATTCAAGGACTTGTTGAGTCGCTCAGAATGATTAAAAACGACTGGGAGGTTGGCCAAATAAAAGCAGCGGCGGCCATTGCAGATGAGGCATTGGCTCAGACGCTGCCTTATTTTAAAGAAGGTGTGACTGAGCGTGATTTAGCTCTCGAGCTTGAGTTTAGAATGCAGCGACTCGGTTCAGAAGGTATGTCGTTTGCGACTATTTTAATGTTTGCAGAGCGCACATCGCTTCCGCATGGCAGCCCAAGTAGTCGCGCACTCAAAATTGGTGACGCAATTACGTTGGATTTTGGTGCTGTGATTAATGGTTATCGTTCTGATATGACCAGAAGTTATGTATTAGGCGAGGCATCAACTAAACAACGCACACTATACAATACGGTGCTCAATGCACAGCAAGCTGCGATTGACTTACTTAAACCGGGTGTTCATTGCATTGAATTACAACACGCTGCACAACAGGTACTAGACGACTCCGGTTATGGGGCGTTTTCAGGTCAGGGTCTAGGCCATGGGTTAGGCCTGTTTTTGCATGAGCAGCCATTCATTAATAGCCATTGTGCCCATGTACTTGAGCCGGGCAACGTAATCACTATTGAACCGGGTATTTACATTCCAGACTTTGGCGGTGTGCGTTTAGAAGAAGATATTTTAATAACAGCTAACGGGTTTGAAGTGTTAACTCATGCGCCAAAACCCTTTGAGTTGGCACCTTAATATGCACATTATCGATAAAACACAAATAGATAATGCACTCAATTTCGAGACGCTATTAAGTGCGATGCAAACTGGGTTTGCACACGATTTTGGTATGCCAAAGCGTAACGTGTACCCGTTAGATGAGAGTAATGATAACCACGATGCGTTTGCGGTTTTACCAGCCTGGAATGAGCAAGTAATTGGGGTAAAAGCGTTTACGTATTTTCCGAATAATGCTCAATCAGGGTATGAATCTTTGTACTCTAAAATTATGCTGTTTTCACGTCAGCATGGAGAGCCGTTAGCATTAGTTGATGGCACGCGTATAACGTTATGGCGAACCGCGGCTGTATCAGCTTTGGCGAGTCGCTATCTTTCGCGAGAAGACAGTGGCCATTTAGTGTTTTACGGTAGCGGTAATTTAGCTGAGTATATGATACGCGCTCACCTTACGGTTAGAAGTATTAAGCGTGTAACTTTAATTGCGCGTAACCTGCAAAAAGTGACGGCTTTGCAAGCACGTCTACAAAACATATTTGAAGATGTTGAGTTTGTTATTGGTCAAAGCAATGAGGCAACAATTTACAGTGCCGACATCATAAGTTGTGCAACGGGCGCATCAGCGCCTTTGTTTGATGGAAATTGGCTAAGGGAAGGAACGCATGTTGATTTAATTGGCAATCACAACTGTGACGCTCGCGAATGCGATAGCTTAACGATAAGTCGCAGTAAAGTGTATGTCGACAGCCTCGCTAATGTGCTAGCTGAAGCCGGAGAGCTTTTAATTCCGATTAAAGAAGGGGTGTTTAGCGAACAAGAAGTGTGTGCTGAGCTTGCTCAGCTAGCACAAGAAAACAACTATGCACGCGTTAACGAAATGGATATCACGTTATTTAAATCAGTAGGCACAGCGTTGAGTGATTTAATAGCCGCTAACCATGTATATCAATCTCTACAAGGTTAGAAAAGAATGAGCAGTGTGTTATTAATTTTAGGTATATGTTTTATGTGTGCCGGCCTTTTACCCTTGTTACGTTGGTTCAAGAGCAAAGTGAGTAAGCATCATTGGCGAGTATGTGAGATTGATAATATCACTGTCGCGGTTAATAACCGCATTGCGTCATTAGAGCTGGCACAGCAACAAACCATGATGGTGAGTTTTTGGTTTGAAGGTCATATTTATAGCGTGATGGTGGATTACAGTGAATCGCTTTTCTTACGATTTAAGCAAGAAAAACCGTGCACCATATTAGTCGATACCAATAACCCACTCAATGTGTATAGCAATATCTATATGTGGCATGGTTTTGCTCTATCATGGTTGTTAGCGGGTTGTGTGTTAATTTTAGCTAGTTACTTAATCTAAAAGGGGGGCTGGAATACATCTCCAGACACCCCGCTAGGGAAGCTTGAGTTACTCGTTTACTGGCTTTTTAGCGTATGGCAAACGCATTAAATGACGGGTTTTGTGGTAACTATCTAGTCCACTTATTGCAACTGTATTGATGGTTTCAAGGTCTAGAAAACCATCATCCATCACAGCAACGTCGTCAACGTGTATATCCATAATTTCACCGATCACTAATTCGGTACCATTTACTTTCAGGTGCTGGTTTTCTACAAATTTAACTGCGTATTTTAGTCGACTTTGCTCTACAAATGGCGCCTTAAAATCAGCCAAATACTGGGGAGTAAGCCCAGTCGCGATAAACTCAGATTCATCTTTGTCATACCGTGCTGATGTTTGATGGGCTTGCTCTACAATATTGCTGTTTACTTGATTGATAGTAAACACACCCGTTTCAAGTATATTTTCAAACGTATGGCGAGGGACACTGTGCGGGCGCATGATCATACCTACCAGTGGAGGGTGTGCACCTAAGTGGATCACTGAGCTTACAATGGCAAGATTAGTGTTGCCATTACTATCTTGTGTACCAATAAGGTTAGCGCTTTTGTAACCCGATAAAGAATTAATCAAATGAGTGCGGTAATGTTTTTCAAAGTTATTAATCTCGGCTTTAGTTATATGCATAGTGGATCCTTACCAGTTAATAGGTTGACCTTGCCAGTCAATGTAAGCAGGTTTGCCAATCTCGGTGAGTGTTTCAGGGTGCTGTAATAGCATAAAGAGTTGAGAAGCAACAAACTCTGGTGTAAATAGCTTTCCTTCAGGAACGTTTCTTTGAAATGGTTTTGATAAATGTGTATCTGTTGTACCAGGATGAAACAAAATTAAACGTGTTTGTTTCGCCCGGCGTTTAAGTTCTATAGCAGCAGTGCTAAATAACATATTTAAGGCCGCTTTAGAGGCTCGGTAGCTATACCAACCACCCAGTCCGTTGTCAGAAATACTGCCTACTCTTGCGCTTAATGCGGTAATTGTACACGGCGTTTTGTGAGTTAGTAAGGGCGCAATGGCCTGCAGGCAAAGTATGGGTGTTAATGTGTTGGAATCAATAAGTGAATTGAAATACGACGCGTCTAGTTCCTCTAGTTTTTTTTCAGGCATGACATCGCCATAATGCAATTGGCCGTTAAAAATAACCACTTGATGAGGCGCCATTCCTCTGCTTTTAAGACTATTTGTTAATTCGGATAAGCTTTGTTTTGAGTAGTCCGTGATAAAATGTTCTGTCTTTTGGCTATCGTCACTTTTAATTGAGCTTCGGCTAACGCAAATGATCTTTGCATCTGGATTGCTGCGATAAATTTCGCTGATGTACGCCTTAGCAATACTACTACTTGAGCCAAATAATATATACACTGGGTTCATTATTTTATCCTGCAACTTGTTCTACACACTAAAGACGATATTTGTACCCGGTACTTTGCAAATACCCAGTAACCGGCATCAGCGAAAGAGCGAATAACGGGTAGCTGTAATATTTTTAACCAAGAATGTTTTCCGACAGCCTGCCAAGCTGCGAACGTCACATCTAAACCATAAATCATTTCACCGTTTTCACGTTGACCATGAAGATAACCCATTGCATCTGAGCGTTTTATATTTGCAAAGCGTTGTTCAAAATCATCTTTATTAATATCTTCGAGCGTAATTTTATTCTCTTTATCAGCGCGTTTGAGTGATTGCATCTCTTTGGCGCATAAAGGGCAATTGCCATCGTAAAATATGATCATAAGCAACAAAAAAATTGACGGTACGTTATTTTATGTTACGAAATAGAATATGCTTTGGATCTATTCAATTGCTCGTTTGAATGATATTAATAGAGGCACAGAATAAAAATATAAGCTTATACCGACTTTTGTTTCTACTCTCACTCCACGGTTTAAAGTCCGGTTAAGTTTATAATTAGTACCCTCAGGGTCGAATCATCAACAATGGAGTATTTGGAATGAGTGAACAATATGCCGCCTTGCGTGGGAACGTCAACTTACTAGGTCAGTTACTGGGCCAAACAATTAAAGACACCCAAGGACAAGCGATTTTAGACAAGGTAGAAGAAATTCGTGCTTTGGCTAAATCATCACGCACAGGTAACGAGCAAGATCGCCAAGCCTTAATTGATGTATTGCATGCGTTAACAGATGAAGAACTTTTACCTGTCGCACGTGCATTTAATCACTTTTTAAATTTGGCTAACGTTGCGGAACAATTTCACACTATTTCACGTTTTAATGATGTTGGTTTTTGCCAGCTTAGCCCCCTTACGCAAACCCTAAAAGCGTTATCGAGCCAGGCTGTGCAAGGTAAATTGAACCCGAATGAAATTGCCGAAAGCTTATCTAAGCTGCACATTAATTTAGTTTTAACGGCGCACCCCACTGAGGTGACCCGCCGGACAATTATCAATAAACATGTTGAGTTGAGCGAGTGCCTTGCTTCACTTGAACGCACCGATAACCTGCCTTACGAGCGCGAAAACATTTTAAATCGCATTGCGCAGTTGATAAGCCAAGCATGGCATACCGATGATATTCGCCGCTCAAGGCCTACGCCAATTGATGAAGCTAAATGGGGCTTCGCGGTAATTGAAAATAGCCTATGGCATGCGGTACCGCGTTTTTTAAGAGATTTTAGCAAAGAGGTTAAAGAACACCTTGATTTAGAATTACCGAATGATTACAGCCCGCTTGAGTTTACTTCGTGGATGGGCGGGGACAGAGATGGAAACCCGTTTGTAACGTCACAAGTGACACAACAAGTACTTGATCATGGTCGATGGATGGCGCTTGATTTGTACAGCCGAGATATTGATACGCTCAGTACGGAACTTTCGATGTCACAAGCCAGTGATGAGCTAGTCAAACTAGCAGGGCAAGACTTCGAACCGTACCGCGCTGTGTTAAAAACGCTAAAAGCACAAGTAAGCGAAACTGTCGCGCACCTTGGCGCTAAAATAATGAATAAGCGCTCTGATGCACAAGACATTGTCACGCATATTAATCAAATCAAGCAGCCGCTTGAGGTCTGCTATCGCTCATTATTAAAAACAAATATGAGTGTTGTAGCAGATGGCCTTTTGCTTGATGTGCTTCATCGTATCA
This sequence comes from Pseudoalteromonas sp. KS88, assembly GCF_004766475.1. NCBI lineage: Bacteria > Pseudomonadati > Pseudomonadota > Gammaproteobacteria > Alteromonadales > Pseudoalteromonadaceae > Pseudoalteromonas > Pseudoalteromonas sp. KS88. Next base: position 20,140 of record NZ_PYHV01000005.1, read on the forward strand.
ATAGTTTTGGTATTCGTTTAGCTAAACTTGATGTTCGTCAAGATTCTTCGCGTCATGCTGATGTGTTTTCAGAGTTGACTCGTTATCTAGGGCTAGGGGATTACAACCAATGGCAAGAAGAAGATAAGCAAGCGTTTTTACTTGCAGAGCTTAACTCTCGCCGTCCACTTATACCAAAGCATTGGCAGCCGAGCGCCGATGTGCAGGAAGTGCTCGACACATTTGATGTGATCGCGAAACAGGATGCGTCAACGTTCGGTTTGTACGTTATTTCAATGGCACGCACAGCATCTGATGTTCTGGCTGTACAGTTGTTACTAAAAGAAAGCGGTTGTCGCTTTAAGCTCCCAGTTGCACCGTTATTTGAAACCCTCGATGATTTAAATGCAGGGCATAATGTCATCACCCAATTACTTGATAATACTTGGTATCGTGGTCAAGCAGACGGTGTACAAAATGTCATGATTGGTTATTCAGACTCTGCAAAAGATGCAGGAATGATGGCCGCTGGTTGGGCGCAATATGAGGCAATGGACAAGCTTGTACACTTAGCTAAAGAACGCGACATAGAATTAGTCTTATTTCATGGCCGCGGCGGTACTGTGGGTCGTGGTGGGGCACCCGCTGCACAAGCACTGCGCTCACAGCCACCAGGGTCGTTGAAAGGGGGGTTACGGGTTACGGAACAGGGAGAAATGATCCGCTTTAAATTTGGCTTACCTAATGTTGCGCTTGAAAGTCTCAATATTTATGCAGGCGCTGTGCTTGAAAGTAACTTATTACCGCCTCCAGAGCCAAAAGATATATGGCGTGATGTGATGGCGCTGATCAGTGAAAAATCATGTGAGCATTATCGTAATGTGGTGCGCTTTGATGAAAACTTTGTTCCTTACTTTAGAATGGCAACACCAGAGCAAGAATTGGGTAAGCTACCTCTTGGCTCGCGCCCTGCTAAACGTAATCCAAACGGTGGTGTTGAAAGCTTACGCGCCATTCCATGGATTTTTGCATGGAGCCAAAATCGTTTAATGTTGCCTGCATGGCTTGGTGCATTAACAGGTTTGCAAGCGGCACTTGAAAAGTATGGTGTTGATACACTCAATGAAATGAGTCAGCAGTGGCCGTTTTTTAGAGCACGCTTAGAGATGCTCGAAATGGTGTTTAGTAAAGCTGATAGTTGGCTCAGTGCTCATTACGACGATGCGCTTGTTGAAGCTCAATATAAGCCGTTAGGCACGCAGTTACGTAACGAACTTAAAGAGGCGATAGTGCTGGTTCAATCGCTCAGTCCTCAGCACACTCTGCTTGCAGGGCAGCCTTGGATTAAAGAATCAATTGGCCTTCGTAACCCTTACACGGACCCACTTAATGTTCTGCAAGTTGAACTTTTAAAGCGTTCTCGTGAAGCCGAAGAAGGAGGCTCTAAAGACATTGATAATGCTTTAATGATTACCATGACGGGCATTGCCGCAGGCATGCGTAATACTGGCTAATTAGTACAGACTTTGATGAGCTTTTGTGTGCTCTTTTGCAGACAATTGGGCATCAATAGGTAGGTCTATTCTAAAACATGCGCCGTACTGACAGGGGACGGCGCTTATATTTCCAAATAATTGATATTTAACTGCATTAAATACGACATTCAAGCCAAGACCTAGGTGGTTTCCCCCTAAGTTAGAGGAATAAAATGGCGTGAAAATGTCATGTATTATTGAATTATCAATCCCACTGCCATTGTCTGTAAACGTGATAATAACGCTATAGCGCTCCTGCTTAATATGTACTGCAATAAGTGCGTTGTCGACGTTTTTGAAACCGTGTTCATATGCGTTAATGAGTAATGTTTTAAGCACGTCACCAATAACTGAAGGTGATGACGTGACTGTTACCTCGTCTCCCGTAACTTGGTAACCAATTTCAATAATGAAGTAGTCTTTCAATGTTTCAAGCCGCTTATTTATGAACTGCTTGAGCTCAAATGACTTCATTGGTTTATCAGTTGAATTAGCAACATTAAGCGCTTTAAATTGTTCAATCATATCTGCAACCCGGCTAATATTGTTGATGACTAATTGTTGGGCTTCAACAGCATTTACTATGAATTGATGAAAGTCGGTGGCGCTCAAAGTTTTACTTTTAAATTTATGCTCGAGTTGTTGTAGATTTTCTGCAATGTAGGTAATTGCGGTGGTGGCTGTACCAATTGGTGTATTAAGTTGATGCGCCATGCCTGACACAAGCACCGTTAGCGAAGCTATTTTTTGTGCTTCAATTAAATTTGTTTGCGTTTTTTCTAATTTAATTAAGGTATTGCTTAAGTGCTGTTTACGTTTGAGGATGTTGGAGATCGCAAAAATAGACCCAATACAAATAATCAATAGTGATATTGCCACACTCAGAGCTAAATTTTTGAAGGCAGTTGCTCTTTGTGTTTTTAATTGTTTTTCGCGCGTGAGTTCGGCTATTTGCATTTCTTTTTCATTTGTTTCTGCTTCGGCGAGTGCTTTGGCAAGATTTACATCTGCTTGGCGTTTGATTAGTTCTTTTTCAGCGGCACTATGTTTTTTAAATGACGCGATAGCAAGCTTATTCAGCCCTGATGCCTCAAAGAGTTGCGACTCAAATTCGTATACGTTTGCAATAAACAATAAGTCGTCGTTACGCGTATCATCATTGGTGATCTGTGACAGCGCGAGTGAAGCGCGTTCATTATCACCCATAGCCGCATAAATTTTTGCTAATTCAAAGCGTGCTTTATGTTGATCAATAATCAAGTTTTGCTCAGTAAAAATTGCTAAGGATTGATTAATCAAAGTTAAGGCAAGGGAATAGTGTTGTTCAGCATGTTGGATCTGAGCCATAAGTAAGTAATATTCAGCTAATAAATAATGAAACTGATGCAGCTCTATCACTTTAACAATATCGGTGAGCAATGTATTTGCTTCACTGTATTGCTGTTTAGCAATTAAGGTTTTGGCTAAGTTCACAGTTGCAATAACCGTGTCCAGCGGCTTGTTTGCTTTATCTAAATAATCAATATAGCGTCTAAAAGTTTGCTCGGCTTCATCTAGCATGTTTAGTGCAAAGTAAACTTCTCCAATATTACTCAGTGTTTGATTTTTAATATCGTCGTTTAAAAGCGCGGAATATTTTAATGCTTCTGCAAGGTGCTCAAGAGCAAGTGCATGAAGGTCAAGCTTAATATATACGCCCGCTAAAATATTGTAGTAACCATACATCAAGCCTTGTTTAGTCGATTTCTCTGCCAAATGCTTGTAGGTAACAAGTGTTTTCATTGCGTTTGAGAACTGTTTGGCCTCGAGTTGAAACCAGGCTTTGTAATTAAGTAAAACTAACCGCTGATCAGGCGTAAAATCGTCACTGGATAATTGATCTTTTAAGCTCGCCAGTGCGGTATGAGGGCTCTGTGCATAGTTGTCACGAATTTCATTACGTAATTTCTCAAACTCGTTTTTATCTAGTGGGGTGGCAATTGCGGGGAAAAGGCAAAGCAACAGGGTAAACAAAAACACAATTTTTCGCATAAAATAGTACCGTTTACACCAATCCTTAATAAAGTTGGGTTCATTATAAAGTGTATAGGACGTGGTAAACCTCAGAATATTCTCAATTTCGCTTAAGAAAATTAGTACTTTTTTATGTTTTAAAGCCCTGGTCTGACCTGTTGGTATGATATCTCTTGACTAAAACTAATAAAAAACTACAATACCACGCCTTTTGTTGAATAAGAGTTTTTCTTATTTAGCTTAACCTGTTTTAATTCGACCGAGCCGTAAATGTCAAATATCTCAACATGCATCACATTTGATGCATCAACATCATTAATTATGATGACATTGCGAGGGACTGCGTCAGCACAGGATGTGATTAATTTTTATCAAATAGCGCAACAACATGTTGCTATGTACGGGAGCAACAAGTTACTTGTTGATGTATCTGAGGTAACGCATAATTTTCCTGCGAGCGATTTATTAAATATTATGCCTGTTATTTCCAATTGGTTAAAACATTGCACTGTGGCAAGAGTTGTTAGCTTTGATGGATTTATGCACGATTTGTTTTTACAAAAAGCGAAACGGTTTGAAATCACTGCTGAAAACTTTGAATGTTTTAGAAGTGCGAAGACATGGCTTGAAAATCAATCTGGTAATTAGCGACTGAACATTTTACACTGTGAAGCCATTAGATAAGTAAAATGTGTGTATGATTCCATCAACATCTTCTTCGCCTATAAATTCAATAACAGGGCAAACGCATCTATTTGATGAACCAAAGCGCGATGCGTTGTTCAATCAAGTAAAATTACAAAGAGGTAGGCTGACTACCGACGATATAAATAATCTATGTAATGAGTATTCACTTACCCAAGAGCAGTTGCTAAAAGCGTGTTTGCCAATAGCATCTTTGTTTGCAGTAGCACCTGTGTCACACTTTTTTGTCGGGGCAGTTGTACTTGGCCTTGATGAGAATAAGCAGGTAAACTTTTATTTTGGCGCCAATGTAGAGTTTACAAATCAACCATTGAGTTTAGTGGTGCATGCTGAGCAATCAGCGATTAATAATGCATGGCTTAATGGGGCTAAATCGATTGTGAAAATAGCAATCAGTGATGCGCCTTGCGGTTATTGTCGTCAGTTTATGAATGAACTTGCAGATGCGAGTACCTTTGATATTTTGCTACCAAACCAAGATTATAAACTTAATGAGCTATTACCAGCTGCGTTTGGGCCCACTGATCTGGGCAATGAGTACAGCTTATTTAACCCCGCTCCAATTACACAAAGTGTAGTCGGTCAAGATGGGGTATGTGGCACCTTAATCGATGCTGCATTAAATGCGTATGTGCCTTATACAAAAAATTTCAGCGCAGTAAAAATTACCACGTTTGAGCAGGGCAGTTTTTATGGTCGTTACGCTGAAAATGCCGCTTATAGTCCAAGCCTTGCGCCACTGCAAAGCGCAATTAGTCAGTTGTATTTAGCTGGTTTACACATGGATGCCCAAACAATACAAAAGATAGAGTTATTACAGACCAAAGGTGTTGAAAATCAGCAGCAAGTCAGTGAGGCTGTGCTGGCAAGCTATGCTAACTTACCAGCAATGAATGCGTATAGTATTGAGTTAGTCGACTAATTAATTTAGTAGTACTTTCGCAGCTTCAAGTACCACGGCAACCGATTTTCTCTCAATCTCGCCGTGGTCTACGTTTGGTATTTCTTGACGAGTACGGTTTACTAACACACCCGCAACGCACGCCGCTTTAAGCCCTAATGCTGCACACATTGTAAATAATGTGGCAGATTCCATCTCATAATTCATTACGCCGAGCTTCTGCCATTCTTCACAACTGCCTTGGAATGCTTTTGGTACGTAGCCTGAATAGGTGTCGTAACGCTCTTGACCTGGGTAGAACGTATCGCTTGATGCGGTGATACCAATGTGAAAATCAATGCCCAAATTATTACATGCCGTTACCATAGCTTGCGTAGCAAAAAAATCAGATACAGCAGGGTAGTTAAGTGGAGCAAAGTGCTGGCTAGCGCCATCTAGACGAACAGATGCTTGGCTTATTAAAATATCGCCTTCATTAATATGAGGCTGAATTGCACCTGTAGTACCAATTCTTAAAAATGTCGTTATACCAAGTTGAGCAAGCTCTTCTACAGCGATAGAGGTAGATGGCCCACCAATACCTGTTGAACAAATAACCACTGATTGACCACTGAGTGTGCCTAAATACGCATGGAACTCTCGGGTGCGAACAAGGCAATGAGGGTTTTCTAAATGTTCAGAAATACGAGCTGAGCGATCGGGATCGCCTGGTACAATTGCCAAAGTTGCGCCTTGCAAATCATCGCGAGTGAGTCCTAGGTGAAATACCTTTTCCATAGTGGTGCTGCCTTATCATTACTTTTTATAATTAACGCTTAACAACGCTAAATTTATAAGGAATTGTTGTCAATCTATCATCATTACGATTAAGAGTAGCGAAGTACAGGACGGATGTCCGTTTATATTCAAACAATACCTAGGTTTAAGTTTCAGTTAGCATTAAAAGCGTTTTAAGCAAGGCATTGATTGCAAGTAATAATGATTCTAATGTTAAAATCAATAACGCAGCATCAATGCAAAACAGGCGCTGCCCTTTGGGTTCTGCCTAGGGGCGGTTTACTCTTTGTTGCCTACATGGACAGTTGTAAGGGGCGTGAGCAGGACGCGCAAGCTTTGCTCGGTTTTGACTTAGCCCACTAGGCTACAAACCTCGCGCCGCGATTAAATCGCCGCTAGCTTGAACAAATGTTAATCCTCAAAGATAAACAGGCCCTAGACGCCTTTAACACTTTTTACACGTGAAATCTTTTTTAAAATCAGCCTATATCTACTTTTATTCATTCTCTATGAATATTCAATCACCTAGAAATATGACTGCGATAGTACAAAGGTTGACTTGTCTAAACAGACACTATATCACTCACCTAATGTACTTTATTTGAATTTATGCGTTGCATGGTAATAATGTTTAAGTGATTGGTATTAAATATAATTTTGATATTTCACGGTATGATAATGCGATTAGTTTAACAACATTAAACAGCAGAAATCCGTGATATTAAAATTTTATTAAACTTATTTGCAACAACGCTTTTTTGCATAACTAAGCAAAATTACACAATTAAGGAATCGAAATGAGCACACAATGGCAAACATTCAAAAGTAAAGTTGAACACTGTTTATGCCCTCCTGGCGATGGTGTTTTTACGGTTAATACAGCCAAAGAACGTAAAGCTGCGTTACGTAATAAGCTTTACGGTCAAGAAGATAACGTTGAGCCATTATGGCGTGACTCTTTAGATACACTTGCTGATAGCCCACACAAAGCAGTTATGCTTGGCATTAGCTCTGACTGTGGTGGTGGTATTTTACGCGGCGCAAATTGGGGACCATTGTTTTTACGTTCAACCTTGATTGACCAACAACCACAGGCTAAATCATTTGATTTAGGTGATGTACGCGTAATTCCTCATTTACTACACGATAAATATTTAAATGAAGCGACCATCAGTAATTGCCAAAAGGCGTTGTATGATAATCCTAACAGTGATTACTATGTTAGCCCTTTATCTATAACAGAAGATGTGTGTGATAGCTTTTATGCCACGTTTACAGATAAAGGTATTTTTGGCATTGGTGGCGATCACTCAATTAGTTATCCTTTAACTAAAGCGTACTTAAAGGCAAAACGTGAGCAAGGTAAACGTACTGCTATCATTCATTTTGATGCGCATACGGACTTACTTGTTGAGCGTTTAGGCATTGATTTGTGTTTTGGTTCGTGGTGTACGCATATTTTAGAGTTTTTACCTGCGCCAAAGAACTTGGTTCAGTTTGGTATTCGCTCAAGCGGTAAACCTAAAGAGCACTGGGAGTCAACGTTTGGAATTAAGCAACACTGGGCCCACGAAATTATTGAGCGTGGAGCACACGATGTTGCTCAGGAAGTAATAGCACAACTCAAAGCAGATAATGTTGATGAGCTTTATGTAAGCTTTGATATTGATGCATTGGATGAAGAGTTTGCATCTGCTACTGGCACACCAGAAGGTAATGGGTTAACGCCACAACATGCACTTGATATATTGTCTGCGCTTGCAGACGAGTTCCCAATTACAGGCGCTGATATGATGGAAATTGCACCATTCACTGACAGTTCTTTAGTGGGTCAATCAAGCTCAGAAACAACGCTGAGAGAAGGTGCTAAAATCTCAGCATTTTTAATTAATGCAATGAACCGCTAATTTATATAGATCAAAACAGGCTTTATAGCCTGTTTTCTATTCACTTATCAGTTAATAGACGCTATATTTAATTAATCATCTACAAATAACGATGAAATAATTAAGCATAGTGGGGTAGTAGTGAATAAATGGATCTATTTATTATGTGTTTTTTTTAGTTCACTGTGTTTTGCTAAGCTAACGGTAGTAACTGAAAATTTCCCACCAGCGCAATACCTCGACCACAATAACCAGTTAACCGGGCATGTGTACGAAAGAGTTCGTAAAGTGCTCGATAACTCCTCGCTTGACTACAACATTACAGTTCACAGCTGGAGTACCGCTTATAATACTGCGATTCGCGATCCGCAAACCTGCATATTTTCTATTTCACGCTCCAAACGCCGAGAAGACAAGCTCGTTTGGATTGCTAAACTGTCAGACTTAAACACTTATCTTTATTCATTAAACTCTAAAGCTATTACGCTAGATAATTTAGAACAAGCAAAGCAATACCGTATTGCTGTTCTCAAAGACAATTACAGTCATCATTACTTGTTATCACAGGGCTTTGAAGTGGGCAAAAACCTCTTGTTGATCGATAGTTTTGACAATATTTTTAACATTATCCGTAGCCGAAAGAACAGCATTGACTTAGTTATCCTGCCAGAACAACGTGTAGAATACGAGCACAGTAGAAGCGGCATAAAAGATGACTTAAAAGCGGTGCTAAAGCTTCAAGTTACGCAACCTGCACTTTATTTCGCTTGCCACAAACAGCTCGATGCTGCCACTAAAGAAGAATTAACCCGCGTCTTTTCAGAATCTAATTAAATAACTGTTTTTTAGTGATTTTTTATAATATGAAATTGTATTGCTCTGTGCTCAAAAGAGCCTATAATTCAGCTGCTTTTATTAATGAAAGTATATTTTATTGAGGTAATAAATGGGTGATTTAATCGGGATTGGTTTGTTGATCTTGATCAGTGCGTTGTTTGCTATGTCAGAAATTGCAATAGCAGCGTCACGCAAAATAAAATTAAGGGTTATGGCCGATGAAGGAAATGCTAACGCAGCAGCGGTATTAAAACTGCAAGAGCAACCAGGTGCCTTTTTTGCCATGATTCAAATTGCACTCAATGCGATTGCAATTCTTGGCGGAATAGTAGGTGAACAAGCGTTATCTCCTTATGTTGAACGTGTTTTAGTCATGGTTTACCAAGGCCCATTGTTAGCTCAAATTAGCTTTATTATTTCGTTTTTTACGATCACTTCTTTGTTCATTTTATTTGCGGACTTAATGCCAAAACGCCTCGCGATGATAATGCCAGAGGCCGTAGCAGTTAGGCTTGTTACACTCATGCGCTGGGTTACATTTGCGTTGACACCGCTGGTGATGTTTTTCAATGGACTGACAAACGTTATTTTAAAGCTGTTTAAGGTGCCTGCAGAGCGTGAAGATATTGTTACCACTGAAGATATAGTAGCAATGATGGATGCCGGTGCTGAATATGGCAGTTTACAACAACAAGAATATAACTTAATTGGTAATGTGTTTGATCTTGAAGCGCGTTTTTTATCCAGTGTAATGACACCACGCGATCAAATAGTTTATTTTGATATTGAAGAGGCCAGTGCAGACATTGCCAGCAAGATTATTGATCACCCGCATAATCACTTTTTAGTGTGCAACGGTAATTTAGATAAATTAATAGGGTCTGTAGAGTCTAAAGATATACTGCGCCAAGTACTCAAAGGCGAAGCGGCGCATATCAACGACGAACTATTAGAAAAAGAGACTTTTTATTTGCCAGAAACACTGAGCCTGTCTGAAGCATTAAACGCATTTAAAGGTGCTGCAAAACCATTTGCAGTTGTAGTGAATGAGTATGCACTGGTGGTTGGTATTGTGACCGTTAAAGACTTAATGAAAGGGTTTATGGGCGATTTAATAACTCACACAGGTGATGAGTTAATTATTGCGCGTGACGAAAGCTCGTGGTTGGTAGATGGCTTAACTCCTGTGGTTGAGTTGGCTAAAGTACTTGAAATTGATGAGTTTCCAGAACAAATGCACTATGAAACCGTTGCTGGTTTTCTAATTTACTCAATGAAGCGCATTCCAAAACGAGCAGAGTTTATTAACTTCGCTGGCTTTAAATTTGAAGTCGTGGACGTAGAGGGTATAAGAGTAGAGCAATTACTGGTCTCAAAAACACCTTCAGTGATATAAATTAAGGTGTAGTAGATTACACCTGTCTTACAGTTTGGATGAAAGGGTTAGGGTCTCATTTGGCAGGCAGCTTTGAGTGATACCGGACACTGAAAAAGTTAAATTTATTCTTACTTTTTTGAGTCGGAGCCTAACTTTGTCCGATAACATTATTAACCGCCACTTTGGAGCATAATAACGAACTTTGAATTCATGCTATTTTAATTACTTGTTTACAAAAGTAATTATTGGTGAAATTATCAGGCTATGTAATATACGCCGTTTTGGTGTTATAAACCACCAAAATGGTGTCCAATAAGTTGTTATGTGCCCATGAGATAATTGATGAACCTGCTTGTAAAAATAACTGCTGCTATTTTGTTTCTTGTAATAGCTTCTTATTATCTTTATTTCTATATTACACCTAGTGTTACTGTAATAAATAAATCTGATTACGTTATAACAAGGGTAAATGTTACCTTGCCTGAGAGTAATTTAAATTTTGGTTCTATTGAACTTGAGCAAGCAAATACCATTCACTATTCACTCTCACAACATGATGGTAGTTATAAGTATTCATTTAATATAGGCGGTAAATTAATAGCAGGGGCTTGTGGTTATTTAACAAACAATGAACTTAACAAACGGTTTGTAATTACTGTTAATAATAAAAGTCTGGTAGATTGTAGCCAATAGGCACATAACAAGGGTTTTCAAGTCGGACTCGTAACAGTTTGCTCGGTTCCACTTCGTTTCACATTTTAGCAAACTATGACTCGCCGCTTAAAACGGCGTTATGTGGTTTTTGGAGAATTATGGATAGTTGTGAAATTAACGTAGAAAGAGATAGTGTTTGTATGGGAGATGATTTCGATGCGCCACACTCTTACAATTTTAAACTCTCGTTAAATGCTTCTATTGATGATGTCTTTGCTCACTTAAAAAGTGAGCATTACTTACCAAGTGTGGCTGGTAATAATCATTCTTGGGATGCAATAATTGACGGGAAGTCTATTGCTATTTTTAATGGTAACAAACAAAGCTCGGAAGCATCTATATATCTATCTTCAAAGGTCTCTGAGTTTACAGTAAACGGTATTGTGAGAATGTCTTTCCAATACAATAGTGCCACCACATAACAAGGCGTTTAAACAGAACAAAAACAGTGGTTTACGTTTCGCTACACATTATAACCCACAATTTTTGTCCGCTTAACGCGGCGTTATATTGCAAGGAAGAGTATGAAGCTAGCATCTAGATTTATGCCAGAATATAAACCGCAAAAAGGAAGTAATATAGCGCTCTTCATTGCTGCATGTTTATTTCTTGCTGTACTTTATTACTCCCCAACTTCCCTTGCTGTACTTGGCGGTATTGGCATTTTAGCTTTTGTCTGGAGTTATTTTGAACAACCCAAAATAGATGCTTATTTTGCTAAATTACTGGAAGAACGCAAGGGGTTGTCAATTTGCAATTTTGCTAGAGAATTTAACGCTCGCGAAGTAGATACTTGGATTATTCGCGCTACATATGAAGAAGTTCAAAAAGCTATGTGTACCGAACAGCCAATACCTTTGAAAAGTGAGGATCACTTATTCGAAACACTGAAACTACACGAAGATGACTTAGATTTAGACTTGATTGAAATAATATCTCAACGTACAGGGCGTAGCCTAGAGCAATATGAGAATAATCCATATTGTGGCAAAGTAACAACGGTTCGTAATTTAGTTCTCTTTTTTAATTGCCAACCTGAGTCAAATGCAATATAACAAGCTAATAAATAAGGATAAAAAACAGTTTGATGTTTTCGTTCCTCACATTTTAGCAAACAATTTTTTGCCCATTCTTAGGGCGTTATGCATTATTCAGAGGTTGTACATTATATGGCAAGATTAATTTTAGTTTGTGGGCCTACAGGAGTTGGCAAAACAACTTACTCTCTATCACTCGCTAAAAAAATAGAGGCAATAAAATTCTCTATTGACCCTTGGATGCAAACACTATTTTCAAAAGATATGACAAGTCTCGATTTCGAATGGATGATGGAAAGAGTTAATCGATGCTCAGAACAAATTTGGCAGGTTAGTGAACAGATTTTGGCAATTAATGGAAACGTGATATTGGATCTTGGGTTCACTACCAAAGAGCAAAGGGATATCTTTGTTAATCGAGCAAAACTGGTTGGACTAGATCCTGAAATACATTATTTGGACGCTTCTACAGATATTCGAAAACAGCGTGTTGAGAAACGAAATACCGAAAAAGATCCGGCAGTTTATGCTTTTGAAGTAACTGACATGATGTTTAACTTTATGGAACCAAGATTTGAGGTTCCAGATGAAAATGAGCTCAAAAATGGGCGTAAAATTAATGCATAACAAGGACAATAACAAATAACAAATAACAAAAATAACAAATAACAAAGACACCCATCATAAAGTTTGTAATTTATTTGCTCAATTAAAGTGACTGTCTACTTTATTTGGTCTAGTTTTTTTGGTTCCAAAAAGCAGAAGTTGCCGAGAAGACCCAAACCATCACTCTAATGCTATTGATTTCGCACAGGCTGTTTGGCAGTCACATTTGACCTTGCACAAAACATTGTCGACACTTTCAACCTATTACACCTAAGATAACACTTATAAAGTAGGTATAACTACATATTGTCGACAATATGTGATTTAATAGCCTCACTTAAATATTGGAGGTGACTATGAGTGTTTATGATTTTTTTGGAACTGTTAATACTGTTTTTATTTTTGTCAGTTTGTATGGTGTTTTGTCGCAAGTAAGAACTATTTGGCGTAGGAAGAAAGAAGAGGTAGGCACTGGTTCTACAGAGTTGTTATCTATTAATCAATTTATTGTCAGTTACTTAGCGTACTTCTCGTTTTTTATTTATGGTTACTCTATAGAGCCTTTTAATCATTACATAGTGTGGCCTCGTTTGATCGCAACAATACTGGTAGGCGTTATTTTGTATGAAATATGGCTTGATAGAAAAACAAATGCGTCTACTTACGCTGTTTTAATTGCTTTAGTTTCTTTAACGTTAGGAATGGCGGGGCTGTTTTATGGTGATACATTTGTTGACGAAGGACGTTATGTGTCGACAACTATCATTCTCGTCATATCGCTTTTAATAGCGCAAGGTTATTATCATCAAATAAAGTTAATTATCAAATCTGGTGCTACAGGTGCAGTCGATTTAAAAATGAGTCAATTTATTTTTATGATGGATATTTCAACTATCGCCTTTGCTTTGAGTATGGGAATTGAAAACGGTTGGCCATTAATGGTTCTTGCTATAACGAGTGGAATAACAAAAATAATCATAATGTATTTGTTCAAATGGGTTAAGTTAAGCCCTGTGGCTATAGAGCGTAGAAAAGAATACAACAGTTAATATGATAAATAATATGATTTATTTTCCACCTGCAATGTCAATGAACTAAAGACGAATTTCGCCAATGAGCGAGAAGCAGGCTTACTTTACTCATTAAGCCTGCTTTAAAATACACTTGTTGTTTACCCAGACGGAAAGCCTATATGGGGTTCAATCTTTCACTAAGTTTAAGCTTGCGTCCTTTCTATCAAGCATTCCGCTATAACGTGTTAATACAAGCGCAACTAAAACAACCACTGCGCCTGCCCAAGGTGTATTCATCAAGCCATGCTCAGCAACAATATTACCCCCTCCCCATGCACCTATTGCAATACCAATATTAAAAGCTGCGATATTTAAACCTGATGCAACATCTACGGCGTGTGGTGTGTGTTTTTCGGCTAACTTAACTACGTATACTTGTAAACCGGGTACATTTCCAAAGGCAAAGGCTCCCCAAACCAAAATAGTAAGCACGGCGGTAGTCGGGTTGTAAGCTGTATAGCCCAACATAAATAATATGCCTGCAAGACCTGCGAAAATAATTGTTAAAGCTTTAATAGGGCCATAGTTATCGGCCATTTTACCGCCCCAGATATTGCCCAAAGCAACTGACACACCATAAACTAAAAGTATCAAGGCTACAGAGCTTGAATCAAAACCACTTACTTCATTGAGGATAGGCGCTAAGTAAGTAAATGCGATAAAAGTTCCACCGTAACCAATAGCCGTAATTGCATAAACTAATAGTAATCGAGGGTGAGTTAAGACTTTTAACTGAGCTGTAATATTTGTTGGCTCAGCTTGTTTTAAATTACTCGGTACTAAAATGGCACTGCCAATCATAGCCAGTAAACCTAAAATTGATACGGTTAAAAAAGTTGCTTCCCAGCCAAAAACTTGACCAATATAAGTGCCCAGAGGAACCCCTGTAATTAAAGCGACAGTTAATCCTGTAAACATAATGGCTATAGCGCTTGCGCCTTTTTCTTTAGATACTAAACCTGTCGCAATGGTCGATCCTATTGAAAAGAATACACCATGTGCTAATCCAGTTAAAATTCTGGCTATTATCAATGCCTCAAAACTCGGTGCTTGCCATGCCACTAAATTGCCAATAACAAATAAGCCCATAACAGATAGCAATACATGTTTTCTGTTCCACCTACTGGTTAGCGCTGTTATCACCGGTGCGCCAATGGCCACACCTAAAGCATATAGACTGACCAGTAAGCCTGCTGAAGGTATTGATACATTAAGGTCTTGTGCCATTGTTGGAAGTAGTCCAACAATCACGAATTCTGTTGTTCCTATGGCAAAAGCGCTTAGCGCTAATGCTATCAATGCAAGTGGCATCATGATCTCCAAATAAGTATATGTAATAGATATAAAGTAATGCGCGAAATTAAATCGCTTACTTTATTTGTTGACGGCATTATTAACTGATAAACTTTTGTGATAAATAGTGCTATTTACAAAATACTTTTGTAATAAATGAGGTTAATTTGAGTTTAAAAACAAGATCTGACGACTTAGAACTTTTATTAGCCGTTATTGAATTTGGTGGTTTCTCTGCTGCCGCAGATGCACTTAATATTCAGGTGGCGCGTATTTCTCGCTCAGTGACCAAAATTGAAAAAGCCCTTAACACAGCCATTTTAATTAGAACGACTAGGCGAGTGATGCTAACTGATGAAGGTAAAAAGTTTATCGATGCGGTTACTTTAGGCTTAAAACAAATTCAAAATGCGGAATCTTCCCTTATTGTTAAAGGAAAAGTGCTTCAAGGTAAATTACGTGTCGACGCTGTGAGTCCTTTTATATTTCACCAATTAACACCTCATATTAATGCATTCACTAAGGCTTATCCTGAAATAGAGATTGAACTGAACTCTAACGAGGGAATTGTTGATTTAATTGAAAAACGAACTGATGTTGCGATAAGAATTGGAAAATTAGAAGATTCAACTTTACATGCTAGGGCATTAGGAAAAAGCCCGCTTTTTGTAGTCGCATCACCTAAATATATTGCACAAAATGGTTTACCAAAAACGCCCGATGAACTTAAAAACCATAAGTTAATTGGTTTTTCAAACATTAAGTCACTCAATCAATGGCCTGTAAAAGGCTTAAATAACGTAAACCCTGACATGACAGCGAGCAATGGAGAAACCATTCGGCAACTAGCTTTATCTGGAAGCGGTATCACTTGTTTATCTGGTTTTATGGTTAATTCAGATATTGCAGAAGGTCGACTAATATCACTTCTTGAGCCATATAGGTTAATGGGTTCTGATCGTGAATTGGTAAATGCTGTTTACTATAAATCCTCACCGGTTGCTGAGAGAGTTAAAGCATTTATTGATTTTATTAGACCGAGATTAACATTGTAATGATTGATATTTGTGACGGCTATTGGCGCTTTTCGAAGTTCAGCTATGTGCTTGTACTAATAACAGAGACTTTACTTCAAATCAAACCTATAAAATAAAGCTTTAAATTTTCAGGTCTTTTAGTTTCAAACTAACTCGTTTCGCTAATTTTCTTGTGCGTTGTTGATGCTCCTGCAATACAGTATTGAATTCAGCTTGATGCTGTATAGGCTTCAATAAATGATCGTCTTGCAAAGTCCACCATTCTCGATCAAAGGTTTCAAGCCAGCCATGATTTAACGCTTTACGCAAATGCTTTATAGTTTTAGCAGGGTTATGCAACTGAGCGTTTACTTGAGCTAACGCCATATCTGCCTGTGCTTTGTCATGAACCTTATTTAAAAGAAGAAATTGCTCCACATTATTTAATACAACATTGGCGTACTCTTGTTCATTTAACTTCAATAAGGTTGCGCCATAGAGCAGCAACGCTAAATAATTGTCACTTGTCACTTCAATTACGCCGGCATTACGCCAATCAGCATAAAGGTTTAACAATGAAGTTTGGGCTTGCTCATACATAGCAGCTCTATATTGCGCAATAGCTAAACTGTATTTGTACTTATAGCTATTTGGTTGAGTGTCACTTAGTTGTTCTAATAGAGAAACTGCGTTAATTGGCTCACCTTTGAGGCCGTAATCTATTAGCTTGAGAGAGTTTTTAAAATGTTCGTGTTTTGATGTCATGCGAGCCAATATTTTATTGGCTTCTTCATCCTGCCCAATACTTAAGTACGAAAATATAACCTGCTCACAATATTCGTCACTAGAGCAATATTCAAGCTGCTCGCTATTGCTTAAGTGCCATTGAGCGATGGCATTAATTGCGCTTGGCGTATTGCGAAATATATGGGTGGATTCAACAATGTTTGGATCTCGCTCCGGTTCCAAAATTATAGCTCTACGATACAGATTTTGCGCTGTATCTAACTTTCCTCTAATTGCTAAATATCGGCTATATATACTTTTTAATGATGCTGAAAGAGGGTTTAAATCAATGGCATGCTCCATATGTTTTATGACTAACGCTTCTTTTCCCATCTGGTTTAGTAGTGAGCTATACCAATGGTGTGTTGTTGCATTGTCTTCAAGCGCTAAGGAACGTTCGAACTTTTTTTGTGCTTCATTTAAGATAGTTAAAGGGGCTTCGGAGTAACTTGCATTAAGAGTCAATAGCACCCCTTTAGCTGCAAGCGCCGTCGGTGAGTTTGGCTCTAAAGCTAATGCTTGCTCTATATGAGGAAGTCCTTTATTAACCGATTTTTTCGCACTCCAATTCGCGTAATAATGAAATTGGCTGTAAGTGATGGCCAATCCAACGTGTGCGTTCACGTAATCAGGCTCTAATTCGAGACTATGTTTAAAATAAGTCTCTGCTTTTGTTAGTGAGGTTGGCGTTCTTTGCCGCCAGTGATATTGACCCATTAAAAACCATTCGTATGCTTGGCTGTCTACTTTCTTTTTGGTCACGATTTGGGCTTGTGAACTTGGTTGAATAGTCAGCCTAATTTCACGGCTTATTTTATCCTGCAAACTGAATAAATTTGATTTTTTACTGTCAAAACTCTTTGCCCAAAGCAATCGTCCATCAAACGTGCTAATTATTTGTACATTTACTCTTACTTGATCCGCTGATTTTTGGACGCTACCGTCTAATAAAGCTTCTACCTTAAGGGCGCTACCAATTATGGATGGATCCTTATTTCCTCTGAAGTTGAAAGAAGATTCACGAGAAATTACCTTTAAAGGTTTTGATTGAGAAAGCTGGTTAATGATTGCGTCAGAAAGTCCCTCTGTAAAATGTACATTGTCTTCATTATCATTTAGGTCATCAAAGGGTAATACAGCAATTGAGCTAATAGCTACATAATCATCATTCTCAGGTTCTTGATATACTCGAAAGAAAATAACGATAATGATGACGGCAATTAACAGCAATAAGAGCGAACTTTCTATAAAATTAGGTTTACGATAGTTCGTTTGTAAATTAAGCGTATTTGAGGGCGCTTCTGATGGTTGCGTGTTTTCTACTAGCGGTTTTACGGCTGCAACTAAACAATAGCCAACATTAGGTATCGTTTTGATAAATGTTGGTTGGCGGGCATTGTCTCCTAATGCTTTTCTAATTTTACTGATCGCTACAGATAATATCTCTTCATTGACAATACTCTCTTGCCAAACATGCTCAATAATTTGTCCTTTGGTTACAGTTTTCCCATCATTATGAATGAGAAATAAAAGCACTTGCATACTCTTATTATCAATTGACTTTTGTTCGTTATTGTCTTGAAACGTATTGGTGATTGGACAGACAAACCATCGTCCTAATTGATATTTTTGACTGTTTTGCAAAGACATATCCGAAAAGTAATTTTTCTGAAGTGTATTATAACTGAACAATGCTGATTAACCTTTACTTTTTATCGTATGCAAACAACGCCTTATCTTATTTTGCTATAAAAACATAAAGCCTAATAAATTCATGTGCTTAACGATTTATTTTAGAACATTTAATATGATTTAAGTTGGGTAAGGTGCAGTTCAAATGTACTTTGTGTGTACTTTATTTGCGTTTTGGTAACGAGTTTTGTGAAATTAAACATCAGTTTTAAAACGCAAACATATTTTCGATATTATAATTATAGGAATTAACATGTTCGCAAATTATCGATTCAAATTACTCATTGCATTACTTCTACTTATTTCGTTTGCGGGCTTTTCAAAAGCCACTGAGCTTAAAGCACCAAGAGCCTCAGCCGAAGAGGTTAAAATAGACTTTTGGGACATGGCTCCACTAGAAAAGGCCTTTATCAATATTGCACCAGAAAAGTTAGCAGACAATATAAAAGTAGGAAAACTGGGTATTGATGGAGGTAACAAAACTCCTATATTAAAGTTAGCTAAAGCGTTAGCTGAAAGTAAGTATGGGAAATATGACAGTTTACTTATTAGCTACAAAGATAAACTATTGTTTGAGTCTTATTATAAGCGTGGACGAATCGATTTACCTCATTTCCAGTTCTCTGCCACTAAAGGGCATACTAGTTTAGTTTTAGCTAGAGCCATTCAATTAGGTTATATCACAATGGCTGACTTGAATAAGCCTTTGATGAGTTTTTTTAAAGAACTAGATACCAATAAGTTGGCAGAGGGTGCAGAAAAAGTCACTTTACATCACGTGCTTTCAATGAATTCTGGCCTTAGGTTCACTGATGAACAACTTAAAGACTTTAGAGAAAACCGTGATAAATATTCCGGCGTTGCTGAAGTGCAAGCTTTCTTGGAGTTCACCAAGCCAATAACTAAAGAGTCTCAGGTTTACAAATACCAAGCACCCGATCCCATTTTAGTAATGCACGTTTTGAACGCGGTTGTGCCAAGAACAGCTAAAGACTTTATTGAGAAAGAGTTCTTAAACAAAATGGGGATATTTAACTATGAGTGGAAGCTAGGCCCTAAAGCACTTCCAAAGGCAGAAAGTGGCCTGAGTTTAACCCCTCGTGACATGCTCAAAATAGGAAAAATGATTATCAATAAAGGGCGGTGGAAAAATGAGCAGCTTATATCAGAAAACTATTTAATGGCTGCATTTAAAGCAGTTACCAAGCCAACTCAAAGTTGGGTCCCAGCGAGTTTTAATTATGGCTATTTATGGTACCAGACCGACATCGCTTTAAATAATAAAAACTACAACGTTAATTTTGCTTGGGGAGCGGGTGGAAACCGAATCATTGTAGTTAATGAGCTTGATTTAGTGATAACCGTAACCGGTCATGACGAAGAAGATGTCGTTTTTGAGCCGCTAGTTAAAGCAATATTGCCTGCATTTATTAAAAGCTAATACTAAATGGCAGACAACTAAGTAGATGTGTAGTTGCCTGCTATCAATTGTCAGATAGAAACCAGATCAATATCAGGCTTTACTTTTGATTCATATTTCCTTTCTTTGTAAAAGTGATAATAGATAGCTTTTAAGTTGGGTAAACCTGACAGTTCAAGTAAAGGTTTACTCAATTAAGGGGCAATTAAACGCCCCTTTTGTTACTCAAATGGCCCTTTTATCACTGCAAATCCATTGTCTACCATTAGACTGCCTTGGCTCCAAACATGCGTAGGCTTGAGGCTTTGGCTATCCATCAACACTAAATCAGCATCAGTGTTTATGGCTATATTGCCCTTTTTAAGGCCTAATACGTTGGCAGGGTTACTAGTTATAGCCATTAATGCGTGTTCAATACTTACACCATGCACATTGACAGCCTCTACAAAAGAGTCGTGTAAGGACGCTTCTTTACCCACCTCTAGGCCAATTAAATTAAAATCAGCATCAAAAATAGGCAGGCTGGCATGGCCGTCTGAACTCATTGTTAGCTTTGTTTTATCAACACCTTGGTCTAAACAATAAGCAAGGGCTCTTGCAGCTGCGTATTCACCGTTCGCTAAATCGTATTCAGTGGTGCTGGTGGTAAAGTCAATCGTGCCACCGCCTTTACAAAACTCAATACCGGCATCTAACAGGGCTTTATTACGGTTCATATGAGTAGGGTAAAACTGCGCTAACGAGATATCTGTCTGTTGCTCAATATCATGCAAAATGCTGAGATGGGTATCAACAGGGCCCACATGAATACTCACCGTGCCTTTTTTACCGCTGAGCATTCCTGCCACTTTAGCTTGTGCGGCAAGTTCTGCTAGTTGCTGAACCGTAGGTTGACTACTGCGGTGATCTGAAATGGCCACTTCACCGACACCAATAAACTCGTCAATATACATCAAATCATCAGTAATAGAGCCCGTGAGGGTTTTTGCCGGAAGGTGATACGAACCCGTGTGACAAAATACATTTAAGCCCAACTCTTTTAATCCTTTCGCTTTTGCGACTAAATTAGTGAGCGTTCGGCTGCTTGAATCTGTACCAAGTGCTGCAACAACGGTGGTTATGCCATGTAAGGTGGCATCGGTTAAGTTCATTTCAGGTGTACGGCTGGCAAAGCCTGCTTCGCCACCGCCGCCCGTAATATGTACCAGTGAATCAACAAAGCCGGGTGTGAGTATACAGCCTGTACCGTCAATTACTTTTATATTTGTATTGCTGTCTATATTTATCTTTTTTTGAAGATCAACGATTTTACTTCCAGCTATTAGTACATCCATTTTCCCATGAGGGGTGGGGGTGTAAAGGTGTGCCCCACAAATAAGTGTTAACATATAAACGTCTTTTTATTGATAATTAATAAAATAAGCAAGAAAGATAAAGCCGCTTGCTAATGCAAAAAGTGCTGCGGTAAAACGCCAAATAAAGGCCGCCCATTCGCTCCAATCTAATTTAACAATTCCTAAGCAGCCAATGAGGCTGGCAGAGGTAGGTATGAGTATATTAGTGAGTCCATCGCCCAACTGAAAAGCCAGTACCACGATTTGACGAGATACGTTGAGTAAATCGCCTAAAGGAGCCATTAAAGGCATGGTGATAGCAGCTTGCCCCGATCCTGATGAAACAAAGAAGTTAAATACACTTTGAAATAACAACATTCCCCATGCCGCAACGTAGTCAGGCACGGCAGCGATACTACTTGCACTGTAATACAAAAGCGTATTGAGTGTAGAGGGCGCGCTCAAATCGCTGCCGCCTAAAAGCAGTACAACGCCTTTTGCCAATGCGACTAATAGGGCGGCGGGTAATAACTCTTGCGCACCATGTTTAAAGGCATCGGCACTTTCATTGGCGCTTTGTTTGTTAAACACACTGGCAATAAAAGCACTGACTAAACCTATACAGAAAAACTGTGCTGCCAGCTCAGGAATGTAGTACTGGCGAGCCATGACGCCCCAGATAACCCAGGCAATACCAGCAACAAAGGTCACTAGAATTAGTTTGTCGGCAATATCTAGCGTTGGTTGGTTACTTGGCTGTGTTTGTTCAGTTTTGGTCTGCCTTATTGAATTGGCGTAGCGCACAGTAAATACCAAGCCAAACAGCGTGAATACACACCAAGCCGCCATTCTAAAACCTGCGCCAGAAAATACCGGGATCTCTGCAATAGATTGGGCAATAGCAATGCTAAATGGGTTCATCCATGAGGTGGCAAAACCAATTTGAGTTGCTACGTAGGTCGTTAAGACCGTGACTTTTGCGTCATAGCCTAGTTGCTTCATGATAGGCAGTAGCACAATGCAAAAAGCAATGGCTTCTTCGCCCATGCCAAATACGGCGCCACCCAACGAAAATAATAAAAATATGAGTGGGATAAACAGCCATTCAACACGTTGTGTTTTATGAATGAGGGCCATAATACCGTTATTAATAGCACCCGTTTTCATAATAATGCCAAATGCACCACCGGTAATGAGTATAAACGCCATTACACCTATGGTTGCGCCATATTTATCGCCCGATACAAGCCCTTCAAATAGCACATTTGCAAGGCCTATTTCACCGCCTTCGGCAAAAATAGGTGCTGTTGTGCTCTGTGTGACAGGTTGGTATTGAGCAAGTTCAACTCGGTTGCTGCCCTGCTCAGCATTAAAAAAACCGGGTGTAATAAATAAGGTGGCCAGGTAGGCAATAACAGCCACTGATAACAAGATGATACTTGCATCAGGCATGGTAAATTGTTTGTTTTTCATAATTTCACTTTTAACCAAGGAAGGTTATTGCTTAAAAAGATCAGCATCCAATAAGTCTAACACTCATAATAAGTGGCACAACAATTTAACTGTTGCGCCACTGAGTGCAATTTGGATGGTGTAGCGGATAGCACGGCTATCCGCAAGTAACTTTAAAAGCGATAGCTGGCACTAAGCGTGTAGCGTGTGCCGAAGGCATTGTGATTTATTGAGTCAAAACCACGGCTTGAACCATATAGTTTAGGCGGCTCTTTATCAAAAATGTTATCTATACGCACTCTTATCGCGAGTGCATCGTTAACAAAATAACCTGCTGATAAATCCCACACTAGCCAATCATCCACTTGGTGGTTACCTTGTGAATCAAGTTCACCGAGCTCATCAAGCTCGTCAATTTGACGGCCTCTAAGTCCTTCAATATCATCTTCATAACTGCTGGTGTAGTTTGCGCCAAGGTTTAGGTAGTAGCTTTGTGCTTCCCAATCGATTGATACACGGCCGATGTTTTCAGGGTAGCGATAGGTACCAATGAGTTTTTCAATTGCATCAGAGCCCGGTTTATTACGCTCAAACTCAAGGTAGTGAGTACCGTCAAATGCAAATGTTAAGTCACCACCAGATAGTGTAAAGCGGTGATCAAACTTAATATCAATCCCTGCTAATGTCTGTGTGCCGGTGTTTTCAAGTGGGATAACATGATCACGGAATAATGGCAGAAATAGTTCATCATCTCGCGGGTTAAACTCAGTTATGTAATTTTCCAAAATTTCGCCTAAATTAGCGCCATCTTGTTCTATGTTTAATCCACTGTTGTCACTGATTTCACACAACTCACTATCATAAGAGATGCCTTGTTGGCCTTGTGGCACAATACCACAATGACGCAGTGAAGCATCTGTGCTGGCACGATCAAGTACCGCAGTCATGTTAGTATCAATCACTTCTTCGTGATCAAACTGCCAATAATCAACCGTTAAGTTAGTATCAACACTTGGGCTCCACGCAAAACCAATACTGATTGCTTCAGACTCTTCGGCTTTCAGGTTTTTATTTCCCAGTTCAAGAGAGTTAACGCTAACTTCGGTACCATCTCCCATACAGTATAGGTCAGACACGGATTGGTTCGCACCGCAATCAAAGGTTGATTGAGTGGTTCTTAATTTAACACCCGCTTGGGTCAATGAAGGTGCACGGAACGACGTTGACCACGAACCACGAACAACTAACGAGTCAGTAGGGCGATAGCTTAGGCCTATTTTCGGGTTAAATGTACCGCCAAAGTCATCATAATGATCGTAACGACCCGCTGCTTGTAATTCTACCTGGTCGGTCAATGACACATTCAGCTCAGCAAATGCAGCGTATTGAGTACGATCAGCCTCTGATAAGCTTGAACCAAAACCAAATACATCCACTAGGTAGCCGTTTTCAGGGCGTGCTTGCGAATCAAGTGATGGTATGTCGCTTAACTCTTCACGGCGAGCTTCAACACCAAATGAGGCATAAGCGGGTAAGTCATTAAAGGTAAATAGCTCACCGTTAAAGTTTGCATCCCAGCCGTATACGGTGCTTTCGCCACTACGGGTTGGGCGTGCCTGTGCCGTTGCTAAAACCGCATCATTAGCAGCATCGCCTTGCACAAATGGATTATAAAATGGCAGTAAGTCGCCTGATGCACAGTTAAGGTTTTCGCCATCATAACTTGCCAGTGTACCGTCTGAACATAACTCACCTGTAATTGCACCGTGGAATTGATAACGGTTATACACACCATCAATGGCTTCTTGTTCTGAACTTGAGCGAGAGAACGTTACGCCAGACTCCCAGCCCCAATCACCAATATCGCCAGCAAGGCTACTTACTAAGCGAAAGTTTTTGGTTTCTACTTCTACTGTACGTGGGGCATTAAAGCGTGCATCAAAACCAAAACCATAAACTTCGCGACCCGCTTGGGTATCAAATGGGTCAATGTAGAGCTTATCCATTAAATCATTACTGCCGTCTGCATTATCATAAATAAATAGTGCATCTTCTAAGATAAACGGGCCATCATCATCATTGATTTGATTAATAGGTGAAGGAGACGAATAGGCTCTAGACTTTGTTTGACTGTAGAAAAAGTCAGTGTGCCAATCAAGTTCACCCACATTGCTGTTAAACATGAATCCAGTTGATAGACTTTCAAATGGCGTGTCTAGGTAATCATCTTGATTTGGGTAGTAGGCACAAATTTGTTCACCAAATTCAGTAGTGACTAGCTCAGTTTTGCAGTTTGGAGCCGGTAACTCATTACCATCACGGCTACTGAAATAATAAATATTTGGTGAGTTTTCGAGTTTTGGTAAATACGAATAGCCATTAACCAATGAAGGCGATGCAGTGTAATCGCGATCGGTTGCTTTGAATGCGTTTCGGTCATAAATGTCGGCAAATACCGTTAAGTTACTGTCGCCAATTTTAGTACCATAAACCAAGTTTAATTGTTTTTTACCTTCATCGTGACTGTTAAAGCTGTTGCCTAAAGAGGCATTTATTTCAGCGCCTTCAAAGTCATCTTTTAAAATATAGTTGATTACACCAGCTACGGCATCAGCACCATAAACAGCTGAGGCACCCGTGGCTAAAATATCAATACGCTCGATGGCAGCCAGTGGAATAGAGTTTACATCGACGAAGTTTTCAGTGCCTGCAGCAAAAGAGCTGGGGGCAACACGACGACCATTAATAAGAGTTAATGTTGCTGAAGGGCCCATACCACGAAGGCTTGCAGCAGATTGGCCAGCCGGTGTTGAGGTTGAGGTGCCGCCACTTTCTGAAGTTGAAAAGGTGCCGCTGCCGCCTTTAAATACTGATAAGTCTTTTAATAACTCATGAATAGTATTCGCCCCTGAGCGCTTTATTGCGTCTTGGTCTAATACCGTTAATGGGATTGTACCTTCAAGGTCGACGCCTTTTAAGCGTGATCCAGTAATTTCTACTCGCTCAATGTTTGTTGATTCATCATTTTCTTGTGCATACACAGTGGTGACAGGGCAAAGCGATGCGCTTATTGCCGCTGCAATAGTTAGTTGACGAAACATATTAATTTACCTTTTGTCTTATTCTAGAGTCAAAACATGCTTTAAATACAGCAGCTTGCTCATTTTTATTATGATTTTTCCAATCGAATTGAGGCAAAATTAATAGCAGCGGCAAAGCGCAGCTAAAACTAATGTTATTTTAGTTTTTATTTGCTTTAAATTTGATTGGTTTCAGACAGGGCAGTGATGTTTAGACACAGTTAGCCCCTCACGAGAATGTGAGGTGTGGCTACTCGTCAAACCACTCCGAAAGGTAGTGAGGAGAGTAGAAATATGTACAAAGCGATGTTGCGTTTTTAAACATAATTCCAATCCAAAAGGTTTTTGACAAAGCTAGTTATTGAGTGCTAGCTTACTCGCGATTTAAAAGTTCCTTTTTTTTATAGCAAGCATAAAGAGACACTGCAAGCTATTTATCATTATATTTTACATGCGAGTAACATTATGGAAATCTTTCAGGAACAACTTAAGCTTAGGCGGTTTGATGGTTTTTTGGCAGCATCTTTGCTGATTTTAGCTTCATATTCTTCCACGATATCTGCAAATGAAAAAAATCAGACCTTGGTTCTAGTGGGAGGCGCTTTAACAACATGTTCAAGCATGAGCGCCAAAAACTGCCAAGATAAACAACAGTTAAGTGGTAAAAGCGCAAACCAATATCAATTAAACCGCGACACATTAAATCAAGTAAAATTAAATTGGCCCAATGATAATGCAGGACATCGCAATAAAACATTGCAAGTTTTAGCTACAATGGCACGCCAACATCCTTCACCTTATACCAAGAGCGATCTGCTGTGGGCATGGCGAGATTTAAACAACGCATTACTTAATCAATTAACCGATGTAGAGTACAACTTTGTTATCGATAGTATAGAAATACCAGTTGTTGATGCTAAGCAAGCGCGACTTAAAGAGGTCGTCAATACCACACTAAATAGTGAAACTGCGGCTAACGATATTTTAGATTTTATTTCGGCTACTGCGAAAGTAAGTGCAACTAAGCCTAGCCTTTTAGCTATTACAGCTTCTAGTCGCGATCCTTATGAATCAGCAGACTTTTATGAAGGATTACTTGATTTCAATGGTATTGCATCTAAGTGGCTGGCGTTGACACCCGCACTTGCAAGGGCGATCACCAGCGGGGAATGTGCTCAATTGACCAGTATCCGCGAAAAAACCATGAATGTGTATAATCGTGATGCTATCTACCCCGATCGTATTAAGGCAGAGTTGGCGCTGTGCGAGCAAGGTGTTGAAAATTTGGTTAAGGTAATTGAATCGGCAACAGGTGTCATGCTTAATGGCGGCGACCAAAGCTTAACACGCAAAGTATTATTCGATGATGCAGGTAAACCTTACCCGTGGACAGAAGCATTACGCTCACGTCCGTTGTTGGTAGGAACAAGCGCCGGTACTGCGATTCAAAGTGGTGGTAAAAATCAATATGGACAGGTGGCGATGATCACTAACGGCACAAGCCTTAGCGCTTTGCGTGATGGTGCTTTCGCTCAATCAGCACCTAGTGAACGCTGCACGACTGACTGTGATAAAGGTCTATCAGGTGACTCATTAACCTACCAAGGTGAGGGTGGACTAGGCAGCTTTAACTTCGGTATATTGGATACCCACTTTAGTGAGCGTGATCGTACGGCACGTTTGGCAACATTGTTAGATGCGACAAAGCAACCTTATGGATTTGGTGTTGATGAGACAACCGCATTGGTGGTTATAAACTCTGGTAGTTCTAAACTGATGACTGTGATTGGTAAAAATGGTGTTGTCTATTTACACAAGTCACACAGCGCAGAGGGTTTTAATTATTCGTATTGGCCTGTGGGCACACGCGTAAATATAACGAAGGATGGCTTTAGTATTAATGACAAAACAATCGCAAATGCATTGCCAAAAATGAAAATACCTCCTTTGCCTATGCAGCGTTTTACCAATATTTTTACTGATACTAAACTACGTTCGTTAACGCAAGCCATGTGCTTAACCAATGATACGCAAGCGACAGCACAACAAGATGAGTTTTCTGTTGCTATTTCAGGCAATGAAGACAGCCAATTTTACCGTGTTAACAGCTCAAAACATGGGTGTTTAGTTGACAATTTAGCTATTAAAATTAAACAGATTCAGTGAGTTTTTATAAAGGTCAACAGAACCTAAGCTAGGCAATATTAAAGCGATGGGCTTATCCCATCGCTTTATGTTATTTAAATTCGTTCTATCGACCATTGTACTGCTATCAATGCAATAATAAGAGAGCCTGCTGGCATCACCCATTTTTGATATACAGCATATCTTCTGCAGCTTATCAGTAAAGGTAAGGTAACGGCTAAAATAGCTAATTGACCTATTTCTACTCCTAAATTAAATGCTAACACACTGAGCAATTGATAGTCGTTTGATAAACCGAGCTCACCCAAAACACCCGCAAACCCCATACCGTGTAGTAGGCCAAATGCAAAGGTTATCCAGCCTAAACGCAATACCAATGGCCAAATATTATTTAGTGCAGCAAATAATACTGAAATGGCTATGCCAAATTCAACCCATCGGCTATTAGGTGAAAGCAGCTCCATTGCAGTTGCTGTCAACGTAATAGAGTGAGCCAAGGTAAACGCTGTTACTATCCAGGCGGTATGCTTAAAAATAGCAATTTTTGATGTGACTCCTTGCCATTTACTATCTTTTCTTACCAATACGCAGGTAAGTAATAACGCAATTAAAAATAGAATATGATCAAGACCTAGCCAAATATGCAATATCCCTTGATAGACATATTGTTTAAATGTTGCGAGGTAACTGGTGCTTGTAAAGTCGAACGCCTGGGTTGCTTGATCAGCGCTCATAACACGCGTTTGCGAGTTCACAGTGGTGATGACCTTGTGATTAGCGTCGATATCAAAAAATGCGCTGTATGTAAGTATTATCGCGCTTTTTTCAGCACAGTTTACGCTTATGGGCAATACAACATACGGTTGATTAAAGTGATTATCGAGCTTCAAATCGTTGTCGCTTTGTACAAGGCAGGCTTGTTCGTCAGGTGATGATATCTTGATTGATGCATACATAAACTCATTTAAGGCAGCACGCTTGGCGGTGATTTCATGCCAAGCAATATTGCCATCTTGATTAAGATCGAATGCAATTTTATGTTCTAAATCAATCAGCGGGATCTGCCAAGTACCGCTAAACTCATTAAGTGTTTCAGATGATTCAACTTTATTTAAACTGAGATAGCTGGTACTAAGTTGATGAGCAAAAGCGGTGCTGCTGAGTAATAGGCACACACTATACAATAAACTGTGAATGTAATATTTCATAACTTTGCCCCTTTTGCGCGTGCCAATAGCTGCTGGTCTGCTTGTAGCTTTGCCTGCTGCCAATTAATTTTTGCCCAATAAAGTGCTTTATCAGGCTGTTGATCAAGGTCTAAATAATAACGAGCAAGATCGCTGGCATGAAATACATCTTGGCGCAGTTCTCTTAATTGCACGCGTTTTGACATAAGAGTTTGCCATTGAGTTTGTGGGTTTTTTGTGTTGTTTCGCTCGGCAATCGCTAAACGAAGTAATAATGCATCTTCTAAATTTTCATTATCGTGAGTTAGTGAAGGTAAAGAGTTCAGTATTTTTTGATAAGACCCTAAAGCTAAATGAATATCAGCCCACAATACAACCAAACTGACAGGGGCTGTATTTAACTCAATTGAGCGAATATGATCCAATGCTGCTTTTGGTTTATTAAGCCTAAGCGCCATCTCACCAAGCACATGACGGGTGGTTTCATTTTGCTTATTAATAACAATACTATTTTTTAAACTTTGATAGCTTTGTGTTAATTGGCCATCTTGACTTAATGCATCTAATGCACATGTGTTTACTACATCCATAGGTGCTAAGCCTACAAGATTTAAGCATTGTTGTTTTGCTGCGGTGAATTTGCCTTGTACCATCAACATATTTGCTTGAAGTAGATGGCTATTAACGTGTTGGGGGTCTTTTTGTAAAACTTCTTGAGTAATACTTAATGCTTGTTCAAATTGATGTTCACGTTGTAAAACACGAGCGTACATGTAACCAATATCGGGTGTTTTAGATTGTTTGTAGCGCAATTCTAATTGTGATTTTAACAGCCCTTGGCGTAATTCTGTTTGACCTACTTGCTGTGTTGTAATGAGTAATGCCATTAACTCATTATTATTCAATACCGCCGTACTAACAGAGCGTGCCTTGGCTATTATAGTGTTATCGGCAGGTATAATGGGTTCAGCGAATAAACAAGGTGAAAGTACTAGAGCAAAGTAAGTAAAGGCACGAATCAACATAGTGTCTCCTAAAAAGGCCTTCCATGGCCTGCAAGTTGGTATTAAAAAGCTTAATTATCCGTTAGCAAGTCGTCATAATTGACTTTTGCATCGGCATTAGTAAAGGTACGTCCGTTAACACTTAGCGGCTTGTCTGTAGGCGCTTGATTAAACGCAGCACGACTAAACTGGGCAAAGTCAACTTCCAGTACTTCAATTGTAATATCAACCATGGCAGTTACTTGTTCATTGACACCATCGCTTACAGCAAAAGTAAAACTGTCTGTGCCAGTTGCTTCTGCATTTGGTGTGTAAACATAGCTACCATCAGTATTAACTACAACCATGCCTAGCATAGGTTCAGTGACTAAACTAAATGTCAGCGTATCACCCTCAGGATCAGTGCCTTGTAGCATATCTTCAATGGTTACTTCGGTTTGTGTTGTAACCATTTCTGCAGATGCGGTAGGTGCTTTATTCACCACTGGTGGTGGCTCTACGCTATTTTTGTCATCATCGTTATTACAGCCACTAAGCACCAAAACTGTGAGTAGGGTCGCAATGTGTGATAATTTTAACTGTTGCATGAGTTTCTCCTTATTTAGACCCTGCAAGCGGTGTTGCAAGGTACGGGAAAGTTGAATCCATCATCGTTGCGTCAAGTGGAGCACCATCAGTAAACGGCACGTTACCGACACTTGCATCATCACTGGTACACAGGCCTAAATCAGTATCGGTGCCATTTACAGGCACTGGGTAACATAGGCGGCCCATAACAACACGCAGGGCAATATCGACTACATCATCACCAGGGCGACGACCATTTGGGAAACCCGCTAAATCATCACCAGCAACACCAAAAGCAGATTGATCGGCTTGCGCTTTTGCGGCAATAGCCGTATTTAGGCGTAGCATTTCGGCGCCCGTGACCGTTGCTAATTGGTTAACACCAGGGAAGCCAGTTAAAAATGCTGTAACTAGGTCATTTCTAGGAAAGTTAGTTGGAGCAAGTGTTTCTAGGTTAGCGCCAAGCGTTGTATTTACTGCATCTTTAAAGAGAATATTCAGTAGCTCAGGTAATGAAGGGTGTGTCACATAGTCAATAAACTGTGCGTCGTCTTTTGGTTGAGATGTTGAGAATGTATCTTTATCTTTTAAACCAATAACAAGTTCGTTGACCAGTGGGTTACCTAATCGCGATACTTGTGTTAACGCTCCGCCGTTAGCCGCATTGTTAGCAAATTTTGCATTTGGATTTAAAATACGTGCTTGCGGTAAGCTTGCAGTAGTCCATGAGCCAATAGTGCCATTACCTTCGCCAGTTACGCATGCCTTAGGAACTTCAACAGCAATGGCGGTTACATTCTTATCCTTAAGGTCATCATTATCCATACTTTGTGTTATGCCGCCTGGGAAGCCTTCGCCATCACCTGCACCTGGTGCACTATCACCTTCTACTGGAACGTAGTTAACCAAATCAAATGTTTTACCTAGGTTTACAACAAATGGGTCTTTACGTTGTCCAACAAATACTTTTGCCATAGCGTCGCAGCCAGGAACAGCTACATTATAAACAAATTGATCGGCGTACGTTTTGTAGCCGTCCATTGAGCTAAATGTTTTATTACCAATATAATCAAGTGGTTTACCAAACTCGTTTGTATTCGTGTTGCTGTTAGTGAGCATCGTTTTTGTGCCAGTGCGCATAGGGCCTGATATCATGCTCATGGTGTATGATTCGCTAAAATTAACCGCTGAATTATCACCAGAGGCAACACCACCTACATTTTTTAAAGGCACAGCGACAGTGCGCTGGTTATCAGCAGGGCCAACTGTTAACGCTACGCCATTATTATCATTTGGCAGCATGCTTTTAAAGTTGAAGGCAAAAGTAATGTCTTCAACAGCATCACCATCGTTATCAATATGAATACTGTAAGTGGCATCAGGATCCATAGCGAAATAATTTGGCCCGCCATAACCATCTTGCAATGGAATATAGTTGGCAATAAATGTCACGTAGTCGCCTCGGCCTTGCTCATAACTATTAAATGCATAAAAGTCGGTTGAGTCTAACGTTGGAAAGCGACTAATGTTTGGCGCCTCACGGTGGCTAGATGCCTCAATTGGGACGCTTACTAAGGTGCTGCATACTACTACTGCTAAAATGGACGGAGTTAATACTTTCATGATTGCTTCCTTTAGTTTTAGATTATATTCATAGCTAATAACGGGGGAGCGGTTTGATTGGATGCAGGAAATGTAAGATTAATTTAAATAAATGTGAAATTTACTCTTATGTCACTGATTATATTGCTTTTTTATTTTTTATTATTTTGCATTATTGTTATGGATTACAGTGCGCTAATTAACAAAAGCCAAAAAGCCAGCTAATGCTGGCTTTGTATTATTTCACTGAATAGTGGGAATGCATTTTAATTACTTAAGGTGCATTTGTTAAAGCAATATAAGCTCTGTTGTATACAATACTTCTGTAGGCAGACCCGTAGGTGAGCCACCAATTGGCTCTAAACTAATCGCCAGTAGTGCAATATCTTGGGCACTAAAACGGCTATCTTTGAGCAATGATTTGACGCCATCTTTTGGTAAAATACCTAAAGAAATGGGGGTATCTTGGCCTTTGAGAATCATCCATAATTGGTAGTCTTTATCGTTTCTTGCAACTAATTTGTCACTGGCTTTAATAGATAAGTTTTGCTCATCTATATCAATAAACCACAATGGTTGCTCTGTTGCATCTTTAAACAAAGCAATTTGTTGTGTGGGTTGCACCGGCGCTTGTGGCTGCCAAATAATCACTGCAAGTATAATACTGGCCGCTGTCGCAATTAAAGACCATGCCTTCCAAATATGTGCTTTGGGCTTGATGACATTTGAGTCAGTGGATGATTGTATTGGCTTAGAAGCATCGATACGCTGAGATATAATTTGCCAAACTTTATCACTTGGTTGCTCTGATTGTATTGAGCTCGCTAAGTTATTTAAGTGTTGTTCCCATATCCACGTTGCTTCTCTAATACGTGTAGAAGTGAGCATTAAGCGTTGAAAACGCTTACGAGCTGAGCCTGTAAGTGTGCCTAAAACATACTCTGCTGCAAGCATATCTATCAGCTTTTGATTGTCATAATTCATAGCGTTAAGCACCTCTGCAGCTGTTGTAAGCCCCGTCTGATCCAGCTTTTAACTGTGCCAAGTGGAGTGTCTACGTGATCCACCAATTCGCTGTGAGTTAACCCTTTATAATAGGCTAAATGGATCGCTTGTTTTTGCTGCTCATCCAATTGTTCCATACAATCAACGAGTTTAGTTTTATCTTCGTAATCGACAGTTATTGCAGTATCTGCAACAGGTTCAAAGTGATCGTTGTCATCATCTAGGCTTTGTTCTTTACGAACCTTATGATAACGCAGTGAATCTAAGCTTCGATACCGTACAATACTGATCATCCAGCTAATAACAGTTCCTTTGCTGGCTTGGTATTCAGATGCGTTATGCCATATTTTAACGAACGCATCTTGCAATGCTTCTTCCGCATGAGCGCGATTTGTTAACATTTTTAAGCTGATGGCAAATAGTTTTGGGCTGGTTGCATTATATAGTTTTGCAAAAGCCTGTTTATTTCCTTGCGCTGTTTGACTCAGCAGCGGTAATAGTTCATCGATTTCCATAGAGTTCCTGTTGTTATTATTAGTAAACGTTTGAGGTTGATAATTGGATGCAAAATAAATTGTAGGGTTAAGTGCAGAGTATAATGCTTTAAATCTAGCAGTGATTTACGGCTTGGCAAGCATAGTCGATCAGTTTTTAAGCATACTAAACGTATTAAATTAATACAATTAAAGCAAAAATAGGCTAAAAGGTTAAAAAAATGTGTTTTTCCATAATAAAAGCACCCTTTTAGATATGGTTAAACAGTGGGTGAATGTAATACACTGTGGGAAAAGCACACAACACAAGAGAGATTAAAATGGCAGCATTTGGTACGGTATTTATGCCACAAATGATCCAAGCGAGATTTACTGATAATGCTTGGAGTGAGAGTGAAATTGTTCCATCAGATAAAATAGAACTACACGCTGGAGCACACGTTCTTCACTATTCGAGTACATGTTTTGAAGGTTTAAAAGCATTTCGCCATGATGATGGCTCAGTATACATTTTCAGAATGGATGCAAATATTGCGCGTATGCAGCAAAGCTCGAAGTTATTAAGTTTGCCAAGCTTTGAAGGGCCAAAGCTTAAAACAATGATCACAGATATAGTAAAAGAATACGCCGACGAAACACCTTTACCACCGGGATCAATGTACATTCGTCCAACGCACATTGGCACTGAAGCTGCAATTGGCAAAGCGGCGGTTCCCTCTGCAAGTTCACTTATGTATGTATTGCTTTCACCAGTAGGGGATTACTTCGCTGGTGGCTCAACCGCACTGCGCGTATTACTAGAAGAAGATGGTATGCGCTGTGCGCCGCACATGGGAATGGTTAAAAGTGGTGGTAATTATGCCAGTGCATTGGCACCAATTTCAGCAGCCCGTGAAAAATACCAAGCAGATCAAATTTTATTTTGCCCAGGTGGTGACGTACAAGAAACCGGTGCTGCTAACTTTATTTTAATTGATGGTAACGAGATCATCACCAAAGCGCTCGACAGCACATTTTTACACGGTGTAACACGCCACAGTATTTTGACTATTGCCAAAGATTTAGGCATGACAGTGTCAGAACGTAACTTTACAGTTACTGAATTATTAGAGCGTGCAGCTAAGCCAGGCACTGAGGCTGCGCTTTCTGGTACAGCTGCTGTGCTCACTGCGGTGGGGACTTTTATTCATAATGATAAAGAATATAAAGTAGGTACTGGCGAGCCGGGTCCAACGACAACCCGTTTACGTCAAGCATTGAATGATATTCAGTGGGGTAAAGCACCAGATACACATGGTTGGTTAACCAAAGTAGACGTTTAATTTCTGTGTAATTCATTATGCCTAAGAGAAAGCTAGCCATAATACTGGTATGCTGAAACTTGGGCTTTTTCATTTCAATATCCTACCCTTAAACTGTAAGTAACTCACACCTGTGTGTAAAATCAACGCAAAGCTTTCAAAATGAAAATTTTAGTTATTGAAATATAACAACTTTTATTTTAATTATCTCGGCGTAATTATTGCAAACTAACCTACAAAGTGGTTTGTTCATTCAGTACTAACCACATAAAATTAATAACAAAGGAGAATCTATGTGGGCCGCAATTAGTTATATTGTATTGGCAGTGGTTTTTATTGTGATGGGCTGGCAAGTTGATGCTGTTTATTTTTCCATTATGTTTTATTGGACTGCACTGTCATTGCTACTTGTAGGTGGTGCGTATGTGTTTAACGTAGCCAAAATTTTTCGTAAGCGTGAAAACGGAGTCATTCCCTTTTATATCCGCTGGGCTTTTGTGCCTTTTTTATTGGGTGCACAAGTGTACAACGCTTGGAGCCGAAAAAGAGATAAAGTACCGCCATTACAACAGATAAATGATCACTTATTTTTAGCGTGTCGCTTATTTCCTTCAGACATAGACACCATGAAAGAGAATAATATTACAGCTATCTTGGATGTAACTTGCGAGTTCGATGGACTAGAATGGTCATCCACTCAAGAGAATATCAAATACCTGAATATCCCTGTACTTGATCATCGCGTGCCTACGCGATCACAGCTTAATCAAGCTTTAAACTGGATTGACCATCATATTAAAGCTAATCGCCGTGTGGTGGTGCATTGTGCACTGGGTCGTGGACGGTCAGTATTTGTTATGGCAGCTTATTTATTGAGTCAAAATAAGGACGCTGATGTTCATCAAGTATTAGCACAAATTAAAGAGACCCGTGAAACAGCTAACCTCAATAAACACCAATTACGTCATTTAGTTAAACGCCATCGTAGTGGGGAGTTACTTATAAAAAATAAAGCAGTGTTAATTGCAAACCCAGTATCTGGTACAAAACTGTGGCAACAAAAAAAGGACATGATTATTAATCGCTTGTCTGCCTATTACGATTTGACAGTGTTAACAACCTCAAAAGAAGAAAATGGTATTGTATTAGCAAAGCAAGCTATGAGTGACAGCCCAAATTTGATTATTGCCTGTGGCGGCGATGGAACAGTTACAGAGGTTGCCAGTGTACTTGTTAATACCGATTGTAAACTCGGCATAATTCCGTTGGGTACAGCTAATGCCCTTGCTCATGTTTTGATGGGGATAAAATCTAAATTAATCCCTGTTGAAACGGCATGTGACCTTATCATAGATGGTCAAACTCAACGTATGGATACAGCTTACTGTAATGGCGAGCTTATGCTGCTATTGGCTGGAATTGGCTTTGAGCAAACGATGATCGAAAAAGCTGATCGCGAAAGTAAGAACGCGGTTGGCCAAGTTGCATACTTACAAGGTTTTTGGCAGGCATTAGGTCAGCAAAAAGCGCAAAAGTTGAGTGTAAAGTTAGATGACAATGCGCCTCAAGAATTATTTACAAACAGTCTGATTGTTGCCAATGCTGCGCCGTTTACTACATTGTTGGCCCAAGCTAACGGTCAGCCGGATCACAATGATGGCTTACTAGATGTTAATTGGCTAACGCCCAATGTAGATAATTCGACCAATGTGCTTAGCATTGCAGAGCTTGTTTTAAGCAGTGTAACGCAGGCTCACTTAGCGATAAACTCGCACCACACCAATGCTCGTCGGGTGGTGGTAAGCGCTGATGATGAGGTTAAATATGTCATAGATGGTGAAGTTAAAACAGCAAATGAATTAGTGATCGAAATTGAACCTAGCTCACTCGCTGTAGTGTGTGCAGAGCAGCCAGTTTAATTACTTTTTAATACTTGGCCAGACGAAGCCGCCTGCTTGCGGCTTTGTTTCAACACAGTTATCAAGATAAAGCTGTTCTACCTTAGTGCGTGCCCAAGGGGTTTTGCGTAAAAATTTAAGGCTCGATTTAACGCTAGGATCAGACTTAAAGCAGCGAATGTCCACTTGTTCGCCCATGGCTTTCCAGCCGATTGTTTGTTCAAGTTTTACGACGATTTGTTCAAGTGTTATACCGTGCAATGGATTGTTAGCTTGCTGATTCATAATTCACTATAGCGTTAAAAAATTCGGGGCTATTGTAGCCTAAGTGGCCGGTGATACCAACGCGATATCTTTGTGCAGTATTAAATAACCCCAGTTTTGGCTAATTAACCCGAATTGTTTTAGGTGCTTTTGGATAAATAATCTCGTTTTCATCACTGAGCATTAACCACATCAATGAACTATTATTATGTTGCGGTTTTTTTGCAGTACATATGACTTTTAAATTAGCCATGATAACGACAGCACCTTCACTGTAGCGTTTATCATCAAACCAACAGACAGATTGCTGGTTAATAACATCTTGTGGATTTAATAATAATGTTGTTTTTAGATTGTCTCCAAAGCTATTTACAGAGTAAATAAAACAAACAAAACATAGACCTATAGTAGTTAAAATTCTCATATTCAGCCTTTGCATTAAAAAATAACTCCACTAAGCTTATACCCAAGTTACCAAGAATTACCAGTAGCAATTTTTCAATTGGTTGCTAAATAAGTGTTTTAGAGTGACTTGGGTATAAAATGTGTTAGGGTAAATAATCAATAAAATAATAATTTCGAAAACAAGGTGAACACATGCA
Organism: Pseudoalteromonas sp. KS88; assembly: GCF_004766475.1. Lineage (NCBI taxonomy): Bacteria > Pseudomonadati > Pseudomonadota > Gammaproteobacteria > Alteromonadales > Pseudoalteromonadaceae > Pseudoalteromonas > Pseudoalteromonas sp. KS88. The sequence continues at coordinate 57,723 of NZ_PYHV01000005.1, forward strand.
ATTTAACCAAAAGATGATGGATGAATTTGAACTGCTTGCTAAATTTCCTGTTAGCAGCAAAATGCAAGGTATTAAGATTCATAGCGATGCAGACGACAGTGTTATTAGTGCCGCACAGCGTTTATTTGAAAAAGGGATTATAGATAGCCCAGACGGCGGATATTTAACCGATCTGGGCTTAGATTTAATTGAGCATGTTACTGTGATACACAGCGCGCTGAGCAGTTAGCCAGCATCAAGCTGATTTTGCGGTGCTGCATCACTAAATGCAGCTAACGTATTACAATGCGCGTATATGGCTGCTATTTTTGGATACGCAGTCATATCGACATTAAAGCGCAACGCATTAAATACTTGTGGCACTAAACATACATCAGCTAGACTCGGTTTATCTCCAACACAAAAATCATGCTTCTCATCCAGTAATAACTCTAGCTTTTCAAAGCCTACTTCAACCCAATGACGGTACCATTTATTTTTGGCTTCATCATCAACCGCAAGCTCAGTGCTTAAATACTTAAGTACGCGCAAGTTATCGATAGGGTGAATATCGCACGCTACGGCATAACTTAAATTACGGATTTGTGCTTTTTCCCATGCATTGCCGTAAATCAACGGGTGTTGAGGGTACGTTTCATCAAGGTATTCTAAAATGGCTAACGATTGCCCTAGCACTCCTTCCTCAGTTTCCAGCGCGGGTAATAACCCTTGTGGGTTTTTACTCAGGTAGTGCTCACCTTGCTGCTCTGATTTTAATAAGTTTACAGGTACTAGCTCATGATCAATGGCTTTTAAATTAAGTGCAATACGCACACGATAAGCCGCAGATGAACGAAAATAAGTATACAGTTTCATGAAATGACCTTATTCAGCTTTAAAATGTTTTTTAATTGTACGCCAGCAATCAGTATAGTTTGGTTGGCGCTCTTTGCCTTCGAGGGCATATTTTGTAGGCGAAATTACATAGCGCGACTCAAACATAAAGGCGAGGGTGTTTTCGTAGCGCTGAGGCTCAAGTTCAGCATTTGACGCTTTTTCAAATACATCGGCTTCTGGCCCATGTGGCGACATACAATTATGTAAACTCATTCCACCAGGCACAAAACCATGCTCTTTGGCATCGTACACACCTTCAATTAGCCCCATAAATTCACTCATAATATTACGGTGATAATAAGGTGGGCGGAAGGTGTTTTCAGCGACCATCCAACGTGGCGGGAAGATTGCAAAATCAATATTTGCAACGCCTTCAGTACCTGATGGTGACGTAAGCACTGTGAAAATTGACGGATCTGGGTGATCAAAGCTTACTGTGTTCATCACATTAAAGCGTGCTAAATCGTATTTATACGGCGCGCTATTGCCTGTCCACGCGACAACATCTAGCGGGGAGTGACCAATATCACAGCTGAACATATTGCCGTTAAACTTAGCGATTAATTCAAACTCGCCTTCTTTATCTTCAAACGCGGCCACAGGGTATTGAAAATCACGATCGTTTGCATAGCCGTTTGCGCCCACAGGGCCTCGCTCAGCTAATACATATGCGTGGCCGTAGTTTTCACAAATATAACCTCGGGCCGTGTCAGTTAGTAGCATCACTTGGAATTTAATACCACGAGGTATTACCGCAATCTCACCAGCCTTCACAGTTAAGTTACCACATTCAGTTTTAAGCAGTAGCTCGCCTTGCTGCGGAACAAACAGCATTTCACCGTCAGCATTATAAAAATAGCGGTCGGTCATTGATTTATTGGCTACATATACGTGAATACCAATCCCTGCTTGGCCATTAGCATTGCCATTGGCCGCCATTGTGATCAGACCATCTATAAAATCTGTAGGTTGGCTTGGAATATCAATAGGGTTCCAACGTAACATAGTGGGTGGAGTCGGTACTTCAGTGATTGGTGCTGTGCGAATTAAGCCATTGTCTATTGCAGTGTAATCACCTTGTACCACTGAAGGGCGAATACGGTACATCCAAGTGCGACGGTTATCAGCACGCGGGGCAGTGAACGCTGTTGTACTAAATTGTTCAGCGTACAAATCATATTTTACTTTTTGAGGGCTAAATTGACCAATAGGTAATGCACCGGGTAGGGCTTCGGTTTCAAACTCATTACCAAACCCTGTCATGTATTTTAATTCGCTTGTCATCACTCGACTCCTTTGTGTTTTACTGTAAGATACTCTCATGTGAGATTAAATTCAAACCTTCTGTTTTTATCGTGCTGTACATATTTATGGACAGGCAAAACACGACTGTAAAGCCCATTTGGGCGGAGATTTAAGAAGATGGCACTCGATTTAGCGACCTTTTTACCTTATCGATTAGCAAACCTAGCCAGTAAAATGAGTGAGGAGTTTGCGGATGTATATCAACAACAAAGCGACTTAACTATTCCACAATGGCGTATTTTATTTAATTTAGCGCAGTTTGGGCAAAGCCATGCAAAAGCTCTGTGTGAGCAAGCAGCAATGGATAAATCAACTGTGTCACGCGCTATCAAAGCATTAATAGATAAGCGTTATGTGTTGAGTTTAGAGAATCCACAAGACAAGCGAGCCAATCTACTGGCACTGAGTGATGAAGGTCATAGTTTATATCAACAACTGGCACCAGCTGCATTAGCGTGGGAGCAAGATTTATTAGCATCATTAACGCAAGATGAGTATACGGTTTTGTTAAGTTGCTTAAATAAATTACAGACAAAATTAGAGGCGTAAAACAAAAAGCCCATCAAAAGATGGGCTTTAGAATAACGTGTACCAAATTAACTTGGAAAATTAGAAAGTGTATTTAACACCAACACGCATTTCCCATAGTGATGGTCTTGACTCAATGCTTGTACCTGATGGGTCTTTAAACTCATTAAATACATATTGGCCATTCACGATGTCAGCTGAAACAGCACTTTGTAGTGCACTGCCCGTTTTAAGTACGCCCCAGTCATCGTTTATCATGTTACCGATGTTTTTGATAACAAAGTAAGCTGAACCTTTTTGGCCTTCGCCAAAGCCCATAAACTCTTGCTCAACTTTGAAATCTAACGTTACCCACCAGTCGCCATCGACGCTGTTACGGTTGTTAATTTTACCGCGTGTTAGGCCTTCACTTTCAACCCACTCATTAAATGCAGCTTGGTCAAAGTCATCGCCATACACAACTTGGCTGTCGTCAAGCGTTGGTACGTAAAGTAATTGACGGCTGTTGTCGTTAAAGCCTAAACCACCTGAGCGCGAATCAAACGCGTACGAGTACGGGTTTGTTTGCTGAGCTTGACCAAATAAGTTGAACTTAGTCTCGTAGCCATCAAAAATTTCATGGTTGTACGATACGCTCATAGTGAAACGATGAGGGATTTCGTAGTTAGACGTTGCAAGACCTGGGTTTTCTGGATCTGATACCGCTACACCATGGTAGTTTGAAAATGCCACAGAGCTGGTCATTGGGTGAACATCTTTTGCGATGGTATAAGCATATGAAAGTGCTAAATCTACACCGTTATCGAAAGATTTATTCATCGCTAATGATAAAATCTGCGAGTATGCGTCGTCACCTTTTACATTGGTAAGAAGGAAATCTGAATTTCTTGGGTGATTGCTATCGCTGTAAACTGGACGGCCATCAGGCGCAACAGACGTTTTAACATTTGCTAAATTCTTTACTACAGCAGAATCTTGCTTATCAGTGTAAAGGTAATCAACGTTAAACACGTAATCGTTTTCAGTGATGTATGTCGCACCTATTGAGTACTTCCACTCTGAAGGAATTTCAAAGTTTGGATCTGTAACGTTAGTGCTTGCATCAGCACCACCTTGACCAACTTCGTCATAAAGGTCTTGTGGAATGTCGTAACCAGGTTGGCCATTGCCATTAAATGCAACTGCGTTATCACCTAAGATTTGCATCCCTTTTTGATCAATCTGGATATTACGAACGCCATCGTTTGAGTAGCTGTTTGAAATCCATACATTTGGGTTACCGCCAGAATAAAGGCCAATTCCGCCGCGGAACTCTAACTGATCGTTGTAAATCCAGTTAATACCTAAGCGCGGTTGTAATAAGTCAATACCGTCTAAGTTTTGGCTGTTTGAAAAACCGTAGCGATCTTCAAAGTTTTGGTTATGTGTTGGTACATCATCACTGGTGTAAAAATCATAACGAAGACCGGCAACAATTGAAATATCGTAATCAATCAGGTCAAACTTATCTTGGAAATATAAAGTATTTAACGCGTATTTGAATTCACCCGCTGCATCGTCTGGGTTATGGCTTGCTGCGTTACCGTAGTAAACACGTGCAACCCCTTTTTCAAAATTTTCAAGGCCGGTAACTTTGGTTTCGACTCCATTTATCATTTCTTTAGTATCTAAGAAACGGTATTCACCTTCATTGTGTTGTACAAATAAGTTGAATACATCTAGCTCTTCACGCTCATAACCAAATGAAAGTTCGTGGTCTTCTAGGTAGTAAGTACCTGCAAGTTTAAGCGATAAGTTATCGTATTTAAGTTTATTCGCTTGGCGAGAATCATCTGGACCAAGGTATACGTCAACATCACCAGTATCGACTCTAAACTCACCAAAACCTGATGCAGCATCAAGTGAATTTTGACGGTTATCAAGCTTTGAATAGCCTACGCGTACTTCAGTTGAAAAGTCATCTGTCCAATCTGAGTAGAACGACGTTACGTATGATTGAAGCTCTGCGCCACGCTCATAGAAGTGATTTGATAAAGATAAACGGCTAGAACCACTATCAGATTGCGCCAGTGAATAACCATCGTTGTAGTTATACACAAAGCTTGCACGGTGATCGTTGCTGATGTTCCAATCAAGTTTGATTAAGATTTTTTCATCTTCAACTGGCATACTCGGTACCATAGTACCTGGATCGTAGTCATAAGAGTCGATAGAAATTTGTCTAATGCGGTCTACCGTTGCTTGGTCAATACGGCCATTTGCAAACGGGGCATAGTCAAAAATTTGTGCGCCTTCAAGCTTTTCGTATGAAGTGAACAAGAATAACTTATCTTCAATTAGCGGAAGACCCACATTAAAGCCATAACGTTTTTCTGAGTAGTCACCTAAGTCTTGTTTTTCGCCTTCGATTGAATCGCCAGACATTGCATCATTGGTGTAGTCGTAGAAAAAACCACCTTTGATTTCATTTGTACCAGACTTAGTTACTGCGTTGATGTTACATGATGTGAAACCACCATATTGTACATCAAATGGTGCAAGCTCTACGGCTACTTGTGCGATTGAATCGAAAGAGAATGGCATTCTTTCAGTTGGATAACCGCTTGAGTTCAAACCGAAGTTATCGTTCATACGAACACCATCAACAGTTAAGCTATTGAAACGTGGGTTACCACCACCACAGTTAATAGCGCCTGCGTTTGTCTCGTCAATATAGATACGTGGGTCGGCACGAATAACGTCTTTTAAGTCACGATTGATCGCTGGTTTGTTTTCTAAATCATCTAAAGAGAAATGAGAAGCAGGGCCAGTGCTGCCTGATTGTGAGCTGATAGGTGCACCACTTACAACAATTTGTTCCATTTGTTGTGAACGCAGGGCCACAGAAATAGGGTAAGTTTGACCTAGTGTTAAATAGACGTCGTCTAGTTGCGCGTCTTCGTAAGTATCAGAATCTACGATTATTTTGTATGGGCCACCAACACGTAAACCCTTTGTAGAAAAGTTACCTTGTTCGTTTACCGTTGTTGTTTTTGTTGAACCAGAAGGTATATGAATAATAGTAATTTGCGTGCCTGAGGCAGGGTTACCATTAGGGCCTGTGATTTGACCTTTTACAGATGATGCAGTTTCATTTGCAAAAGCAGCACCACTTGCGCCAACACATGCTGCAATAGCAAGTGATAACGCAGTTTTGCGTAGTTGAATTTTCATTATTAATTTCCCGTGTAAGGTATTATATTTTAGTAATTTTAAGTTGTAACATGCTTGGTTTGCTAAGCAATAAATTGTACCCATTCATTTTATTACAAATAGATTACATTGCACACAAATTTGTAATAAAAATAATGATAGGCGCTGAAATGAGTGCCTTAATCATGAAATACACTGTAATTTAGGTGTTTTTTATGACAGTAGTATGAAATCGATTATTTTAGATATAAAAAAACCCGCCAATAAAGCGGGTTTTTGAGTATTCACTTACACAGTGGTATTAGAACTTGTAGCTAATGCCAATTTTAGCTTGCCATGCAGATGATGACGTTGTGATTTGGCTGTAGTTACGAACATCAGCACCGTTATAACGGCTATCGATGATGTAGCGGCCTTGGTCATCTAAACCACCAAAGTCATACACAGCTTGGTCAGAGAAACCTAGGCGTTTTTCAACACCCCAATCGCTATTAAGCAAGTTTGCGAAGTTATCAACCATGAAGTAAACCTCACCGCTGTGGCCTTTAGCAAAACCAGGGATTTGTTGCTTGATGCTTACATCCATTGTGGTAACCCAAGGTTGAGTACCTGTGTTACGGTTTAGGATAGTGCCACGTTCAGAAATACCTGCACGATTTAGGAGTGTTTCAAGTTCTGACCAAGTCATGCCTGATTCTTCCCAGTTTACATTAGCGTCATCAGCCCCTGTTGGGATATACGCTAAGTAAGCAGAGCTTGAGTTAAAATCACGTGAGTCACCTAAATCACCATCACGGAACATACCCATAGTGTAACTAAATGGACGACCTGAACGACGCTCAAAGTACATGTTGAACTTAGTTGCATAACCTGCGAAAAACTCAGTGTTGTAGCTCACGTTGATTTTAAAGCTGTGCTCAACTTCATATGAACCACGGTGCGCTAAATCTTGGTTACGGTTTTGCGTAATGTTGTACTGGTAGTTACTTTGTGCACGCGATGAAGAACCTGATGCTGCTTCAGTGATATCTTGGTGCGCATAGCTTGTTGAAATATAAAGACCGTTGTCCCACTCTTTTGCAAGAGCTGTTGAGAATACAACTGAACGGCCATCTTCAGACGAGTTGGTCATCGCAATATCAAAGTTATCTTGTAAATCGCCAGTGTAGATACTCTCTTGAATTAAACGATCACCATCAGCAGCTGTGCCAACAGGACGAATGGCTGTGTTGTGCCAAACCGCTTCATTTTCTTTAACATGGTAAGCAATTTCTGCCTGCCATTTAAAGCCGTTGCCTAGTAATGCTGAATCAAAATCGTATTCAAAGCCTATTTGCGAACGAATGCTTGAAGGTAATTCAAAGTTTGGATCAACATAGTTCGTGCTACCTGCACCTTGAACTAACGTGTTTTTGATTTCATCTGGTACAACGGTAATGTCTGCAGGGTTAGCCGCATAGTATTCGTCGATAGCGCTTTGTGGTGCTGCAACGAATGTAATACCGTCATTTTGGTATGAATTGTTATACCATACGTTTGGAATACCACCTTGGAAACGACCAATACCACCATTGATAGTAAGGGCTTCGGTTGCATAATACTTAAAGCCAACACGTGGTAAAATAATATCTAAACCGTCTAGGTTTTCTTGGTTAGTAAAGCCATAGGTGCTCGCAAAGTTTTCATTCAGCGTTGGTTTGTCATCTGACGCTAAACGCTCATAACGAATACCTGCTGATAATTCTAAATCGTCGCCAATGTAGAAAGTATCTTCAATATATAGCGCTAATTGACTGCGAGTTGCATCGTATGCTGTATCTGCTGGGTTATTTGTGTACGCATTGCTGTAAGAGAAGTCATACGTATCTCTAAAGTTACCTACTTCACGGTTTGCAAATCCGTCAAACGTATCAAATTCCCAAGACCCTAGTGAGTTTGCAGCAAATAGGTTATAAAGGTTAAGTGACTCGTAACGCGCACCAAAGCTAAGCTCATGCTCATCTAAAAGGTAGGTTGCGTCAAGCGTTAAGGTAAGGGTTTCAGTTGCAGAAGAGTTTGCATGGCGGAATTCGTCAGTACCAAACTGGAATGCAGGCCCACGGAAGCGTTCTTCAACTTTTACACTACCAATGTTTGAATTTGTAATGCTGTCAGAAGTAACATCTTTGTATGCAATACCGATTTCAGTAGAGAAGTCTTCATTCCAATCAGAGTAAAGCTTTGATGAGAAGTTATTAAACTTAGTTGCATAGGTGTAACGTGATGATGCTAAATCAACCGTACTACCGCCTGTGCCAAAATTACGCTCATCTTGATCATCTTGCCACTGGTAAGTAAAGTCTAAACGGTGATCATCATTAACGTTCCAGCTTAGTTTAACCAATAAAGATTCATTGCTATCTTCAGGGTCACCACCTAATGAGTCTTGCATGCCGTAAACTGAATCTAGAATTGAGATAAACTGGTTAAAGCTTTCTTCAGATACATCGTACTCGTTGGTCGCGCCTGAATCTTCAAAACCGTAATCTAGGTCAAGCTCGCTCTTCCAGCTGTTGTAGTTTACAAAATAAAATAGTTTATCTTCAATTAGCGGGCCGCCAATATTAAAGCCAAAACGCTCTTCTGTTTGGTTTGGTGATACTTTGTTAACTTCATAGGTGCGGTGGCCATCTTTATCTAATACAGGGCTGCCATCAGCTGTAATTTGTGAAATGCTGTCCACATCACCGGCGATATCAGGTGTTGATGTTTCGTAAAAACCAGAAAATTTAAACTCGTTAGTACCTGACTTTGTTACGGCGTTGATTGTGCCTCCACCAAAGTTGCCTTTAGATGCAGAGAAAGGAGAAACATCTACAGAAATTTGTTCGATCGCATCAAGTGCTACAGGAGGTTGAGCAGTTGGGTAACCACCATAGTTAAGACCGAAGTCATCGTTTTGGCCAATGCCATCAACTGTTAAGCTATTTGAACGCGGGTTGCTACCAGCAAATGTTAGTTCGCCATTACCGTTGATGCTTGCAAGTGGGTTTAAACGGGCAACATCTTTAATATCGCGATTAAAGCTTGGCATATTATCGATGGTATCTTCACCGAATACGCTGCTAGAACCACCTGACTGTTGTACAATTTTATAGCCAGATACTTCGATCTTTTCCATGCTTAACGGTGCTAACTGTGACGATAAACGATATGTATCACCTAGCTCTAAATAAATGTTATCCAACGTTGTGTCGTTAAACGTGTCTGAATCTACAACAACCGTGTAAGGACCGCCTACGCGAAGACCATTTGCGATAAACGTACCACTTTCGTTAGTCGTTAATTCACTCACAGTACCTGTTGGTTGGTGGATAACTTTAATTTTAACATTGGCAGCGGCAGCGCCAGAAGGCGTAGTAATTTTACCGCGCATTGCTGATGATGTATCTGCTGCCATAGCACTCGTTGAAACACCTAAAGCGAGTATTACCGCTCCAGTTAATTTCGAAAGACGAAGCTTGTTCATTTTGTTGATTCCCGTGTAATAGGTTATTTAAGGTTTTTTACTAATTGATGTTAGATGGCATCTTAAGTGCCTTGTCTAACGGTTTTGCTGAGCTATCGAACAAAGTATTCAATAACCCTGCGAGTCTGATACCGGCTTGAAGTAAGCGCGTTTTAACAATCGGAACATTGTTGTAAATGTAGCTATAACTAACTTTATCGTTTTCTAATTTGTATAAGTTAGTGGCTAAGTTATGTGATTCGGTTAACCATTGCTCAGGTGAGCTTGCAAGGTACTCAGCTTTTATTTCAGCATTATGAATGTCGATAAATTGCGCAAACTCAGTGAACGATAAGTTTTCGCTTTCAACTAACTTGGTATCCCACAGTGAATGCAGGTTGGTGTTTTCACCAAAGAAGGTTATTTTTATGCGGTTACCGCCTCTATCTTCGGCACGGCCAGCGTGAAATGGTTGGTGTGCATCACCCACTAAGTGAACAAGAAACCGCAGGCTAAAACGTTTAGCGTCCACAGTACTTTTTTCGTTCTTAAGCGTCTCAATAGCAAAGTACATTCCTTCAAGAATATTTTTTACGTTATCTTTATTTAATTGATGAGAATGGTCGTGAGAAAACTGTGAAGAATTAGTAGGGGAGTTAATATAGTGCCAGCGAGAGGATTTCTTTTGCCAAAACTCGCTTGGGTTCGAACGCATTTCATCAGCCCAAGTAGATATTTGTGCAAGGCTTTCACCTTCTAATAGTTTGCTAAGTGATGAGCGGGTGGTATCGGTTATGTGGTTATCGGCAACCTGGCCAACAATCCTGTGGCCATTTTGACCCCAAGCGAGCGCATTTTGGGATGTAAAAAGAATGCTAATAGCTAAAAAACAACTGAGACCACTAATCCGATTGCTTAACATTTGTATTTTCCTAAAAATAAATTAACTGCGTACTGAACTATTCTTAGAGGTCAATTGTCCTGATTTTTAGTGGAATAGGAAGGACTCAACAAGATTCATAATTTCTTGTTCATAAACTATATTTATCAATGGGTTATTTGTTTTGAGTAAAATTACCTATTGTAATGAGTAATTAAAATTGTTCAAATGGTGATATATTCGCTTTTGGATTGTTGAAGATTTGAAAATTAAGCAGCAGATATTATCTCACTCTACATTTGTTACAGTTTTACTACTGTTTTTTGTGATGCTTTGGCTTACCACTCAATTGATTGTGGCTACTGAATCGAAAACGCTGAAGCCTTTAATAGAAACATCGAGCCGTTGTTTTACATCTGCTTCGCAAAACAAAGAACAATTAATTATTTATGCAACGTCACAAAAAGTAGCTAAATCAATTATTAAGAGTTTGTGCGAAGATACTGTTGTAACAAAGCAATACGGTGAAGTACGAGGTTTTTGGGGTTATCGCACTGCTGACAGTATTGAGTTTGTGGGTAAAGGAATTGCTGATCTGATATTAGCGAAAAACAATATTATGTCTGCGTTTAAGGCAGAATCTACTTATAACTACCAACCAATTGTGGGTTTTCCAAGCTATACCGCATTTTTTATATCAGCAAAAGAAAAGCCTAAAATCGAAAAACAGTATTTTTTAGATAAGCGAATTGGCTTACTAGATTATCCAACCAGCCGCTCAGGTCATATTTTACCAAAACAAACCTTTAAAGAGTTAGGTATCAACTTAGAAAACTTAGACGTAACCTACGCAAGCTCCCACAGTGAACTTAGGGAGTTACTCGCAAACGGTGAGGTAGATATTATAGCCTCATTTTGGAAAAATACAGATCAACAAAGCTTTTCAAAAAACTATATTACGCCTATCAGTAATAATATTATTGGCACACGCTGGTATTTAAAAATGCAACACGAAAATACTGACTTGCTATGTGCTATTCAAACAAATTTACTAGCGTTATCACAATCACAAACGTCTACTTACTTCAATCATGTTGAGCCCTATTGGCAATGCAGCGATTCAGGCGCTGTTTTCTTAGGAGAGGGTGATGATTAATAAATTTTGCCAAGTGGTTATAGTACTTGTTTTTATATGTTCTATAGTGATTTTTAAAGCTGCGGGTTATCTGCAACAACAACACAATATTGAGAATGTTATTACCCAAGCAGAAAAGCGTATAGCCCTTGATATACCTCGCTTAGATTTATCGAATACGTTTTTAAAACATTCGGGCAATAGTGCAGCAATCAAAGGCTACCTTAGGCGATTGAATAAGGCGCTAAAAAGTGACGTTGTGACAGTGGAGGCTATTGGTGAGACGAAAATAGAAGCTGCAGACTTAAGCAGTAAGTCGGTAATTGTTCGCCAACTTGCAACCAGTGATAGTAGTGTTGCAGTCACGTTTCGGATTAACCATACATTTTGGCAGCTAGGTGATTTAGTAAGTGCTTTAATTTTGGCTTTGTTTGCTCTAGCTTTTGGTTATTGGGCTGGGAGTATTAAACGCTCCAAAGCGGGTGCTATTAGGGCACGCAAGCAAGCAGATGAAACCCAAGTACCAGAGCCGTTTAAATTGGTTGTAGACCTTAATACTAAAACGTTGGGTAGTACGCATGATGCAGCATTAAATGTATCATTAGCTAATAAACCATTATGTTTTTACTTAGCACTGATTGAATTTTGCAGCGAACAGCCAGATACCATTTTAAATCAAAATAAAAATGTGCCAGATGAGTTGATAGACATTGCAAACAAATATTTTTACCGATTAATAGAGCTCGGACACACGATTCGTAAACGGCCCAACTTTTCCAACAGTTTGGAAAAAACACTCAGTGAAATTCGTGCTGCATTAGATGAAGTGTTAGTTGAATACCCAGAATTAAAAGAGGTTTATTACCCGCCGAAAGCGCATGGCGAAGGCTCTCGTTCGCGCCTGCACAGTTATGGTTTGAACCAAATTAGCAATGAATGTATTGAAGTGATTGGTAAGTAACTGGGTAAATATTTAACACGAGTGGGTTTAACGCTTATTTTGCGTAATACCATGCATTGTAAGATTAAATAGTCTTGAGCCTACACATAACAATGCCACGCCAGCACTGAGGTCAATTGTTCCTCGGCGCTGTAAGTTGTTTGCTAAAGGTTATTTAACCTGAACTCTAGATAATAAATCTATCTCCAGCGGCTACTTTCAACGCTAACTGCGTTGAATTTACATGCAATAGGCCAGCTATTGACGCGTAAATTNNTAAAAGTCTCCGGCTGGAGACGAACAAATATATTTGTGATTTAATATCAATACATTAGTACATCTCTTAACCCGAGTTCAGGTTATTTAGGTGCAAACGCTGCAGCACTGATTGGGCTGTTTTCTGTAAAAAAACGTTTTAATGCTTGGGCATCAGTTTCGTCAGTGCTCACAAACCCTTGACGATCAGTCAATGTGGGATATCCATCACCGCCAGAGGCATTATAACTGTTAATACTCATACGGTAGGTCGCGCTTAAGTCCAGTGGCTGGCCATTAATAAGTACATTGACTAATTTTCCGTTTTCGCGCTTGAAACGCATTTTATGATACTGCATGTAAGCGCCAGCATCGGGTGGGAAGCTTGTTACAACGTCTAAGTAATCCCATAAATCTTGGCCTTGCCAATCCATGTAAGTAATACGATTTTTAAAAGGGTGAACCTTTAAGATGTCCTTGTAACTGACTTCACCAGCAGCAATGCTATCGCGAATACCACCGCCACTAATAATTCCAAAATCTGCGCCGACTGTACTCATTTGAGCCGCTATAATTACGCGTGCTAAATTAGTTTGTTGATAACGTACTTTGTTGCGGTCACCTTCTAATTTTGCGTCAACAAAGCCGATTTTGCCTTCAATTTGTTTCGCACCTTTTGCTTGGTAGTCAGCTAAAAATGACTTGAGCTCTGGGTTAGGTGTAATGTATTTTGCAGCTAAAACAGGTTTTGTAGTGCCGTCAGCTTGTGGTTGTTCTATGTATAGATTTACAGGGAGTAATTTGTAATCAATTAATTTGAGTTGGCCGTTTTGTAGTTTAAATTCAGCTTTACCTACATATTTTCCCCATTCATGTGCTTGCATGATCCAAGTACCATTTTGCTGATCTGGTTTACAAGCTTTACCTGGGCCAAAATTATCATCATTGATGTTTTTATCTGCCATACAAATCGGCTCTTGAGAGTGGCCGCCGATGATCATATCCAGTGTGTTTTTAGGGAGTGAACGAGCAAGTGTTACATCGCCTGGCGCATTAATACCAAATGCAGCATCTACATAGTGGCCCATATGCGTTACGGCAATGGTAATGTCTGGTTGGTGTTGCTGATTGATTTTGTTTACCAATGTGTTGGTCACGTCTATCGGCTCTTTGAACTCTAAACCGCCAATATATTGAGGGTTACCAATTTTAGCTGTATCGGTAGTGGTTAAGCCAATAACTGCAATTTTAAGTCCTTGCTTATCAAATACCTTATAAGGCTGAAATGCATTTTCACCGGTTTTTTTATCAAAAATATTAGCTGATAATAAGGGAAAGTTTGCCCACTGCTGTTGTTTCTTTAATACACTTAAAGGGTTATCAAATTCGTGATTCCCCAATGCCATTGCATCATAGCCTATCAACGACATACCTTTAAAATCTGGCTCGGCAAATTGTAAATCAGACTCAGGTATACCTGTATTTATATCGCCACCAGAAAGCAGTAAAACAGCATGGCCTTGTTTTTGTGCATCATTTCGCAATTGATCAATCAACGTTTTGCGTGCCGCCATACCATACTCGCCTTTTTCATTGTGCCAAAAGCGACCATGATTATCATTGGTATGTAAGACAGTTAAATAGCGAGCTTCATTTGAAGAGGTTGATTCGTTTTTGGGGGGGGTATTACTACAAGCAGAAACACTTAATAGTAAGAGAAAACTAATAATTACGCGCATAATGTGACCCGTGTTGTCAGATTCTGTTCATTAAACGCGTAGTTTAAACTAAATTTATGACTAAATAACGTTTACAGCGCTACTTTTTTAGTTTTCAGTCTCTAATTGTCCTGTTGCCGCTAATTGCCTGCGGTTAAGTTCCTGCTCAGCGAGAGCTGATTTTTCATGATTGTTACCCACCATCCAATTTAAAAAACTGGCTGGGAGCTTTGTATACGACTGACCTTGATGTAACCCAAAGTCGCAAATATGCTCATTGCTTTGTGACATGACGGTTGATCCTGTTGTGTGTTTTTGTTGTCGCGGTCATCCTAACAAATTAAAACCATGGAATTGAGATCATTTAGTTTTAAGCAGCGTCTCTTTATAACGTCAACGAATAAAGAACAAGGTGTAAGTAAGTGTAACTCGATTGTAACCGTTTTGAGTTGATTTGTATTATTAATGGTTTGCAGCTCGTAATTGATGCAGTGTTTGTATAGTATTTTCATTAAATTTACATAAGAACAACACTGTAACTGGAAACAAAAACAATGAAAAAAATGATATTAGCAGGGCTTTTAGCGGTAACAACATTTGCTAGTAGCGCGACTGTTGTTGAAATGCAAACCTCGCAAGGAACCATCACTATCAATTTATTTGATCAACACACACCGAAAACAGTTGAAAACTTTTTGAGTTATGTTGATAACGAATTGTATAACAACACAGTGATTCACCGCTCAGTTAGTAACTTTGTGATTCAAGGTGGTGGATTCACCTATGACAATGAGTTTAAAGCAATTGAGACATCAGATGCAGTTGATAACGAGCCTGTTCTATCAAATGTAAAAGGCACTATCGCTATGGCAAAGTTGGGCAATGATGCAAACAGTGCCACCAGCCAATGGTTTTTTAATTTAAAAGACAACAGCGCAAATTTAGATAACCAAAATGGTGGTTTTACTGTCTTTGGCCAAATTACGACAGATAGCTATGCTGTAATTGACGCAATTCGTGAGCTAACACATTGCGGTGAAATACCTGTTGTAGACATTACCACCGAGCAGTGTGCTGATCCAGATACTGTTATTACATCTGCTAATTTAGTCTCTATTAACAGTGTTGTTGTTTTGGATGATGATCCAAACTCGTCAATAAACTTATCGCCAAAAGAAAATACAAGTAATAATGACGATGGTTTGATTGTTACTCCTGATGAGGGTAGCTCTAGTGGCGCTATTGGCTGGTTTGTACTGCCGTTGGTGTTATTCGGCTTTAAACGCCGTCGCACTGTTTAGGCATTTATAAATAGTGCTATCAACTGTTTGATAGCACTATTAAATGCGTTATTAAACGCTAAATACGCGCAAAACAATCAGTACCCACAGTACTAGAATCATTAAGCAACCAATTAAAAAGCTGTAATAACGTGGTTTTACATTATTTGCACCGACATGAATCAGCGTGTGCACTATTCTTGATACCACAAATCCCCATGCAACGGCTGTGAATAAAGTGCCTACTGCGTTCATTTGCATTGCAGCTAGGCATGCAATGAAGAAAAATACTGGCATTTCGAACTGATTGATAAAATTTCTATCTGCCACTCTTACTTTGTCTCCTGCGTGTTCGAGTTTCATGGTTGCGAAATCAGACATTGAAATTGTTTTGTTTTTTGCAGCAGCGAAACGACGACGCCCCATAATTACCATGACGGTAAAAGTTAATAAAACCTGTGCAAACATCGCCAATAACAAATACTTATCCATTTTGAGTCCTTTTTATTATTTAATTATAAAACTTGCTCAGACTAACAGTTTGTTTTTGCAATTTACAATGTGTTACAAAGTAAATAGGAAAATGATTGCAAGCATTTTGATATTTACCGATCATTCAAACAATACATTAAGTGATGGATTAGCCCTGAATATGAAAAAAATTATTACCCTAAGTGCAATAGCGCTTGCTGTTTTATCAGGTTGCGGCACAACTACAACAACACCCGTTCAACAAAATACTGCATTATTATCAGATACCTTAGTAATAAGCCCAAATGACAATCGCGAATATAAAACGCTTAAGTTAGCGAATAACATTGAAGTGATTTTAGTCTCAGATCCAAGTGCAGAAAAGTCAGCAGCGGCACTGAGTGTAGGGGTAGGTTTATTACATGATCCTATGAGCCAGCAAGGTATGGCGCACTATTTAGAGCATATGTTGTTTTTAGGCACAGAGCGCTACCCAGACACTAAAGGCTACTCTGATTTCATGACTAAAAATGGTGGTGCCCACAACGCCTACACTTGGCTTGATATCACTAATTACATGTTTAAAGTAAATAACGATGCCTACGATGAAGCCCTTGACCGCTTTGCCGATTTCTTTAAATCGCCTAAACTTTATCCTGAATACACAGATAAAGAAAAAAACGCCGTAAATGCCGAGTGGTCAATGCGCCGTGAAATGGACTTTTTTGGCCAATTTAAACTGGCACGTAAAATGATGGGCGATCACCCAGCTAACCGCTTTTTAATTGGTAACCTTGAAACGCTTGGTGATAAAGAAGGTAGCTCACTGCATAAAGAAACCGTCGATTTCTACAACAAATATTACTCTTCAAATATTATGAAAGTGGCAATGATTTCTAATTTACCACTGAGCGAAATGGAAGCAAAAGCACAAACGTACTTTGCAGATATTGAAGACAAAGAAATCGAAGAACCAACAGTCACTAAGAAGCTTGATTTTGATAACGTTGGCGGAAAACGTGTTCATTACGCACCAAACGAAGACGTAAAACAGTTACAGCTTGATTTTACTATAGTTGATAATAGCGATGAATTTGCGGTTAAACCAAATCGCTTTGTTGCTTACCTGCTCAGTAATGAAATGCAGGGAAGCCCAGCGCAAATATTGCGTGATAAAGGCTGGGTTTCGCAATTATCAGCAAGTAGCTCTCCTACGCACTACGGCAACTATGGTGCACTTACGGTTGATATACAGCTGACCGATGAGGGTATGAAGAATCGTGAAACAATAGTCGCGACTATTATGCAATATATCGACCTTATCAAAAAAGAAGGAGTTGATAGCAAATACTTTAATGAAATTCGTACATCGTTAAATAATCAATTCCAATTCTTAGAAAAGGGCGACGAATTTGGTTATGTTAGTAACCTCGCTGGCAGCATGCAAGAGTACCCAATTAATCATGCTATTAATGCGCCGTATCATTATGCGAAGTTTGATGCTGATGCGATAAACAATGTGCTTAAGCAATTAAACGCCGACACTCTGCGAGTTTGGTATACATCTAAGCAAGAAGAAACCGATTCACAATTACATTTTTACGATGGTAAATATCGCATTGAAGATATTAGTGATGAAGAGATTGCCAGCTGGGACAAGCCAAGTGAGTTTGATCTTGCATTGCCAACGGTAAACCGTTTATTGCCTGAAAGCTTTGCTATTAAAACCGCTGAGTTCGGTGAGCAAGAAAACCCAGAGTTAGTCTATGACAAACAAGGCGTAAAAGTATGGCGCCAAGCAAGTCAAAACTTTGCTGAGCAACCTAAAGGTTTAGTCGAAGTGTATGTAAATACACCTGACGCACTCACGGATATTAAAGCCAAAGTACTGTATTCAGTATGGGCTGATCTATATAATTTACAACAAAGTAAATTAAGCACTGAGGCTGCGGTT
Organism: Pseudoalteromonas sp. KS88; assembly: GCF_004766475.1. Taxonomy (NCBI): domain Bacteria; kingdom Pseudomonadati; phylum Pseudomonadota; class Gammaproteobacteria; order Alteromonadales; family Pseudoalteromonadaceae; genus Pseudoalteromonas; species Pseudoalteromonas sp. KS88. The sequence continues at coordinate 75,744 of NZ_PYHV01000005.1, forward strand.
GCAGGCATGAGTGTAGGTTTAGAAGCAAGTAATGGCTTGATCTTATCACTAAGTGGTTTTACGGATAAGCAAGATGTATTGTTGGCACAAGCGCTTGAATCAATTAATGTTCAAACAACGCAGCAAGGCTTAGCGCAAGCGCTAGACCGCTTCCAACGTGGCTTACTGAATAAACAAAAGCAATTTCCTTTCTATCAAGCATTTGACGAATACTCAAAGCTGATCAGAACCGGCAGCTTTGATACGGACGAATTAATTAAAACCGCCCAATCAATTACCCTTGCAGATTTTGAGCAATTAAAACAACATACATTTAGCAATAATGAACTGCGTGTATTTACCTTTGGTAACTACAACCAACAAGATGTTGAAGCCATTGCAAAAGAGCTAACAGATGTTTTACCTAACAATCATCAATCTACAGCCTTTGCGCGCAGTAAAGCGTGGTTACCGCAAGTAGGTGAAACCATCGTTTTACAAAAAGACATTGATGTTGCGGATGTAGCGATCATCGATATGACTGTGCACCCAATTGCCGGTTATAAGCAAAAAGCGCAAGCACAAGTATTACAAGATCACTTTAGAACTATCGCGTTTGACAAAATGCGTACCGAAGAGCAGCTAGCCTATGCTGTAGGTGCACTTGCTCGCCCAATCGAAGATTACTCAGCAATTGGCCTGTTTATTCAAACACCAGTAAAAGGCCCGAAAGAAATGCAAGCGCGTTTCGAGACGTTCAAAAAGCAATACGCTGTTGAGCTTGATAATATGAGCGAGGAGACATTTGCTCAGCTTAAAAATGCATCCCTTGTTTCGCTTAAAGAGCAGCCTAAAAACTTAAGTGATGAAATGGGCCCATTGATTGGTGATTGGTACCGCGAGAACTTTGACTTTGATTCAAGAGCAAAGCTAATCGCAGAAGTAGAAAAAGTCACCCTTGCGGATATTAAAGACTATTACAAACAAACCATGCTAAACCCAGAAGCTGCACGGTTAAATGTGCAATTACGTGGTAGTAAATTTGCCGACAAAGCGTTCGCAGACTTACCAAAGCAAACAAAAGTCACAGACTTACAAGCGCACTTTGATGGTATTAAATTGCAAAAGTAACAAATGCTAATATAAGTAGTATAAACACATTAAGCCCAAGCAATTGCTTGGGCTTTTTTGTAATAAATAAAAAGTTGCGAACCTTTTACTAAGCTAAATCGTCTTGTAAAAAAGAGATAAAGGAATTGCATGGATTCGACGCAAATAACGCTTGCTGTCATTAATGCGCAGCAGGGCGATGAGTTAGCTTTTAACTCATTATGTAACTGTTTATACAAACCAAGCTTTCTCTTTGCGATGAAACTGAGCAAGCAGACGGATTTAGCGAAGGATATTACTCAAGAAGCGTGGGCTGTAGTGGCAAAAGATATTCGAAAACTAAAAGAGCCCAGTGTATTTAAAGCGTGGCTATTTAGAGTGGTGTATCACAAATTCATAGATACAACCCGACAAAGCAGAGGCTACGAGAGTTTTCAGCTAGGTAAGCATGAACAAATAAGAGATATAACAAGTAGTAATGAGCAATCAATTGATTTACTCAAACTAATAAATAACCTGCCAGATAGTGAACGGCACAGTATCTACTTATTTTATCTAGAGCAAATGTCGATTAGTGACATCGCCTTAATAACGGATGTAGCGGTTGGGACAGTTAAGTCACGCTTGCACCGAGCAAGAGCTCAGTTGGCATTATGGTTAAATGAATAATTGGAGAGAATGATGATGAATTTTGATGAAAAAATTAAACAGAGTTTGCAAGCAGAGCAACACAATTTAGAGTCTATTTTAGAGAGTGATCCTGGCTTATTTAAGCAGCTTAGCGGTGTATATAATGGAAATATGCGACGTTGGACTATTTTAGGGACGTTTTTCGCTTTTATACTCACAGCCATTTTTATATTATCAGCGTATCAATTTTTTAATTCCGAGCAGCAATTGTTTTGGGCGGTGTGTTTTGTGAGTAGTTTAATGATGCAAATTGCAATAAAGCTGTGGCTGTTTATGGAAATGAACCGACAATCGATCATTAAAGAAATCAAGCGAAGCGAGCTTGAGATTAGGCTGATGCTCAGTGAGCATTTAACCTCTAACAGTCGAACCTAAACTAAAATGTAAAAGGAAAATGCAATGCAGTTAAGATCGCTAGGTGTTAATACTAATCACTTATTGTTACTGACTCTCTCTTTAGTGTTTTCTGCTTTTAGTTATAGCAATACATTTACAGATGGATTGGTAAACGCCGCAAATGAAAGAACAGCGCACACTGTACGTTATGACGGTGCTTATCATCGTATTGCATACCCAAATGGAGACGTACCTGCCAATATTGGCGTGTGCACCGATGTCATTATTCGCAGTTACCGAACACTTGGGATTGATTTACAACAATTAGTGCATGAAGACATGCGCGATAATTTCTCATCTTATCCTTCTACAAGAATATGGGGCTTAACTAAGCCCGATAGCAATATTGATCATCGCAGAGTGCCCAACTTACAAACTTTTTTTAAACGTCACGGTACTGTGCTAGCTATAACTAATGATGCTGATAGCTATAAAGCGGGTGATATTGTTACGTGGATGCTACCAGGTAATCTGCCGCATATAGGTATCGTGGTAAATGAGCTCGCGCCAGATAACAAAACGCCGCTTATTGTGCATAACATCGGAGCTGGGCCACAACGAGAAGATGTGCTGTTTAGCTATAAAATCACCGGGCATTACCGGTATAAGCCTGCTGAACTATAAAGGAAATATTTAAAATTATGGATGAAAACGTAAAGCAAAAGTTTACGACTTACCCTGACAATATTGCGGTGTTATTGCACGATATTCGAAATTTAATTTTTGGCGTTGCCGCACAAGATGGTATCACCGAACTTGAAGAAACCTTGAAATGGGGAGAGCCGAGTTATATCTCAAAAAGTGGTTCCACAATCCGATTTGATTATAAAGATAAAGCACCGCAGCAATTTTGTATTTACTTTAACTGTAATACAAAGCTGGTGGAGACATTTAAAGAGTTATATGGCGATACCTTTGTCTATCAAGGTAACCGTGCGTTGGTGTTTGAGCTTGATCAAGCATTGCCAAACAAAGAGCTTGCTCATTGTATCTCTTTGGCACTGCGCTACAAAAAAATAAAGCACCTGCCAATGCTAGGTGCTTAAATTTAATGGCTTATTAGCGCGGCGTAAAGCTGAGCCTAAGTGAAGGACGACGGCTCAAACCTTTAACCACGCAAACTCGCGCTCACACTTTTTACTTGGCCCTTGCAGCGCGTGCAGCGTGGAGTTTTTTGTAGCTGTCGATTAAACGCTGATGACGCTCTAATCCTTCAAGCTGCATGTTGGTAGGCGTTAAGCCATAAAACACTACATCGCCATTGATTGAACCAACCACTGCATCCATCACTTCTTGGCCAAACATGCGGGTAAAGCTGTGAATGTAGTCTTCAATTTCAAGGTCATCATTTAAGGCAACTTCAAGTGTGGCGTGCATTGCTTGGTAAAATAAGCCGCGTTCAACGGTGTTATCGTTAAACTGTAAAAAGGTTTCAACCAGTTCCATCGTCGCTTCTAAATCACCTAATGCTAAGTAAATAAGTAATTTAAGCTCAAGAATTGTTAACTGTCCCCATACCGTGTTTTCATCAAACTCAACACCAATTAGAGTGATAATATCAGTGTAGTTATCAAGCTGGCTTTCTTCTAAGCGCTCGACTAAATCGGCAAGTTGGTCTTCATCTAAACTGTGCAGGTTTAAAATGTCTTCACGGTATTTAAGGGCTTTGTTGGTGTTATCCCAAATTAAATCTTCAACAGGGTAAACTTCTGAGTAATCAGGCACTAAAATACGACATGCAGTGCCTAAGTCTGAAAACTCAGCTATGTAGGCTTCTTTACCTAAATCTTTTAAGATGCCGAACAGGCTGGCTGTTTCTTCTTCATTGGTGCCCGAAAAGTCCCACTCTACAAAGTCATAATCATGCTTTGCACTGAAAAAGCGCCATGAAATTTTACCGGTTGAATCAATAAAGTGCTCAACAAAGTTTTCAGGTTCTGAGACAGCCATGCTGTTGAAAGTTGGTTTTGGTACGTCATTTAAGCCTTCAAAACTGCGACCTTGTAATAGTTCTGTTAGGCTGCGCTCTAGGGCAACTTCAAAACTAGGGTGTGCACCAAATGAGGCAAAAACACCGCCGGTTTTTGGATTCATTAATGTCACGCACATCACAGGAAATTGGCCGCCAAGGGAGGCGTCTTTAACAACGACTGGAAAGCCTTGCTCTTCTAAACCTTTAATACCGGCAACAATACCTGGGTATTTAGCAAGCACGTCTTCTGGTACGTCAGGCAGTACGATTTCTTGTTCGATAATTTGGCGTTTAACAGCACGCTCAAAAATCTCAGATAAACACTGTACTTTTGCCTCAGCAAAGTTATTACCGGCGCTCATACCATTACTTAAAAATAAGTTTTCAATTAAGTTTGATGGGAAATACACGGTTTCGCCGTCAGATTGACGAACATATGGAATAGAGCAAATACCGCGTTCAACATTACCTGAGTTTGTGTCGATTAGGTGTGAGCCACACAACTCATCTTCAGGGTTATAAATGCTCAGCGTGTAGTCGTCTAAAATGCCTTCAGGCAATGAGTCATCGTCAGTAAGGGCAAACCATTTTTCATTCGGGTAATGAACAAATTCGCTGTTGGCAATTTCTTCACCAAGGAATTGATCATTATAGAAAAAGTTACAGTTTAAACGCTCAATAAATTCGCCAAGGGCAGAGCATAATGCGCTTTCTTTAGTTGCGCCTTTACCATTGGTAAAGCACATTGGAGAGGCAGCATCACGAATATGTAATGACCACACGTTTGGTACAATATTGCGCCACGATGAAATTTCAATCTTCATGCCCAAATCGGCTAAAATCGCGGTCATATCAGCGATGGTTTGCTCAAGCGGTAAGTCTTTTCCAAGAATAAAGGTGTTTTCGCTGCCCTCAGGCTTTGCCATTAACATAGCCTCTGCGTCGTTATCGAGGCTTTCTACCGCGTCAATTTTAAACTCAGGCTTGGTTTGAATAACACGTTTTACTGTACAGCGATCGACTGAACGCAGGATACCGGTGCGGTCTTTTTCAGAAATGCTTTCAGGCAGTTCAACCTGAATTTGAAAAATTTGGTTATAACGATCTTCTGGATCAACAATGTTATTTTGCGCAACGCGAATACCGTCGGTCGATATGTCACGCGCATTACAATACACTTTTATAAAATACGCAGCACATAAAGCTGAAGAGGCCAGGAAGTAGTCAAAAGGGCTTGGCGCAGAGCCGTCGCCTTTGTAACGGATTGGTTGATCTGCAATGACTGAGAAATCGTCGAACTTAGCTTCTAATCTAAGGTTATCGAGAAAATTAACTTTAATTTCCATTGAGTTGGTCCACCTTCGTGCGCACTTTTTTAGTTAGCTTTACTTTGTTTTAGCCACACTAAATCAGTGTATTTTCATTAATTGGTAATTATCCGCTTTTTAAGGCCTCACATACAAGTAATAGTCTTAGGTTAAATAAAATAAATACGGGTAACGATCCCGCGCAATCAAAGTTTAGTACGTCTATTTTTGTGAAAAACGCGATAAATATTTAGAGGTTTATAGGAGAAATACAGTATTTGAGTCAGAGAATATGCAGTGATGAGTTTACAGTGTCAGACTTTATAGTGGCGTGTCTTTGCGCCCATCATATTTATTTTTAAAATAATCTGTTGGATTAATGAGCAATATTTTGATGTTGGTCTAGTTTTAATTATGCATATTGCAAAATACTCATATCATAAGGTAACGCAAATGATGAAAAAGCTGTATTGGTTATTAACTGTAAATTGTTTACTGTTTACGGGGGGTTCTTACGGCGAGATTAATTTCTCAGGCTTTAGCAGTATTAATGCTGGTAAAGTTTTATCCGGAAGTGGTGTCCCGCAATACGATATACCTCCTACCTTTTTAGCTGATTATCCGATTGTTTCAGCGTATGACGAAGATGTTTCATTTAAACCTGAGAGCTTATTTGGGTTACAGATAAGTGCAGATTTAGCCGATGGTTTGTCTATGACAGGGCAAATAGTTGCACGGGGCGCCAATGATTTTGATGCATCAATCGAATGGGCTTATTTATCCTATGAGCTTAATGACAATTGGACAATTCAAGCAGGAAAAAAACGTTTACCTCTATTTTATTATTCTGATTTCTATGACGTAGGTTACGCCTATGTATGGATGCGCCCACCTGCAGATAATTACACCTGGCAAATCTTTAATTACAATGGTGTGAACGCCTTATACAGCGGAGATATCGGTGACTGGTCTGTGATGGGAAATCTTTACTATGGAGAAGAAGACGATAAAGATAATAAATTGCTCAGCGAGTTTTTCTTTAAAGAGCCAACACGTGAGATTTGGCGTGACATGCTTGGCGCAGTGCTGCAACTAAATAAAGAGTGGTTTGAAGTACGGCTCACTCACATGACTTATAAAAATGAACGGTATCGTAGTGGTGAACGTGTGCTATTTGATGGTGAAACGAGCCGAACTGGTAAGTTTTATGGTGTGGCTGTTAATTTAGATTTTGACAACATATTTGTTTTAACAGAATTAAATCGCTTAGACTTAAATGGCAATCTCGATACCTCAATGATCACGCTAGGTTATCGCTTTGATGCTGTAACACCTTATGTTTCATATTCTCAATTTAAAGAAGATTCTCAAGATGGTGAGCAGCATAATACTACGTCACTTGGAGTACGTTGGGACTTTCATTCATCGGCAGCGTTTAAAGTGCAATTTGATAAAGTGAACGATGAATCATTTGACCTTGCTGTAGCAGGTGATAGTGAATCAATCTCACTTGGCATTGACTTGGTATTTTAAGGAATACGTTATGATAGTGTTTAAAAAGGTACTCTTACCACTTTTATTGCTGAGTTGTTATTCAGTAAATGCAGAAGTTGTTGTTATTGTTCACCCATCTAATAGTAGTAGTTTTGATCAATCAGAAATCTCTAAGTTCTTTTTAGGTAAAGCAAAATCGTTTTCTGATGGGAATCAAGCTGTTCCAATTAACCAAGAAGATAGTTCCACAGTACGTAAAGAGTTTGATAGCAACGTATTATCTAAATCTGGAAGCCAGCTCAAAGCGTATTGGTCAAAACTTATTTTTACGGGCAAGGGATCCCCACCGAAAGAAGTGTCAAATGATGCAGATGTAATCGATTTAATCAGTAAAAACCCCAGCATGATTGGTTACGTTGATGCTGCATCACTCAACGATACTGTTAAGTCGGTGGGTAAGTTCTGATCGTATATGTAAGTATAAAAGTCGATTACATTTAAACCGTAATCGACTTTTTAATGCCTGAGTTAAGATGTTATTGATGACTAAAAAAATTGTGGTTTATTGGTTTGCTAAATCATCAAGCAGATTCATAACACGCTCACTGGCTGCTTCCATTAAGTTAATATGTTTGATTGCATTTGTTTTTTCACCGCTATGAATAAGCACAAGTGCTTCAACGCCGTTGCGATGTACTTCTTTATGCGGCTCTTCCAATTGTTTAAATGCATTAAGCTGCTTAAAGTTTTGTGCATCTTCGGAGTTGTACCATTGGCCCAAGCGGCACATTGTATGGTTACTAAAATCGTCAATCGACTTATTTAAAGTACCATTAGCAACCGCATATACTTCGCCTTTCCATACGATATGGTCAAGTTTTACAGTTTGAATAAATGAACGTATAGCAGCATTAGTTATAGTATTTTTCATACTTGAGCAATGATCAATGATGGTGCCGTAATCATTATTTAATGCCCCAAAGTTACTTGAAAGCTGAGAGTTGTTGTCTTGAATTGTTGAAACGGAGTTAACGGTTTCACTTGTTTTACTGATAATGCCTTTAACAAGCTCTGAGACTTCTTGCGCAGATTTATTGGTGTTAGTGGCCAATGTTCTCACTTCATCGGCAACAACACTAAATCCTCTGCCAGCCTCGCCCGCTCTTGCAGCCTCAATAGCGGCATTTAATGCCAATAAGTTTGTTTGATCAGAAATTTTAGAAATGGTGATTACAAAGTTATTAATGCTATCAGCCATAGTAGATAGCCCAGAAATACTCTCTGTCATGCTGCCCATTTTAGTGGTCATTTGATCCATTTCTTGGATGATTTGCTGAAGCGATTTACTCGAAGTCTCTAGTAGATCGCTGATTTGATAGCTCACCTTGCTTTCTTCATCAATGGTTGTGTATGACTCTAAAACTGTTTGCCTAATGCCCTCAATTTGGTTGATACATTCAATTGTACTTTGCAGTAAGCTTGCATTAAATTGCTGTTCTTCATCTGATGACTGCTGATTTAACTGAGCGTGCAATTGTTCATTTTCAATGGTGATTGCTTGGTTGTCAGCTTTTAATAACTCAATTTCTTTTAAAAGCGCCTCACATTGGCTTTGTGATGCTAAATAGGTTTTACTTGAGACGAACATGAACATTTCCTGTAATTGAGGATCCAAATATGACCCGAACAATAAAACTAGCTTAGATTGAGATGAAGTACAATTATATTAATACATTAGGTTAACTTTATCTTAAATTTAATTCGTTAAATTTTCTTATTTTAAGAATAGTAATAAGTAATTAACCTGTACAGATAGATTATTGCAGCGAATTATTGCACTTATTAGCAAGTTTGTTTTTGACTTGCATCAAAATGCTCTTGGGTGGCTTGCCAAACGCGCTTTTAAATAAGCGGCTGAAATGGCTCGGACTTGAAAAGCCAAGCTCGTAACAAATTTGACTAACTAACTTACCCTGTTGTAATTGTGAGTGTGCAAGTTTAAGCCTTAACTGCTGCTGCCATTGGGCAGGACTTTGGCCAAAGGCTAATTTAAACTGTTGATAAAATTTACTGCGGCTCATGCAGGCTATTTTGCATAGTTCATCAATATCGAGTGGATGACTGAGGTTTTGTTCAATATGCCTTAAGACGTGTGTAAAACCACAATCAATCATTGGTTTTTGGCTATTTGCCAATAATAAATCGCGACTTTGTTGTTGTAATAAGCGAGTAATTAATTCATTAATGCTTAACTCAATCAAGTATTGGCGGTCTTGTTCATTTTCGCTAAATAAACCCACCATGCGCTCTAATAAACTTTGCGTGTTTTGATTGTGTTCAGTGTGAACAAGTTGCGGGGTATATTGAAAGAAATCATCCTTGCTTATTTGTTGTTGTATATTCAATGCATCTGCTACTTGGCTTATTTTCTCTCTACTAATCTCAATAGCTAAGCACGTTGTTGGTTGGGTCATTGACGCTTCAGGAAAGTCAATTAATACGCCTTGCTCAGGGGCAAGCACAAATGATTGCTGAGGTAAAAATGAGTGGTGGTAGTCACTGTCGTTTACATGCATTATTTTTTTTCCAGTGATCATACCGCAAAATAGTAACTCACTGGAATGTAATGCTATTTTTTGTGCATTTTTATATGTGTCATAAATACTTAAGTGTGCACTGTCAGAGGCAAAAGTGAGCTTATTTTCAATGAGTACATCAACCGCTTTACGTTGCTTTGTTAGCTTTTCAGTCATTAAGTAGGCTGTCATCATAATCCCTTTTTAAGTTTGGACACACAGGCACGTTTTCTGGACAGGCAATCAAGTTTGTATGCTTTATATACGCTAATGTCAATAAATGGCAGATAAACAATTAATAATTACCTCGCCATATTGAGCCTTATAAGGCAACTATTGAGCAACAACTGATCAAAGGACACACAATGATTTACGCAAATCCTGGCGCAGAGGGCGCACTCATTAATTTTAAATCGCAATACGGTAATTTTATTGGTGGGCAATGGGTTGAGCCTGTAAATGGCCAATACTTTGACAACATAAGCCCTGTGAACGGCGAGGTGTTTTGTAAAATTCCACGCTCAGATAAAGCAGATATAGAACTGGCGCTCGACAAAGCGCATGAAGCCAAAATTGCTTGGGGTGTAACTTCTGTTACTGATCGCAGTAACATCTTACTTAAAATAGCGGATCGAATTGAGCAAAATTTAGAGCTATTGGCTGTTGCAGAAACATGGGATAACGGCAAAGCGATTCGTGAAACGTTAGCGGCTGACATTCCACTTGCTGCTGATCACTTTCGCTACTTTGCGGGCTGTTTACGTGCTCAAGAGGGCTCTATTGGAGAAATAGACGAAACCACTGTTGCGTATCATTTTCATGAACCACTGGGCGTAGTAGGGCAAATAATCCCATGGAACTTCCCAATTTTAATGGCGGCATGGAAGCTCGCGCCAGCGCTTGCTGCGGGTAATTGTGTTGTGCTTAAACCGGCAGAGCAAACCCCAGCCTCCATTTTAGTGTTGATGGAAATCATCGGTGATTTATTACCCGCTGGTGTATTAAATGTTGTTAACGGCTTTGGTAAAGAAGCTGGTGAAGCACTGGCAACAAATACTCGTATTGCAAAAATTGCCTTCACAGGCTCGACTCCTGTTGGCTCGCATATTTTAAAGTGCGCAGCAGATAATATTATTCCTTCAACAGTTGAGCTCGGTGGTAAATCTCCTAACATTTTCTTTAATGATGTAATGGAAAAAGACGATTCATTTTTAAGTAAAGCTATTGAGGGAGCGGTGCTGGCTTACTTCAATCAAGGTGAAGTGTGTACTTGCCCGTCGCGATTATTCATCCAAGAAGACATTTACGATCAGTTTATTGAACGTATTTTAGCGCGCACACTGCAGATAAAACGTGGCAACCCACTTGATAGTGAAACCATGGTAGGGGCGCAAGCGTCTCAAGCTCAATTTGATAAAATACTCAGCTACATCGAAATTGGTAAAAAAGAAGGCGCAGAAGTACTCACTGGCGGTAACGTCGAGCAATTAAGTGAGGAGCTAAATGGCGGTTATTATATTCAGCCTACTTTACTTAAAGGTACTAACGACATGCGAGTGTTCCAAGAGGAGATCTTTGGCCCTGTTATCTCCATGTCGACCTTTAAAGATGAAGCAGAAGCGCTAGAACTTGCTAACAGCTCAGAGTTTGGCTTAGGCGCTGGCGTGTGGAGCCGTAACATGAACCGCGCTTATCACTTTGGCCGTAAAATAGAGGCAGGCCGTGTGTGGACGAATTGTTACCACATGTACCCAGCCCATGCTGCATTTGGTGGATATAAAAAATCAGGTATTGGTCGTGAAACCCACAAACTCGCTCTTGAACATTACCAACAAACTAAAAACTTATTAGTAAGTTATAGTGAAGATCCTCTTGGCTTTTTTTAACCCCTAAATAAGTGATCACAAATTAAGTCATGATAAGCGCTGTATTTTTACAGCGCTTTTTCGTTATTCAAAGCATTGGTTTTATCAGCCGTACAAAAGCAAAAAAGTCTTAACAACCCCTTTACATTCAACTGAGCTTTTAATTATCTTGAGTCTCCATTTTATTTAGCATTGAAGTCATTCATTGGACATAAATAGGGAACACTGTTTTTTGTATCAAAATATCGTGTTGTGAACATGGATGGCCTTTGGGTATATTATTTCGATAGGTGGCGCAGCGATTGAGCGATACTGAGTATTTAATTTGCATAAATTAGGAATATATAAAAAGCATACAGGATCTATCAAAAGTAAAATTATTAACACGGGGCGAATCTGGTGTTCTCGGCGGTGTATGTTCGGGGTTAGCTGAACATTACAATTTGAGAAAAAATGGCTTACGATTAGCTTTTATATTTAGCAGCTTGTTTTTAGTTATTCCAGTATTGTTATACATTGTTTTATGGCTTATTTTACCTTGTTATCCGTCAACACAGGCAATGGCGAGGCATTTAAGGCGCAAAGCACTGCATTATAAAAACAGCGCAGATTAGCACTTGTTTATTTAATAGGGAGAGTTGCTGTGTAAATCCAGTACGTTTAGTTTTGTCACTATTAATTTGTGGTTGTGCTGTTTAAAAGCACATTATTGAGTCGATTTAAGGAAATAACATGCAAAAAGGACTGACTGGGGTGTTTGTTGTTGACTCAGTAATAAAAACACTTGTTTTGTGTTTGCTGACAATTGGCGCATACCTGATCTACAAACTATATACTTTTTCTAACCAGATAAATAAACATACAGAGTATAAAATACCTACGTTATTTATTGTAACAGCGAGTGTGCTATTTGTTGTTTCATTGGGTAGCTTAATCTATGGGCTTGCTAATTTTGATGATCCTACCGTTTTAAGAAGCTCCATTGGTTTGCATGTGGTATCAAGTATTTTTGATGTGACTTGGATAGTCATGGTACGCAACCGTATTAATTTAATGACTAAGGCTAAAAAGGGTGACACACTTTGGCTAAACCCGTTAAGTACCTCGCTATTTCATGTGATTTATATGCAGTATAAAATTAATCAGATAATGGTGAAAAACACATAGGAAACGTGTTTATAAATGCAGTCCAATATTTTTGTGGAATCGGCGTTCTTTATTGAGAAAAAGTCTATAGCAAAATAGTGATTATCGAGAACATGGCTTTATGTGACTGAGGTTTAGCTCTCTATTAATTTGTATAATACTTTAAGTTAGCTCGGAATAAATAGAAGGATTTAGATGAAAAACGACATTAATTTGTGCTTATTGGGTTTGTTAACGCTTATTTCATTCAATAGCTTTTCGCAAAATGATGACTTTGTGAAGCCAAACTTCCCACGTACCGCAACACAATGGCAAGCGCTAACAGCACATGATATTGAATATGCTTATGCACAGACTGCCGCAAATCATCCCGGCATGTATGACAGTGATAATCCAAACTTCCCCACGTTACTTGAAGACGCCAAACAACACGCTTTAACACTTGCTCAGCAAGTGACTACGCCTCAAGGGTACGAGGCTGCAATTGCCCGCTTTAATACGATTTTACAAGATGGGCATGCCGGGGCGGTCGCTGTTTTACCTGACGAGTTTAAACTTCCAAGACGGTGGCCCGAGTTTTCTGCTGTATGGCGTGGTGACAGCTTAAGGGTATATTACAGCGAACACCATAAAGTGAACAAAGGTGACACAATAATACGTTGTAATAATACGGATATTAAAACTCTGATGCGCGAAACACTCTTTAATTTTCATGGTGAGGTTGACCAGCCCGGGCATTGGTGGAACCAAGGGTGGCGCCTATTGGTTGATGATGGAAATCCATTTTTGCCTAAACTAAAAAACTGTGATTTTGTTAACGCGAATGGCGCTACTTATAGCGTGATACTGAAGTGGTCTGTTCGTCCAAAGAACGTGAGTAAGCGACTAAAGTATGCCTACAATGGCGATAAATTGCCAATTGGTTTAGGCTGGCCGAGTGAAAATATAGCGTGGGTTGCAATGCCAACTTTTAGCCCTAATGAGTTGCAAATAGCTGATTACCAAGCATTGCTTGATGAGCTTACAAAGCAACGAGGTAAGTTACTCAATGCCAAAACGGTAGTACTCGATCTTCGTCATAATCAAGGTGGCTCCTCTTTTTGGAGTTTAAAAGTTGCTGAGCAATTATGGGGAGAACACATAGTAAACCAAAAACGAGCGCAATATGGGCGCAATACGCAAGTATGGTGGCGGGCGTCTGAAGAAAATACTAATTATGTTGAATCATTAAAAGTACTACTAAAAGAGCAGCCTCAAATGTATGACATGGTTGATAAAGTATCTGCTGGTATGAAGGAATCTTTAGAAAAAGAAGCGATATTTTATGTCGAAGAGAAGGCAGCATCAACACAAGCAGCAGTGGTGGCACAGAGTGATTTCAATAATAACGTTATCGTGATTGTGCCGGGGCAGTGCGCTAGTGCTTGTCTTGATGCAATTGATACATTCAAACTATTTTCAAATACAATGTTATTAGGTGCACCCAGCAGTGCAGATTCAACGTATATGGAAGTAAGACTTGTTGATACTCCATCGGGGCTAACTAAGGTGATTATTCCTAATAAAGTCTATGTGGATAGACCCCGAGGAAAAGGGGCTTATTACAAGCCTGATATCCCTTTTAATGAACTTGAGTGGACAACGCAAGCGCTACTAGCACGAATAAAAAAGCTTTAACTATAGACTACTTATTCAGCATGTTTTTAATATGATAAGTGGGTAAACTCCCGGTGTTTTGTATTTACTTAAAGGGCATCTGTAATAAGGTTATTACTGATGCATTTTTTTTGCTTGCGGGGTATTGGCTTAAGCCGACTTTCAATGTGGCGTCGGTTTCACTGGCATGCGGTTTATAACTGCCAAAGAGTTTATCCCACCAAATTACACTAAAGCCATAATTACTGTTGGTTTCATCAGGCCGCTGGCTATGGTGAATGCGGTGTAGTTGCTGAGTGATTACTACAAACCGTAATACCTGCTCTAGTTTTTTCGGTAATCGTATATTGGCATGGTTAAACAGGGCAAAGCCGTTTAGTGCAATTTCAAATATGAGTACTGCAATCGCAGGTGCGCCCAGCGCTGTAACGGCAATTAGTTTAATTAAAATACTGAGCACAATTTCAAATGGGTGAAAGCGTAGCCCTGTACTGGCATCTATATGGCTGTCAGCATGGTGAACTTTGTGCAAACGCCATAGCATTGGTACTTGGTGGAATAGCCTGTGTTGCCAATATATAAGCATATCGAGTATTAATACACTCAGCAGAATAGTTAACCACAGTGGTAGTTGGATTAAGTTAAAAAGACCAATACCTTGCTCGGTATTGTAAATCGCTAATGCAGTTAAGCCGATGGGCACAGTTAAGCGGGCAATCACAGATGATATAAACACTAAGCCAAAGTTTGCAAACCAACGGTGCTTAGCCGCAACCGTGGATTGACGAGCAGGCTTTAACCCCTCAAGCAACATCATGATTGCTAAAATACTGATAAAAAAACCGAGACGCCAATAAAGCTCATTATTCATCTGTGATTGACTCTTGTTGTTTGAGTGTTACATAACCGCCATAAATACGAGTAACAATTGTAATAGCACAGGCAAAGGCAAAAAAGTAAGCCATAATGGCAAAGTGCTGAGGCCAAATACAAAAGGCAATAAACAGGGCAATGGTTTCTGTGCCTTCAGTCAGGCCATTTAAATAATAAAAGCTTTTATATTTAAACTGCGGTTTGTCTAACTTAAATTTTTCGGCGGCAATCGCAAAAGCTAAAAAACTTGAACCAGTGCCAATAAAAGTGGCTAATAAAATGGCACCAGCAATCGCATTTTGCGCAGGGTTAGCAAGTATAAACCCAAGCGGTATTGCAGCATAAAATAAAAAGTCTAAGGTAATATCTAAAAAGCCTCCAGCGCTTGAGCTTTGCTTACTGTAGCGTGCTAAGGCGCCATCAAGGCCATCGAAAATGCGGTTAATTATTATTGCCCCAAGTGCTAAATACCAAAGCTCAAAAGCAAGCAAGGGCACGGCTAATAGTCCGATTAAAAAACCGGTCACGGTAAGTGTATCGGCGGTGATACCGCGTTTATCAAATATGGCAACCACAGGTGTTAAAAGTGGCTTAATAACGGGAGTAATGTATTTATCGAGCATGGCTGTTTCCCCGGCGACTTAAGTTAATTACTTTACCATTTGCAGCATCTGCATCAGTTTGATCGTGTGTAACCATGATTGCGGGGAGTTTGTGATCACGTATTTGTTTAAACACCAGCTCTCGGGTTTCTTGGCGCAATTGGCTGTCTAACTTACTAAAGGGTTCATCAAGTAAGATTGCTTTAGGTTCGCTCAATAATACACGTAGTAGCGCCACGCGGGCTTGTTGACCGCCCGATAAACTCTCAGGTGCACGATTTTCTAGCCCGTTTAAACCGACTTGTTCAAGTGCATGGCTGATTTTTTCAACGCGCTGTTTTTTGTTGGTCTTTGGCATTGCAAAGGCAATATTGCCAGCAACAGATAAATGAGGGAACAACAATGAATCTTGATAAAGCAGGCCTAAATGGCGTGAATGACTAGCGCTTAGGGTAATATCTTGTTGATTCAAATATAACTGACCTTGTGCGCTGAACGCTGAGGGCAACATGCCTGTAAGCCAATTCAATAGTGTTGATTTACCACTGCCAGAAGGGCCCATAATGCTGAGGATCTCGCCCCCTTGAATGGTTTCATCAAGGCTAATAAGCGGTTTGCCTTGCTGGCATATAGTTAATTGTTTGATTACTAAACTATGCATGTTTTGGCCTATGTTGATACTTTTTTAGCAGTGTTGGTATAACCCAAGCAAGGGCAAATGCCAGCGCGGGTAGTAGCATTTGCATTAACGCATACACTGAGCTTACCCGCCGGCTTGCACCACTAGCTAGGGCAACGGCTTCGGTGGTAATGGTGTTTATGCGACCCCCACCATTGAGTAAAGTTGGTAAATACTGACTAAAGCTAATAGCGAGCCCCAGTGCAAGTGCAATGCAAATTGGCGCGAATAACATGGGTAGTTTAACCTGCCAAAAAACCTTAGCAGGTGGTGCACCAAGGCTTGCAGCTAAATTAGCAAATCGAGGATCCATTCGTCTATAACTACTGGCCAATGATAAAAATACATAGGGCACAACAAACAATAAATGGCTAAAAATGACATTAAAAAATGCGTGATGACTATTAACTTGCTCTTGCAACCAAACTAAACCAAATAAAAACGCAATACTTGGAATGAGCATTGGCAAATAAATAACTAAGCTGGCAATCCGTGATAAAGGCTGCCCTCTTAATTGCTCAGCTTCAAGAGTGAATAGCGTAAAAATGATTGCAATTAATGTGGCGCTAATACCAAGCAATAGCGTATCCAATAATGGCTGTTGCATGTGTGCGAGTGTATTTTGCCAGTGCATTAGCACGAATTGTTCGGGTAAAATATCAGGAAACCGCCAAAATCCAGCAAAAGACCAAAGTACAAGTCCAGCTAAAGATATGAATACACAGCTTATTAAAATAACGGTTAAAATATGTGTAAACCACATAACAAACTGACCTGCATACTCGCGTTGTCCATTAGTGAGACTAGACAGAGTCAACCGTTTGAATAGTTTTTCGCACATCAACCAAAATGCCAGTAAAGCCAGCGTAATTAAGAGCTGAATAATTGCACCCGCCGAGGCTTTAATACGCAAAGTTAAATCAACATCATTAAACCAATGCATAATTGCAACTGCCAAGGTAGGCGGCGCATTAGGGCCTAAAATTAATGGGATTTCGACATTAGCACTGGCATAAGCAAGCACCGCCAATACAGGTAATCGTAGTAATGGATAAAGGTTTGGCAAAACGACCTTAAAAAAAGCGGTCATGGGGCAGTAGCCCAAACTCAAGGCAATTTTATGATGAGCGCGTAATTTAGCCCCTAGGTCAGCTTGCGCCAATGCACCTAATGCCATGAGTAATAAAAATGGTAACTCTTTGAGTGTTAATCCTAAGATCATGCTTATACCCCAAGCATCATGGGGTAGTAACCAATCAGGAGGACTTTGCCAACCACTAAACCAAGGGGAAAATAGCCGCGATATCATTCCTGAAGGCGTTATTAAAAATCCAATGGCGATGGCCGCCGCGGCATGAGGAATAACCAAGATAGGGCCTAGTAGGCGTTGAATGCGAGCAAGCCAAGGACTGGTAAAATAGCAGGCTAAAATTAATAAGGTTATCGCCAAGGCTAAAATAGTGCTTATAAATGCGCTGCTGAGACTGAGTAACACCATTTTACTAAAACCTGAGGTATTAAACAGAACACTGAAGCCGTGCAAGGAGAAGCGCATTTTATCAAGTGCAGGTATATACCCAAACGCTGGCAGCAGTACGCCAATTAACCCACCCATAACAGGAATAATTAATAATGCCATTAATAATGCTGGGCTTAATAGTACGGTTTTGGTAAATAAATCATCGGTCTTGATCATTTTAGTACCTTTTTAACAGAATGAGGTACGGCGTAACGACTAAGCCAATGTTGATTTATATAGTTGACCCAGCTCGGATGCGGCTCAGCTAAGGCGGGGCTTTGATTAGTTAATACTAAACTACTTGGGTGCGGGTTAGGGTGTGCAAATAGCGTTTTTTGCTCAGCGTTTAAAAGTGATAAATCAAGCACGGTACGGTCACCCCAAATACTAGCTTGTTGCTTTTTGGCTTGCGCTTGTACGCTAAGCATAAAGTTAGCAAGCAATTTTGCACTGTCGCTGTGGCTAGCGTTATAAGGAATGGCGACAAAATGTATATTGCTTAAACTGCCATCGCGCATCGCATAGCTGCGAATGCTGGTGGGTAAATCATAACGCATTACGGCGGCAGGTATTTCAGCAGCTGAAAAGGTTAATGCTAAACTCAGCTCTGTATCTCCCACTAAGCGCCTAAGGGCAGTGCTGCTTGAAACAAAGTATTTCCCCTTTCGCCAAAGGTTTGGGTGCAGGGTATCTAAGTATTGCCATAGCGCTGGCAACAACAAGGCTGCACTTTGCTCAGTAGCGGGTTGATAAAGTAAGTGCTGTAATGACTCAGGTGTAAGGCTTATTAGTGCGTACTTTAAGAAACTTACACCAATAAAATCAGGGGGCTTTGGGTAAGTAAAGCGACCTTGATGTTGAGCACTCCATGTTAGTAACTCAGCCAAACTATACGGAGGGGCTGACATCGTTTTACTATCATAGTAAAAGGTTAAAGCGGCTTGGCCCCAGGGGGATTCCATGCCTTGAGTTGGCACACCAAAATCAAGTGTGACAGCAGGGTTGTTATCCGGGTTTGTTAGAGCAAAGTTAGGCAGTGATTGTGCCCAATTAGGTGCTAATAAACTATGTTGGGCCATAGCTGCAAAGTTAGCGCCGTTGATCCAAATTAAGTCGACTTTTCCAGCATCGTGATTATCCGCTGACTTTTCAGCTAATACACGGCTTACAGCTTCGCTGGTGTCGGTAAGTTTTATATGATGTAGCTCAATATTGTAGCGCTGCTTAACTTGCTCACCAAGCCATTGTATATATCTATTTATTTGTGGGTCGCCACCCCATGCATGAAAATAAACAGGCTTATTACTGCCATTGTTAACGATGGTTTGCCAAGTCGGTTTTTGCTCCTTAGCAACACTTAAAAAAGGGGCCGTCAGCAATAATATTAGGCCACAAAGTGTATTACAAAAAGCAATGCGCAGTTGTTTATGGCGTATCATTCAATGCCCAGTTGTAATCTAAGAACTTAATTTTCATTGTGTTATTTTTAATTTTGCGTTGCTCGGTTGGTGTTAAGTTTAGCGCATTTGAGTACAGCAGGGTAAATGCATTTAAGCTATTTGCACCACCAAAGCCTTGCTCAAAATCATCACGATACCACTTAAAAATTGGTGACAAATAGAGAGTATCATCGGCTATATAATTGCGGGTTGTATCTGCTAAAAAGGACTTTGTTTGTTGCTCTAATTGCATATCTAACTGCTGTGCACGATAGGCTTGTGCACGCAGAGCAGGGCAACCAATGCTGGCACAGTTAACAGCAAAATGAATACGAGGCTCGTTATAATTTCCTTCACCACGAATTAATGTATGTTCTATGTTATCTAAACTACGGGTTTTACCTAATAAAGGGATGAACTCTTTACGCCATGGCGAACTAAAAAAACTGCCCAGCTCTTTTATCGATGCTATATCAGGGTATTTGGTTAAAATAAACGCCACAGTCCATGCATTGTAAGCGTTGATCAAAAACGCCAATTGTTTGGCTTTTGACCAGCTGTTGAATTCACGCTGACTTACCTGTGAAAGAGCATCTAAGTAGCCCGTTAACATCACTTGGTCAGTTTTAAACCCGCTGTAGTTAACCTGAGTACTGGTGCCTTTAGAAATGCTTTTTACATGTTTGCTTAACAATTGGTCCCAAGGCTGATGAATTGAATCCGATTCATCAGCCTTTACAGTGGTGCTGGCTAAAATAGCCAACAACACTGTCATTTTAAAGACACAATAAAAGGCTAATTTCATTTTAGCCTCTGCGCCAAGTGTGGTATTTCTCAAGCCAATTAAGCACAGTTTGTGGCGCATTAGCACGTTTCCATTCACCCGCCGCGTACTTGTTACCTTCAGCCCAGGTTGGGTAACTATGAATAGTCCCTAGTATTTTATTAAGGCCTAAGCCGTGTTTCATTGCTAATACAAATTCAGCAATTAAGTCACCAGCATGTTCAGACACCACGGTAACGCCGAGTATTTTATCTTTGCCTTTAGGTGTGATCACTTTGATAAAGCCTTGCGTTGCACTTTCTGTGATTGCTCGGTCAAGCTCTTTAAATTCAAAGCGTGTTATTTCGTAATCAATCCCTTGTTCGATAGCATCTTGCTCGTTTAAACCAACGCGCGCTACTTCTGGATCAATAAATGTGGTCCATGGAATAACGCGATAATCGACCTTGAATTTTTTAAGGTTCCCAAATAAGCCGTTTACCGCAGCGTACCACCCTTGGTGAGCTGCAACATGCGTAAACTGATACGGACCGACAATATCGCCCGCAGCAAAAATATTCGGATAAAGGGTTTCTAAGTACTCGTTAGTAACAATAGTTCGGTTGGTTTCAATACCTAACTCTTCAAGGCCATAGCCCGTTAAGCGGGCACTACGGCCAACTGCACATAACAGTTCGTCGTATTCAATTTCAAGCTCTTGCTCTTGGTGTTTAACAATAATGTACTTTTTACCATCGCGAGCTTCACAGCGCAGCGCTTGATGATTGGTTAATACATTCACGCCACTGGCTTGTAAAGCGTGGCTGGCAAACTCTGAAACCTCAATATCTTCTTTGATCATGATGCGATCGGCCATTTCGATTTGCGTAACCGATGAGCCTAGCCGTGCAAAGCTTTGTGCAAGCTCAGAGCCGATTGGCCCACCCCCAAGTACCACAAGCTTTTTAGGTGCATGATTGTAATCTGCAAACTTTTTCCACAATGTGTCACTGGTAACATAGCCTGTTTCTTCTATACCGGGTAGTGGCGGCACAAACGGGCGAGCGCCGGTAGCAATAACAATTGTTTTAGCGGTAAGCGTTTGGCTAGCACCGTCGTTAAGTTTAATTTCCACAGTCCATGGGTCAATAATTTTGGCGTAGCCTTTAAGTACTTCAACGCCTAAATTAGTATAGCGCTCAATACTGTCGTGCGGGGCAATATCAGCAACGACTTGGTGTACACGGGCCATGACTTTTTTAAATGAAAATTCAGGGCTGATACTTTCTAAACCATATTTATCTGCATGCTTAAATTGTTCAGCAACTTTAGCACTTTTTATAATTGCTTTACTTGGCACACAACCATAGTTTAAGCAATCACCACCCATTTCACCGGCTTCAATTAACGTGACTTTTGCTTTCACTGCGGCAGCTATGTAGCTGGTCACCAAACCACCAGCGCCTCCTCCGATGACAATCATGTTGCGGTCAAACTGTTTCGGTTTAGTATAATTTTTATATACGTTACGTTTTTTTAGTACATTAATAATTGCTTTTGCAATGAGCGGAAATACACCCAGCAGTGCAAATGAGACTATAAGGTCTAAGGATAAAATGCCCGATAAGCTATCAATTTGAGCTAATTGTGTGCCCGCATTAACAAATACAAATGTGCCGGCTAACATGCCGATTTGACTGACCCAATAGAATGTCCATGACTTAATAGCTGTTAGGCCCATCAGCAGGTTTATCAAAAAGAATGGGAAAACAGGCACTAATCTTAAGGTAAATAGGTAAAAGCTGCCTTCTTTTTCAACGCCTGCATCAATGGCAGACAAACGTTCTGGAAAACGTTTCTTAACCACGTCACGTAATAAATATCGCGAGACTAAAAACGCTAACGTAGCGCCAATGGTTGATGCAAAAGAGGCAACCAATAACCCTTCAACAAGGCCAAATAGTGCTCCCGCAGCCAATGTTAAAATGGCAGCACCGGGTAAAGACAGTGCAGTGACCACAACGTAGAGTAAAAAGAACCCTCCAATCACCAAAAGTGGCGATTGTTCGCGCCATTGGCTAAATTCTTCCATTGATCCTTTTAAGCCATCAAGGGTAAGTAGTTGGTGAATATCAAAGTGAAAAAAGAGCCCTACACCCAGCAAGGCAACAATCAATAATAGTAATTTTTTTAACATGTTCACTCGCTATTAAAAGTTATAGGTAAAGGTCAATTTGCCATGAATAGGCAGCTCTGGATAAACGAGTGTTGCGCCAAAGTAACCGCCTTCAAACACCGGTCGCCAGTTATTTTGGTTGGTTACATTGGTAATGTCTAAACGCAAAGCCATTTGCTCGTTGAATACATAGCGACTATTTAGATTGAGTGTGTATTGGTCGCGTATATAAACCGTGGCTAAATAGTCTAAAGGGTAGCTTTTTGTGTAAATAGCGCCTAGCCCAATATCCCACTGTGGCGTAATTGACATACCGCCATTTACACTGACAGATTGCTCAGGTATTCCTTGTACACGCTGTGTTGATGGAGCAAATGCAGTAAAATTAGGCGCGCCACCCGTTGTGCCGTTTATAATATCGGGGCGAGAGTTATCAAATATATCAGATACTTGCTTTGCGCCTTGGCTGCTTGCTGAATTATCGTATCGGGCATCAATATAACTGTAACCAACACTAAACCAATAGTTGGCTGCATCATAAAAAGCCTGGCTTTCGAAGCCTTGAGTGCGAATACCTGTATTACTGCCATCTCGATTACGCAAACTGCGGCGTTGATTAAATAACGCCCCGTCAACGTACCACGCGCTGTCTGCAGGTGCGTATTTTAAGCCCACTTCTGCGAGCGTGTTATCAGTTGCAAAGTTCTGAGCACTTATTTTGTTATCACTACCTAATACATTACCGCCAGCCATACTGTTTGAGGTTGCTTGGTTGTAGCTTCCTGCCATGTAACTTGTCAGTGCTGGTGTCAGTTTATAGTTAATGCTCGCTTGACCTGAGTGAAGGGTTTCATAAATATTATCGCTGGCGGCTATTTGACCTTGGGGTGCAATAGGATCGCTTGCTTTCACATCATAATAGTCGATACGGTATCCAACGCTGGTACGAAGTTGGTTGGTCCATTGGCTATCGTGCTGTATCGCAATGCCTGTTTGCACGCTGGTGGAGTTAGTCGTATCAGAAAGTGAAAAATCACCATTGCTATCATTATTTATGTCGTATTGACCCCCTGGCGATACAAATACACCTGGGCGCAATTCAACCAAACGGGCCTGTTGTTCTGCTGTAAGAGGGATGCGGCGGTTTTCAATTGGACCCGTTAAGTCAATAGGGGAGTCAGCCTCGGTGGTAAATTGGCTAAAGCCTTTGACCTTGTTATAACGCATATCTAAGGCAAATAAGGTGTTTTGATTGTCTGCCCATTGATAATTTAACTCAGTGCGGTTTTGCACTGTGTCGGCGCCATCAATAATTTCTACAAAGCTATTTTGCGCAATTTCTTCGCGTTCTAAATGCTGAAAATAAGTAATGTTTTTAAGGCTTAACTGGTTATTTAGCTGACGTTTATACACGCTGTGAAATAGGTATGTAGTAGCGTCATTTATGTTGTCAGGGTCGGTCAATACTTGATTGCGCGGTAACATCACTTGCCCAGTTGGCGAGACAATTGCCCCGGCGCCAGGTACTGTGCTGCCATTGGGTTGCACGCCTTGGCCTGTGATATAAAGCCCGTTATCGATTAATGCCTGTGTGGGGCGGTTTATACCTGCGTTATCAGTAAACTCAACATGATAGAGCTCAAAGTTTAGATCCCAGCTGGTTTTATCATCAGGTAAAAACCGCACGGCGGCAAAGAGGCTATCACTTTGAAAACCCGCGTAATCATAAAAACTACCATTATCAATATGCTCAACACTCACTCTAAACCCGCTTTCGCCTTGGACTATAGGCGCTGAATAATCGAGTTGCGCACTGAAGTGATCCCAACGTCCCGCAGATATAGTTGCTTTGCCTTGTGAGGTTTCGGTATTGGCTGTTTTTGAATGTAAATTAACGAATCCACCATTACGTTGACTAGTACCAAGTAGAACTGGTGGTGCGCCTTTCACCACATCAATTTGCTCAATTGCATTAAATGATATGGGGATACCAAAGCCATTGTTACCCGCTTGTCGACGTACACCATCTTGATAAAGTTCACCCAGTTGACCGCGAAGTGTGGGTAAGCTGGGAGCACCAAAGCCACTGGCGGCGTAACTGTTCGGTGTAACGGCTAAAATATCTTGTAAAGTGGTGATATTGAGTTGCTCAATCATGTCGCTACTAATTGGAGTAATCGCGCGGGCGATGTCGCTTAGTGATAGATCATCGCCAAATGGCCCGCTTATTTTCGCATCTTTGGGCGATAGCTGATGGGCTTTTAGTTTTTCCGCGGATACTTGGATTACTTCAATTTCGTTGTTTGCTTTTACGACTGATGTAAAGCTGGCACAAATACTTAGTGCTAAAAATGCGTATTTCAAAATCATCTCACTGCAATTAAATAGGGTATATACGCTGTATGAGACCCTAAAGGGGTAAAAATACTTTCAAAATAGTTTATAAACTTTTTTGTAAGAAATTGACGTCTGCTCGGTCTTGTTGTTTTTAGTAGTAAACAAGACAAAGGAAAGATAATGACTCAAACAATCACCACAGATACTCAAAACCGCCTGCAATGGTCTTTATTTACATTGCGCTTAGGCGTATTTATTGTGATGCTGATGTGGACGCTGGATAAGTTTGTAAACCCAGGGCACAGCGCACGCATTTTCGAACATTTTTATGGCATAAGTGGGTCTACTGACACCATAGCCTATATTTTGGGGAGTTTACAGCTGGTACTGGTGTTTGCATTTATGGCGGGTATCAAAAAGCGTATTACTTATGGTTTAATTTTTTTAATGCATGGTGCTTCCACACTCTCATCTTACGCGCAATATCTTGATGGGTTTAACAATTTATTGTTTTTTGCAGCATGGCCAATGTGGGCGGCCTGTTTTGCGCTTTACTTATTGCGCGACCAAGATGTTAAATTTATAGCCGTGAGACGTGCATCGTAAATTAGACTAAAGGTAAATTACGCGAGATTAGCTAAGGCTACTTTAAAAATCGATGTATTGTTTTAGGTTTTTTATCACAATGATAAAGTATCAAGCAGATGAGTAAATCGTCAAAATAAAGCAGGTTGCAGTTATCAAACTTTATAGTGTAAGGAGCTATTGTAATGAATCAATTAACACAAAGTACCATCACATGCCCTTACTGTGGTGAACGCTTAGATATATTGATTGATCCCAGTGATTTGGATCAACAATACATTGAAGATTGCCAAGTGTGTTGTAAGCCTATTAACTTTTTAGTGCAAATGGATATGGATGAGGCACTTTTCGTTACTGTTTCAAGTGATGATGAGGGGTTTTAAGCTTTTATAGGCACAGGGTTTTCGTTATGTATATAAAAAGCCGCTCTATGAGCGGCTTTTGATTTAGCAATAGGGGAATGCTGTGTTGTTTAGTTGCCCATTGAATACCTAAAGCCAATTGCGTATCGCGGGCCGTATTGAGCTGCGCTCAAGAACTGACTTTCGAATCGGCTAAATGAGCGTTCAGTTTCATTTGTTAAGTTAACACCTTCAAAGAACACTGTGGTGCTTTCGTTGACTTCGTAGTTAACACTAACATCCCATTGAAGATACTCTTCAGCGTACTGTGGTGGCGCAGTGGCGCCTGAGTCCGGTAAACCTTGCGCTATAAGATATTGGTCGCGCCACGCACCTGTAATTTTTACAGATAAGCCGTCTTTTTCATAAAAACCTTGTAGATTCGCTGAATCACTCAGTCCTGCTAAAATAGCCTGAGAGGCAAGTATGTGGTTATCATATTCAACATCACCGTCAACCATAGTTGCATTGAAGCCTGCGCCAAAGCCAGATTCACCAAACAAATGCTGAATAGAGACCTCTACACCGTTAACCTTTCGAGAACCCACATTTTCGGGCGATTCAATTGTCCACTCAATTAGCGGATCGGTTGCAGGGTCAGGTAAAATACGATTGTTTTCGCCAATACCTACACCATTTGCAACAATCTCATTATAAATTGCTCCGTCGGTTGCTTGTTCACCACGACCTTCAATGGCAGCAACTGCGTTATTCCAGCGCTCACCTAAATAGACGTCATGCAGACCTTCGTAGGTTGCATTAACTTGTGTGTTGTCAATCCAGTCATCAACGTCTTTCCAAAATAGACCAACCGCTGCGTAACTGCCTTCGTTGTAGTAATACTCTAAGCTCAAATCAAAATTTGTTGATTTAAATGGTTTTAAATTCGGGTTACCGCGACTACCACTGCGTGAGTTTAACTTAGGTGAAGGGGTAAGACTCAAGTTACCTAGCATAGCGTCTAGTGTAGGTCTGGATATTGTTTGACCCCATGATACACGAGAGACTAAATCGTCAGTTAAATCGACTTTAATATCGATCATCGGAAGGAGTAAGTCGTATTGGCCTTTGTAGTCAACTTCAACTAACTCACCGCCACTTGCAAACTGCGTTAACCATTCAGAACCACCAGCCCAGTATACTTGTTCGGCCACGCGGCTTTTAGCTGGACTGACGATATCGGTTTCTTCATAACGTACACCTAAATTAACGAATACATCGTAATCGCTTACATTAAACACCCAGTTCGTTGAAAGGTATAAGCTGATGGTTTCTTCTTCAACTTTATTAGTTGGAAAGCCATCAAAGGTGCCAATTTGATATACATCACTGCCCAGTACGTCTTCTGTAAGGTATGCACTTTGGCGCGCAAAAGCTTCATCAAAATCATACGTGTAAGCATAACCTGGCGCTACGCCATTTGGACCAAAAGAAAACTCATCGAGGAAGTTTGCTAAGTCAACACGTTCAAACATCGCATCAGGAAAAATCTCAGCAAATGTGCCGTTATTAAACCCTGGTGCATTTGCATTATTTGAACCACCCCATTCACTTAAGGATTGCTTAGTGTAGGCTGCGCCAAATTTAACTGTTTCAAGGCCAATATCAGTATAAGTAAATAATTGACCGTCGAGCTGCACTTGGGATACTTCAGATTCACCCGGCGTGCGTGTGAAAATACTAAAGTTAGAGCCTATTTGATTAGGGTCGATTTCTTGCGTGCCATTGTTCCAATTAACATTAAAACCAGGTACATCACCTTCACGGAAAGAATACTCTTTTGAAGCAATATCAGCTGAACCTAAGATAATACGGCCATTGGCGTTCAAACCGGTATCTTTGCCGTTATCAATCGTTGTTTTTGATGTGTGTGCATCAAGTGTAAAGCTGAGGTTTTCAGTGGCTAGCCACTCAACATTTAAGCCCGTTGCTTTAGCATCTACCTCGGTTGTTTCACGAAATGCAGTAAATGATGCATCATCACCCGCTGAATTGTAATAGATGGCTGTGCCATTTTCGTCTAGTTCATATTCGTTCGCATTACCGCCAAATGAGCCATTCCAAATACCCCAAGATAGTGAGTTATTTCCCGTCACTGCATTTGAAATTGTGTGATCAAGGGTAAACGTTAAGTTATCAGTAGGAGCAAACTGGAACGTTGCTTGTGCATTAAGGCGCTCACGTTGAATGTCGTCTTTGGCAAAACTAATTTCTTGCGGGAAGAATGCAGCAGAAACACGTTCTCCGTTAGCATCCGTATACTGTTTTGCTGGGTTACCGTCAGCGTCTGTTGGGCGATTATCAGTAATATTTTCAGTATCTAAAGAAAGGTTAGGGTTTACTAACCACGAGCGTACATTTGCTGATTGCTTTTGAAAATCACGACGATGATATGAAAAGTTTGCTGATACACCAAAGCGCTCATCATCAAAGGTGTTGCTGTAGATACCAGCAATCTCAGGCGTCACTTCATCACCGTTTTCTACAGACGAGTCATGAATCCCTTTTGCCATGAATGAAAAACGTTCACCCGGCTTTTGTAATGGCTTTGCTGTAACGATGTTAACAGTGGCACCAAGTCCACCTGTTGGCATTTCTGCACGGGCTGTTTTCATTACTTCTAAAGAGCTAACACCTTCAGATGATAGGTTTTCAAAGTTAAATGAGCGTGTAAAACCTGTGCCAGCCATTTGGCGGCCATTAAGTGTTACGAGGTTAAATGATGGGCCAAAGCCACGCACTGTGATTTGGCTGCCTTCACCGTTAGAGCGACTTACAGATACACCGGTAATACGTTGTAGTGATTCTGCTAGGTTGGTATCTGGAAATTTACCCATTTCTTCAGCTGAAATGGCATCAACAACACCGGATGCATCTCGTTTAACATCCATTGAACGAATCAATGAGCCTCGAATACCTTTTACTTCAATTACTTCTAGCTCTGGTTCGGCAGTTTCTTCTTGCGCTGCGTAAGCTAAATTAAATGTGCTTGCAGCGATGATAAGTGACACAGAAGCCGCTAGTTGGCTTTTTTTAAACTTAATTGTGTTCATAATTGCTCTGCTTTTACTAAATTTGTTAGGGTAGGCAGACAAACAACTCTGTTGATTATCTGCCACTTAATAAGGTGTATTACGGGTTCGCGATAACTACATTATCAACACGATACACAGCACCTTCACCTGAGCCCCACGCTGGGAAAATCATAAGTACATTGATATCACTGATATCTAAGCCTGCATCAAACAACGACTGCAATGTAAATGTATATGTTTGCCATTGACCAATCGTTGGTACTTCGCCTTCAGCACTTTCTAAAAGAGGCAGCTCTACTGCTGTCGCAGCGCCCGTTGATTCAACTTTGAACAACCACTGTGCATCTGTTGCATTAGGTGGGGTTACCATTTTCATTTCAAATTGAACAACGCCGGTCGCTAAAATAGCCGATGCATCAAAAGACACACCTTCGTCGGCTAAAAAGCCCATTACAGTTGGTGCCGCACCAATTTCAAATTGTGCAACTGTACCGTGTGCGTCATCGTCTGCTTGCTCAGTCGGGGTAGAGCCACCACAACAATCCCAAATACTCCACATATCGGCTGCTTTATCTTTAAATACAGTCAGTTTGTTGCCCGCAGGAGCGGCTGCACTTGGATCGTATATTTTTGCGTTATCAACACGGTATACCGCGCCTTCGCCTGTGCCCCATGCTGGGAAGATCATAACTACATCCAGAGCGCTTACATCTAAACCTGCGCCAGCTAGGTCTGAAAGTGTATACGTATATGTTTTCCACTCACCGACAACGGGTGCATCACCTGCGTCTGTTAGTGGAAGCTCTACAGCAGAGTCGCCCTCGTTAGATTCAATCTTCATTACCCAAGTTGATTCTGGGCTATTTGGAGCCGTCATCACTTTTACATCAAACTGTAGTACACCACTTTCTAAAATACTGCTTGCGTCGAATGCTTTGCCGCTGCCACCTGCTGATGTGCGGGTGTTAAAGCCCATTACAGTTGGTTCAGCACCAATACTGAACTCGGCTGTTAAGCCATGTTCGTCGTCATCCATGGCTTCAACAGGGGTTGAACCACCACAGCAATCCCACATAGGCCAATCAAGATTTTGTCCATCAGTAAATAAAACGACCTCTGGCGATGCCCCTAAGTCACCTTCAATAGCTATATTAGCAATGAGGTACTCAGCACCTTCGCCTGTCTGCCATGCTGGGAAAATCATTAGTACGTCTATCGCGCTCAGATCAAGTCCTTTCTCTTGTAAAAACGAAAGAGGGAATGTGTAGGTTTGCCATTGACCAACAACAGGGTCTAAGCCTTCTAAACTTTGGTTTAATGGAACGTCGCCCGTATTTGGACCACCGTCACCCGCTTCCGCTTTTAACAACCAAGTGGTGTCGGCATTTGGCGGAGTAACCACCTTCATTTCAAAGGTTACACGACCATTTACGTCCACTAATGGAGATGCATCAAATGGCGCTGAAGTGCCTGCAAAGTCATCAGGGAAATGACCACCGCGTGTAGAAAAGCCCAATACTGTGCCGTTGTTATCATTGATATTGAACTGAATGACTTCGCCTTTGTCAGCATCTGTGACTGTTGCAGGAACGGTACCACCACAACAATCCCATGCTATCCAGCTTGAATTTAAGCCGCCGTCAAAAATGTTTAGGTTTTTGGCTACACCATCACTTGGTGGTGTTGGCACTGGAGCTGCACCCTCAACTAGCGCGTCATCTAAGCTATCGTAGCCAGGGCGAACAGTTTCACAGCCTTTACCTGTGGCAGGGTCTGATTGACACTCATATACACGTACATAGTCAACTTCAAAGCTTTGACCTTCTGCAAATGCAGTCTCGTCAATGCCTAAGTTGTTGACGTTTTCTGGCCAATCACCACCCACAGCGTGATTAAGGATTAAGAAGAAATCTTTATCAAACGGCGCTGTATCCCAGTGAGTTGTCAGTTCGCCACTGCCTTGTTCAAAGTATTCAGCAAACCAACCTTTATGTTTTAGGCCAACGGCTTCATCTTTTGAGTTGTAACGCACTTCAGAACGACGTTGTGTTGCATATAAGTAACCGTCAACATACCAGCGTATTTCGCCTTCTTGCCATTCAATAGCATACGTGTGAAAGTCATCAGCTGGGTTCATGCCCTCTGGAAATGTATAAGCTTTTCCAGAGCTTGCATTATTTGGCCATTCGCGGCCATAATGCAGTGTGCCATAAATATTTGACTCTACAGTGCCATCTTCCCCAACTGTTTTAAGGTTAACAGCCTCAAGGATATCAATTTCGCCAGAACGAGGCCATTCGCCATACTCGGAGTCTGTTGGCATCATCCAAAATGCAGGCCAGCTACCTTGACCTGATGGCAGTTTTGCTCTCATTTCAAAACGGCCATAGGTAAAATCTGCTTTATACTGAGTGGTTAAACGGGCTGAAGTGTACGGCTTTTCTGCACCTTCTTCCGCTGGAAGGGCTACGATGTTTAAGATGCCATCGTTTAAAAAAGCGTTTTCGCTGCTATCGGTGTAGCATTGTTTTTCATTATTACCACCGCCAGCGCAATTTATTTCGAAGTTCCACTTTGATGTATCAATCGCTTGACCGTCAAAGTCATCGCTCCAAACCATTACCCAATCAGAGACGGGCTCGCTTGGTTCGACAGCTGTTAAATCAGATTTTGTTTCAGCGCCGCCACCGCAACCGAACAACATTGTTAGTGATGTGGCTGCAAAGAAACGGCTAAGATTGGATGTTGTCATGTTCATTATGTGAACCCCAGTCGACTTAATAAATGGAAGCGCTTGTTAGCATAGTTCATTTTTTAAAATTTACATGTAAGCGCTTACATGTGTGTGATAAAGATTGCGCTAACAATGTAAGCGCTTACAAAGCGTATGATAATGCGTGCATTAGGTCAACATATTTAATGTCTTTAATTAACTTTTATTTAACTAATGTTTGATTAAGATGGGAAGTTAAAATAATAATTTTTAATTATACCATTGATTAAATTGAAATATTTTATTTTTTATAATGAAGATATCAAACTTTAAATATTCTGTTAAAAAACGCTAAAATGCAATAATTGCCAAACATTGAATGTTGCTTCTTTAACCTATAACAGCTGTCGCTATTTTAGTACGACTTTTTAAAGATGTTATTGCAGTAATACCATGGTGAATATTAAACACGAATAATTAAAGGGAAGTCCTTAGGTTATTTAGCCGATAATTGAAGTTTACGGATGGAAAATTATTTGAACCAGAAGAGAGGTAACAACCGAAATGCTCGGTTGTTACTGAGCCTGAACTCTGAATAAGAGCTATAAACTCAAACCATCTCAAGATGCGAGCGTTGTTGGAATTGAAAGCGATTTAGGCAATGCATTGATTGCAAATAATAGTGAGTCTATTATTAAAAATAATAACGCAGTATAAATCGCTTTTATGCCAAGCCATTGGGCGCTTCATAAGCACTTAGTCTCATCGTTGTTCCTTCTTAAAAGGAATGGCCTTTGTTGCAAAGTAACGCTTTTAAATTAAGCCCCTGTGAAACGCTGAATTCTGCCTTTTGAGGTGGTTTGGGTATACTAATGCATGGCGTTGTTGTATTTATCAGCTAATAACTGCTTTTGATTTTCAGTAAGTGCTTTACCTGCTAGTTGAAACACCTCTTGTTCTTCTTCCTCAAGATGATGGTGTACTATATGGTGCAGTTTTTTTGCTTTTGCAAGCCATGCAGGTGAGCTCATTTCTGTGTTTTCAAGTGCCTCAATCAGCTCATCAATATCGTGGTGCTCAGCAACACTGTGACGTGCTTTCTCTTGGGTTAAGTCATCGCACATCAGCGGATTATAAAAAAAGCGTTCTTCGAACTTAGCATGCTCTTCGAGTTCATGTTTTAGTTCAGTCATAAGTGACTGGCGGTTTTCAGAGTCACCACTGGTTTTGATCAGGGCATCTACTAGTGAACGTTGTTTATCATGGTCGTGACGTAATGCTTCAAAAATATTCATAATGTATCCTTGCTTATTTTAATATAGTTTAATTGTGCAAAGGATGAACCATAATTTAAAGCATTGTTTTATAATGGTTTTGTTTATACTTGAAGTGCTTAGTAGGTTTTATTTTGTAATAATTACAGACTAAAATGAAAAAGGCTAACACTGTGGTTAGCCTTTGGAGTAATTAAATTATTAATTTACTAATTATTTATTCGCGTCTTTAACTGTTTTTAATTTAGCCGCGTGGTCAATTTCAAAGGCTGGCATGTCTTTGTTGCCATCCATTAAATAATTGTCCATCCAACGCATCAAGCGTAAGCTGTAATCGTATTGTGCCGCCACTTTACGGTTACCGTGACCTTCACCTGGGTAGTAAATTAAGCGAACATCTTTACCTTGTACCTTCATGTAACGGTACATTTCCATTGACTGAGCAGGGTGAACACGTGGATCATCTTTACCGTGCATGATCAGTAATGGTGTTTCAGATTGACCAGCCCAATAAATAGGGCTGCGCTCTAAGTACCATTGCCATTTATCCCAAGGGTATGAACGCGCATGAACTAAGTTCATTTCGTTTGAAATATCAGTCGTACCAAACTTTGACAGTTGGTTAGTTACACCGACAAACATCACACTTGCTGCGAAGTGTTTGGTTAGTTTAGTTGCCGCCCAAGCTGACGCATAGCCACCATAAGAGCCACCGGTAATACCAACACGTTTAGTATCAACTAAGCCCATATCAACAAGGTGATTTTTAAAATCAACCAAGTCATCAAACTCTTTGCCTGCATAGTCATTTTGGCCAAGCTTCGAGTAATCAACACCTTTACCTGTTGAACCGCGATAGTTCGGGTAAAATACCGCATATCCACGTGCAGCACCCATTTGCCCTGGGCGAGAATAGTTTGTTATCCAACCGTCTTTGTCATGACTTTCTGGGCCACCATGTACAGACATAATTAATGGGTAACGCGTGCCCTCATTGTAATCAAGCGGATATACAAGTACACCATCAATTTCAACACCATCACGTGCTTTTAAAGAAACGGTTTCTTGTTTTGCAAAACGTTTATCGTTTAACCATTCGTTTGAATCTGTTAAACGTGTGGCTTTACTTTTACGTACAATAAATACTTCGTTAGGGTGCTTTGCAGTGTTACCGCGAAGCGCAATCGTTTTATCTGAGTCTGAAATGCTCAGGTTAGAAGCAATAAATTCACCTTCTTTGATCAGCTTTTTATATTTTTTTGAGCCTGCTTTGATACTTGCTACATAACTTTGAGTGCCAACATTCGCTATGAAATTAAGCGTATTGCGTTTGTTTGACCATTCGATGTCAGCAATATGGCCCATAAAATTAGGCAGCCATTCTGTAATTTGTGCTGTTTTAGTATCAGCTATAAATAAACGGCCTGTCGCTGGATCATGTTTATCTTCTGCGCCGATGATTGCAATGTACTTACCATCATGAGAAAGCTCAGCATCGCCCAATTTGCCTTCTGTTTTAAATGATAACGTTACTTGGTTACTGGCAACATCGTATAAATGCCACATAGATTTTGTGTATCGATCATCAATAAGTGCTGTTGGCTGAGTTTTAACAAGTAACTTTTCGCCATTGGCCGCCCAGTTAACATCACTTACGTAGTTTTCTACGTTTAATGCTGTTGGGGTAACTGGTTTTTCTGATTTTTCTAAATCAACAATAAATAGCTGCTTGTTCTTTAGGCCAAGCTCATATACTTCTGCCTTGAAACCCAGTTTTTTAAGTTCTTTATCTGACTTGTCGGCAGCAGGCATAGCTAAGATAGCTAACTGCTTATTGTTCGGGCTGAGCTGATAGCTTGAAATAGATGTGTCTTTAAGTGAAAGTACTTTTTGTGCTTCACCACCATCAACCGGTATTTGGTACAACGCAGTGTACTTTTCGTCTTCTAGTTTAGCTAAAAAGTAGATTTTTTTACTATCATTTGACCACTGAATACTTTTGATATTCACCGAACCTGTGATGAAAGGACGTTCAACACCTTCGTCATTTACAACATACAGTTCGCTGTAGTTACGACCATTTTCATCAACGTAAAGAGTACGCGGCACTGATCGAGTAAAAGCAACACTATCACCATCAGGGCTAACGCTGGTCTGGATAACTGACTGAATTTTTGGGATATCTTCAATTGTAATAGGTGTAGCAGCAAAAGCTAATGAACTCGTAAGTCCAACGGCTAACGCTAAACTGGTTTTTAGCATGGGTATTTCCTTCGCTTGTAATAATTATTTGCACAGTATAACAAGGCGTACCTTAATTACTAAAATATGCGATTAACGTCCAAGCACTGACGATTAATGGCTGTAGCGAACACCGAAATAAAACCGTCGGCCATTCTGATAAACCCCTGTGGGTGCATAGTGGTTACGTTCGTAAATATGTGTAATTTCATCAGTAAGATTAATAGCTTCAAATACCAAATCTAGATGGTTACTAACTTTAAAAGTCAAGTTGCCATCAAGTTGACCAAAATCATCCATTATTGCTTCACCGACACCTGTAGCAAAGTGGGTTCGATAATTATAAGCTAAGCGTGCACTGAGCCATTCATTGTCATAGTAACTTGTTAAATTAACCGTGTGCTTTGAGGTTCCTGGTACATAATTTTTGCGACCCGTTGAGCTATCGGTGCGATTACCATCGACGAAAGTGTAATTAGCAATCAGACCAACGCCATAAAATAGTTCTTGTTGATAGCCTAATTCAACACCGCGTATTGTGCCACCATTACCATTTATAGGGCGGTCTATGGTCATGTTTATGCCTTCATGTTGTTCAATGGTTCGCTTAAATTCAACAAATGATTCAACGTCTTTGTTAAACAATGCCATCGAAAGTAGGGCGGCATCATCAAAGTACCACTCAAGACTAAAATCGAATTGGCTGGCACGGTAGGGATCTAAATCTGGATTACCACCTTGGCCTTGCGCCTGAGTGACATTGTAGTTTGTTGAAGGCATTAAGTGGTTGTATTGTGGGCGCGACATAACCCGAGCAGCACTAATCCGTGTTATAAGGTTTTCAGTCAGATCGATACTGACATTGACGCTGGGAAGTATATCAACATAGCTTTTTTTATGCTGTTGCCATACAAAGTTTTGTTGCTGTGAAATTGCTGACCCAATCCGTTTGTACGCGCTGGCATTTTGCTGTGTGTTTACCAGCCTTAGCCCGAGGTTCGCGCGGTAATCTTGCCCTTCTAGCATTAATTTAACATAACCTGCTAAAGTGCGTTCCTGAATATCAAATCGACTTGCTTTTTCTTCTTGTTGGGTAAAATCTATATTTTTAAAATCATTCGATAATTTATTAATGTCTGCATAGCTATATTCTTTTAGTGTTTGTGCATTACCAATGTCAGCTAAAAACCCTGTAGGCAACTGACTCGGGTAATCTGCCAAGGTCCAATCTAGTTGTTGTGCTAAGCCATCAAAGGCGCCATTAAAAGAACGGTAGCGAATAAAATCACGTTGGTGATCGCGGTATTTTGCGCCCAGTTTAAAAGCGCTAATAATTGAATGATCAACCACTCGCTCAAAATCGCCTTGTAGGTATAACTCTTGATCATTTGAGTCTTGGCTATCATTACGGGCTTCAGTTAATTGCCACGCCTGCGCATCAAGTGGTGACACATCGTAGTTTGCGATTATATTTTTGTTCTGACGTGTATCAACAGTAAACGCCGTATTAGTTGAAAACTGAGAGGTGTAATCTTGTTTAGAGCCCCCTCCGCCTTTGGTGAAACCTACTTGATACTGGTTTTGCCACAAATTAGCTTGCTGAGTTACTAATAAGTGCAGGTTGCTGGTATCAATTTGTGACTCACGCCAAATTGCTTCCATAGCAGTACTAAAAGGTAGATTTTGGGCATTATTTTCGGGAACTTTTGAATATTCAGCGTATGCAAGCGTACCATCTATGATCACTGGATCATTTATGTGGCCACCTCTTGCAAATACGGTGCTTGGTTGCCATAAAAAATTTTGATTACTATTATCTGCGCTAAGTACTGAATACAAAGTGTTGAGCTGGATGTTCCAATCAAGGTTTGGTTGGTATTCGATGCTTGCTGTTGCGCTAGTTAATATTCGCTGTTGTTGAAAAATAGCGGAGCCACCACCACCTGCGGTCCAAATATTTTTTATATCTGCATTTTCATTTGTTGTCGGCGTCAGCTGGTTTTGCGAATTTTTATTATAGTTTCGTTCGTGCCAGCCCCACGATTCAAGACCATCACGGCGTAAAGAGCGATGATTGCGAGTAAATGTGAGGTGTATGCCGAGATCTTTATCTGGGTTTTTCCAGCTATAAAAAGTATTTAGTAAAGGATCAAACTCACCAGACAAGTCGTTGTATTGCATTTGTACATTAACTACAAATGGATTACGCTGTATGTGCAAAGGACGCTGGGTTTTAATATTAACTGTTCCACCTAATGACCCTTCATTGTGGTCCGCTTGCGGCGTTTTATACACTTCTAAAGATGTAACGAGTTCTGCAGGTAATAATGTGTAATTGAACCCTCTATTTGGCTGTGTAGAGATCCACCAATCAGCCGAGGCTATAGACTGACCATTTAAGAATGTACGATTTTGTTCTGGTGTAGTGCCTCTGACACCAACGCGCTCACCTTCCCCTTGTGCTCTTGAAAGTGAAATACCAGTCACCCTTTGGAGTGCTTCTGCTACATTTTTATCAGGAAATTTCCCGATGTCTTGTGCGCTAATAGTATCTATAATAGATTGACTGTCGCGCTTATCTAAAAGAGACTTGACAGCGCTGTCATGATAACCCCTGATTTGAATGGTTTCTAAATGGCTTGGGTTTGTTTTTGAGTCTGTTTTAGCCATCCCCTGGGCCGTGAAAAAGACACTGAGAATAAATGTTATGTTAACAAAATTTATGGTTTTTATTGTCATATTCAACCCAACTAAAACAACATGAGAAAATACTAATTATGAGAAGTAGCTTTAAAATAAGTACATCACACTTTGCTATGCTATTGTGTACCGTATTTACCTATAATACGCTTTATCCGCTTATTTAACCATAGATTAACCTGTGTAAAAACCAAACAATGTCAAAAGCAGAGCCAAAACAATTATTACTCAATGATGTACTTATTGATTTTGCTTCCTTAAAGATAAAGGTGGCGGGAAAATGGTGTGCTATTGAGGCTAAACAGTTGCAGTTACTGCGGTTGTTGATTGCACAAAAAGGGCAAGCCGTTACGCGGGATAAAATAATGGACGCTGTGTGGCCTGATGTGGTGGTCAGTGATAACTCTGTCAGTCAATTAGTAACTCAATTGCGAAAAAGTTTATCAGATGACAAAAATACCGCGTACTTTATCCGCACAATACCACGGGTTGGTTATCAGCTTATTGCACAGGTGAATGATGCGCCAACGATTTTAGAAAAGGTTGTGCCAGCGAGTCCACGTACTTCTGCATTGTTTATCTTTGCCGGGCTTGTATTGGGTGCGTTGTTTACTTTATTAAGCCAATATTTATTAGCTCCCGAGCAGGCGAGGTTAGATTATCAATATCAATCACGATTAACATCTGCTCCTGGCGCTGAGGTGTTTTTGCGCTATTCACCCAATGGTCGATATTTGGCATTTAGTCAATCAAACGATCAACAAAGTCAGTTTGATTTGGCTGTATATGATAATCAAAGTAAAACAGTTCATAGCATCAAAAACTCAGGTTATTCAGAGGAAGCACCTGTTTGGTCACCTGATGGAAAGTGGTTAGCTTACTTTAGATATGACCCAATTAGCTGTGATATTCGTGTTATGTCAGTTGAAAATGCTATTGAGACTTGGCGTCTAAGCCCTGAGTTTAGGCTTACTCGATGCCAGCAGCGTCATGGCCCAACCAAATTGCACTGGGTTGATGAGCGCACCATTTACACAACACATTGGCAAGATGAGCAACCGCGTTTAATTAAGTACACATTATCACTTTCTCCCAGCCCTAAGTTAGAAGCTCAACAAGTGGTAGGGGACTTTAAGCCATTAGCATTTGATATTAGTGTTGATAACACGCTGCTTATACTAGAGAAAAGTGCTGGCTGGTATACCCTTAGTGAAGTGGATTTAAATACAAAGCTTGAACGAAGAGTAATAAAGCGAAGTCGCCACTCGCACGCGCCATTACTATTAGACAGTGAACGCGGTTATTATTGGCTTGGTGATGATGCGTTAAGACGCTATGGATATAATGGCAATAAGCAGACTGTTCATGAACCGTTAGGATTTATTGCCGATATTGCTATAAACCCGCAAACTGGAGATATTGCACATGCTGAAGGGCATGCTCGCATCAATTTGTATCAAATCGAATTAGATTTAAATACAGAACAATTACTTAAAAGTGCTCAGCAGTTATCATCTTCATCACGCATGGATATGTTGCCTGCGGTATCGTTAGATGGTCAACAAAGTGCATTTATTTCATTGCAAAAACGGGGGATTACAGGGTTCACTCACAGTGAAGTCTGGTTAAAACATAAACAACGTAAAAGTGCTAATTTAATTGCAACTTTGCCCAGTGATATAACGCCTAAGTATTTATTATTTTCGCCAAATGGTGACAATATCTTACTTGCTGATCAGCTCCATAATATCTATTTGATTAATACCTTTTCTCGGCGTTTAGTACCAATTATTTCTGGTTTTGAACAACTAAATGGCGTTCATTGGGCACAAGATAGTCATAGTATTTATTACCAAGCAAAAAACCCGCAAGGGCAATGGCAAGATTGGCGTTATGACATTCAATTAACAAGTAATACCCTAGTAAAAGACAACGCGCCACTGGAAACGCTTGATGATGATCATTTACTTTGGCAACTTAATGCTTCATACATTGAATACGAGAAGCATGTCTCAAGCTTTTTAGCCGCAGCACTTGAACAACAACTGCCATTGTCGCAACTATTGCCTTCTTTATCGCTTTTTAAGCCAGCGGTGTTTAATGGAGGGGTTTATTATGTGCTTAGACAAGGGCATCAGCTGCGTTTATATTGCTATTTGACGACACAAAAACGAAATGTGTTCATCAAAGAGCTTGGTGTGTACGGCTATGACTTGGATATTAATTTAAACATAAGTAGTTCCGCTGATGGAACGCATGTGGTGTTTAGCCAAGTGGATGGTATTGAAACCGATATTTTGTTACACAAAGCAACTAAGGCTGAGACGCAATAAAGGCGTCAATATTGCCAGTAAACCAGTTTCTACTTTTTGCTTCATTTAATGCTTGCAGAGCGATTCTTTTAGCGGCTTCTGGGTCTCTTTTCGCTATGATTTTGGCTTGTATTAATAGCAGAGGGGGGTGCGTGGGATCATCAGCTAAAGCTGAGTTCAAAGCTCTTTTTACAGCACTTACATCAGCATCTTCAAATGAGTAAAGCAATTTCGTCAGCTCTCTCTTAGCACTAAATAGCCCTTGCTTTGCAGCGGCAGTTAGCCACTTTAGTGCTTTATTCGGCGCATAATCGAGGTACTTTTTATCTAATAGCTCTCGGCCTAATCGATATTGAGCTTGGGCTAAGCCATTCTGTGCAGCAAGTAACACCCAGTTGAGGCCTTTTTCTCTTTCTACTTTACCGTACTCCCCACGTAATAAATTAGCACCAATTCGGTACTGTGAATTGGCATAGCCATTCGTTGCGGATTTCAACAGTAATTCGTCACTGGCATTACTGTGTTGCCAATGGTACTTCAACAAGCGCGTTGCATTATATTCATCCGAGCTTAGCCAATTTGCAATATAATATTGAACAATGGCATTACCTTGTTCTGCCTCATCAATTAAATCCGTAATTTTTTCATTGTATTGTCGTTGCTGGCTTTTAAAGCTTTGCGCGTATTGTTTACCTTTAAACGTTGTGAAGTGATAAATTAACGACCTGTTGTAGTATGGTAAGTGTTCCTTACTGGCTTGATAATGCCAACGTTTGACAGCATTAATAATTGCTTTATCAAAGGTTTTTTCAGGGTTAGAGTCAATAATAGTAATGTCGGTAACCGCGCCACTTTCATCTATGTCAAATTCAAGCCAAACCCAGCCCTCGATACCATTTTTATAGGCATGCTCTGGGTAGTTAGGTTCAACCATGTAATCACGCACAATTGAGGAGTTAAAAGTTTCTGTACTATTGAGTTCAGGCCTAAGTTGTTCGTTGTACCACGCAAAACTTAGCTGTTTTAGCAATGCATTATAGGCATCATTAAGTGGTTGTTGATTAGGTGTTTGATTGGCGATCAGCATGGCTGTATCACGGGCATCAACTAAGCCAAAATCGGCAGCTAAGCTAAACCATGCATAGGCTTGCGCTGTATTTTTTTCAACGCCTTGGCCGTGTAAATACATTACTGCAATATTATAAATAGCATCGGGGTTGCCAAGTTGCGCAAGTTGTAAAAATTCTTGTTTTGCTTTTGAAAATTTGCCTTGGTGGTAATCAAGCGTTGCACTAAGAAGGTCTGCTTTAGCGTTAAACCCAAACAGCAGCCCACACACAAAAATACACACTTTTAAAAATAAAAAGCATGGTGTAGGTTTGGCTGAGTAGTTATATATTTTTGCTGACACTTAATAAACTTGCGCTATTGCTAACATATACTTAGTGGTGTTTTTACTTACTGATTGTACTTGTTTTGTTTATTATTACTAGCGCGATTATGCGATGTGTTTAATAAAAAAAGCAGGCAACCAAAAGGTTGCCTGCTTTAAACCCCTGGGCATAGGGGCGGCCATCCTTGGCGAGAGTCGATGACCTGTGTTAGCTAGGAATATCGACTAATTCGTTATTAAAAATTGAAACGAATACCAGCAGAGAAGCGACGTCCATCAGCATAAACCCCAGTTAAGGCTTGCTTAACGCCTTTTTCTTGGTAGCTAAATGTATGTTCGTCAGTTAAGTTTGTCGCTTCAAATACAGCCGTAATGTTTTCTGTTACGTTGTAATTAAATGTTGCATCAACTTGGCCATATGCATCTTGGTAACCAGGCCATGCTCGGCCAGTGTCATAGCCTGTGCGATAGTTGTATGAGATACGACCACCGAATGTTTCTGACTCGTAATAAGTACTGATATTGTACGTGTGATCTGAAATACCCGGAATTAATACGTCATTGCCTTGCGTATCTTTAGACTCACCATCTACAAACGTGTAGTTAGCAGCAACGCCAAAACCTTGTGTGATTTCGGTTTGAAAACCAAGCTCCAAACCTTTTAATGTGCCTGAAGGGCCATTGACTGGGCGGCTAATTTCAATTTCAATTCCATTAAACACTTCAGTTTGTGTGTTGTTGCCTAATGTAGATTGTAAATCTTTATAGAATAATGCTGCTGAGAAGATACCTGCATCTGCGAAATACCACTCATAGCCAACATCAAATTGGGTGGCACGGTACGGGTCAATATTTGAGTTACCGCCAGTTCCAACACGCGTTTCAGTATTGTATGTCGTGGCGTTCGTCATCGCGGCATAGTCTGGGCGTGTCATTACGCGTGCAGCACCAATACGAAGCAACATATCATCATTAAGATCAATCGCTAAGTTTAAGCTTGGAAGAATATCAAAGTAGTCAGTTTCTTCCTCTTGCCATACTTTTGCATCCGCGGGGCCTACATACGCACCTGTGGTTTGTTTTGTCTCAACTAAACGAACACCAATATTACCGCGCATACCTTCAACATCTATATCTGCTTTTACGTAACCTGCAAAAATGTTTTCTTCAATTGCAAAGTTGCTATCAAATAATAAGTTGTATTGCCAATCAAGCGCATCACCATCTTTACGCACTTTAGATAGGTCGGTCATTGCGTAATTGCTTAGAGTGCCACTGCTTCCGATCCCTGATAAAAAGTCACTGGGTGAAGCGTTTGAATAATCTTCTAAGCTCCAATTTAAATCAGTACGTGTTTGAGATTGTAAGCGAACGTTTTCACGCTTGTGGTCGCGGTATTTTACACCAAACTTGATTTTGCTAAACACAGACACATCAATAGCGCGTTCAAAATCGGTTTGAGCATAATATTCTTTATCAAGCGCATCATTTGAGTCATAACGAAGAAAGCCTAAATCCCATTGTGTTCCATCTGCTGGACTTTTAGCATAGCTGGTTTCAATACTTTCGACATTGGCTGCATTAAAGCTGTGCTCGGCATTGCCTTCCCATCCCACACTTCGGTCAGTTTGTGTACCGCCAGAGCCCTCTGTGACACCTAAGTGATACGATGATTTCCAAGTTTCACCTTCATGAACAAGTTTTATATCATATGAATTAGTTTTTAATTCCGAGTTACGAACTTTCGTTTCATCAAGAATATTATTACCGTCAGGAGAGAGACCAAATGTACCAGCTTGCGCGAAATTGCCTACTTTATCATGTTGAACAACATCTAAAGACGTGTATTTTGAATTACCATAGCCTGGTAGCCATAGGAAGTTTTGATTCGCATTGTTAGCCTTCATTGTCGAATTAAGCGCATTGAAAGTCACATCAATATCATCAGTAGGGCGGTATTGTAATGTTAAGTTGAAACCTGTTCTTATACGTTCTTGAGTAAACATCGCTGAGCCACCGCCACCTGGCGTGTAAACATCATCAATTTGTGTGCCGTCTTCTAAGGTGATATCACGGTGCGTCCAGCTCCAAGCCTCGATACCATCACGACGCAGGTTACGTACTTGTTTAAATACAGAGACAAGTGCACCTACTGTTTCTTCATCATTTTTCCAGCTGTATAAACCAGCAAGCTGTGGGTCTGTTTCACCAGACACTTCACTGTGCTGCATTAAAATTGAACCTGCCACTTTATTGGCTTCTAAATCTAGTGGCTTACGAGTTCTAACAATAACAGTACCACCGATTGAACCCTCATCAATATCAGCTTCAGGTGATTTATAAACTTCAAGACCCGATACAATTTCAGATGGCAGCATTGTGAAATTAAAGCCACGGCTTGCTGATGAATCTACCCACCAATCAGCAGAGCCAACAGCCTGACCATTGAGTAAGGTACGGTTTTGGTTTTCAGATGTACCACGAATACTGATCCTTTCACCTTCGCCAAATGCGCGGCTCATTGAAACACCTGTGATACGTTGCAATGACTCAGCAACGTTTTGATCGGGGAACTTACCAATGTCTTCAGCGGTTACAGCATCCACGATTGTGTTTGCATAACGTTTAGTATTAAGTGATTTAACAACACTACCACGAATACCACGTACTTGAATAACTTCAACTTCGTCCGTATTTTGTGCTTGTGCGCTGTGTGCTACCATCGGTAAGCTTAATGCTGATGTGATAAGTGATGCACTTATAGCCAGATGAAGTTTATTCATTTTTATATTTGTCATTTTCGATTCCCCTTGAATCAACACTTCGTTTTTAATGTTTAACGGTATGGCTCAAAGGCCTGCTTACATTGCTTTATGACACAGCCTTTATTAACCGATTCACTCCCCCAAAGCAGTAAGGTAAATGTATGGCAATAACAGTTACTAACTTGGGTTTGTTTTTCTATTAAACGCCTTTTGATTAAACGAGTCTTGAAACTAAATGAATAGTTGTGAAAGTTACAAAAATGATAATGAATTAAACTGAAGTTTGATTTTAATTAATATAAAACAATGAGTTGAGTTTTAGTGTATTTTTAATTTATTTTAATAAATTAAGTTTACTTAAAGGATTTAGAGTTATATTTAGAAGTGTTTCACATCTAGTAATGTATTTTTTTAGCTAAATTAAAAAAGATATAGCATCAAAACGTATTTAGCTGAGCAACCTGTTACTCATTAAATAATTTAAAGTAATACTGCAGTTGTGGTAAGACAACCACCTTAATGTGGGGCTTTCTATAGGTAATTTGATGTGTGCGGTTTGATAGATGGCTACTTACTAAGATACTAATTTTAGAGTAAGAGCACCTAAAGGATAATGCGTATGGAAGCGTATTTTGCATGCTTAGTGGCAATTGAGCTTTGACGAATCAAGCGCTAAACCCCATACGAGTATAGGAAAGTTAAATAACCTGAACTCTGGA
>NZ_PYHV01000005.1:120544-126896 GCF_004766475.1 Pseudoalteromonas sp. KS88
CAATACATTAGTACATCTCTTAGCCAGAGTTCAGGTTAAAAAGATGCTTAGCTTACGCTAAGCATCTTTTTATAGGCTTTTCTTTGGAGGGAGTGCGACGTTGGCAAATATTAACCCTGCAACCAGCGACATAAAAATTAAAAAAGTTTGCTGTCCAATATGATCAGCATAGACAAAGTCTTGCCCTTC
Organism: Pseudoalteromonas sp. KS88; assembly: GCF_004766475.1. Lineage (NCBI taxonomy): Bacteria > Pseudomonadati > Pseudomonadota > Gammaproteobacteria > Alteromonadales > Pseudoalteromonadaceae > Pseudoalteromonas > Pseudoalteromonas sp. KS88. The sequence continues at coordinate 120,734 of NZ_PYHV01000005.1, forward strand.
AATCAAAGAGTTTAGGCCGATATAGGTTTTACTACCCGGTACTAATACAATCAGGCCTTGCATGGCGACGATAGAGGCTGGTGCATTAGCGACGCGGTTAAATAAATTACTAAAAACACCCACTGAAAAGGCACCTATAAATGTACCTAAAGTATAATCTAAGTTTAAATAGATGGCTGGGCCAACACTGGTTCCGTAGGCTATAAAGCCAGAGGCAATTGACCATGCCGCATGCTTTAATTTTGTTCTAAAAATAACGATTAAGCTACTACACAAAAGCAAAATTGCTAGCCATGCAGTCCACTTTGGGAGTGGTTCTGGTGGCACAAAATCTGTTTGTCCAAACAGCGCAAAGCCAATTGCCAGACCGATAAATGCACCAAAATAAAGCTTAAATAAAAGCATAAACGAATCCATGACTCGTGCAGTACCAGAAACTAAGTGCCTTGCAGCAAGCTCTGCTAAACCAAGTGCGAGTGCAAGCCCTGGTATAAAGACAATTATGGCTGAGAGTACGATAAGCCGAATATTGATCTGTGCGTCAATATAAACACTAATTGCACAAGCCAATATTGCTGAAATAATAGCTACCAGGGGTTCAAGCATGTGCCCAACGCGTTTTGATCGCGCTGACCAAAGCACAAATAAATAAACGATTAGGGTCAATAAGCCTGACCATAGAACATCATTCCAACTGGTTCCCATCAACATGGCAAACGCACCGCCAGAGGTTGCAAATGCAATACCTGTTAAAACTCGGTTGTAGGGTGCAGGGGCATCAAAAATGATGTCAAGTTGCTCATCGACTTCTTGCAGTGTTAACTCTTTATTGAGCAACTTATTAACAAGATCATCGGTGTCAGCCAACGAGCCAAGATCGTGATCACCCGGCTCGACGCGTGCAACGTGAGTGTATTCATCTTCGTGACCATCTGTCCATATTACGAATGTCACAGAGGTTGGTGACATAACGAATGACGACTTAAGGCCTAAGTAAGTGGCAATTTCCATTAAGTGGGCTTCAAGTCGGTACGCAGGAGTGCCGTACTTATGGAGCATTTTGCCTAGCTTTACTATAAATTTTCGTTTTTCAGTAAACGTTGCGGTTTTCAAGTGAGTATTGAACCAAAATCTAAATTATTCAGTTAAAAAATATAGACAATACATCAAAACTTGCCTAACTTGTTTTGCCGCGATTTTAAACACATATAAACCTCTGTCTAGTTTTTTTTATTTGTTTTTTGCTTCAATCCACTGCGCCATATACTGGGTGCTTCGCATCGTATGATGTTTAAGCATTTGTCCAGTAAAGTTTGCTTCTCTGTGTGCTGCTAAATCGGCTTCAATAGCCGTTACTTTATCAATAAAGCGCTTTGCTAACTGTGCTTTATCATAATGAATATTCAGTAGCGAATGCGCATTTTTTTGTGCGTTTAAAAAAGTACATTCATCTTGGTGCAGTAAAACAGCTGCGTTTGCAAATTCTTGTGGAGAGTTTTCTATAATACCCGGCCAAGGAAGTTCGCCATGCATACCTTCACTGCCAATTGAAGTAGTAACACTGGGGGTTTGCATTATCATTGCTTCAAGTAATTTACCTTTAATTCCCGCGCCAAATCGCAAAGGAGATAAACACACTCTGGCCTCTTCCATTACTTGATAGGCATCAGCGGCCCACCCTTTTATTAAAAAGCCTGTTTTAGGGTTATGAAGTGCTGTCGCTTTAGGGGGGGGATAAGAGCCATAAATATGGAGTTCAGCAGTGGGGAGCTGTTTACGAATTAGTGGCCAAATTTTTTGTAAATAAAGTACTGCGTCCCAATTAGGAGCATGACGGAAATTACCTATCGTCATAAAGTGCTGTCGCTCTGTAAAGGACTTTGTTTGAGTAGGCAGTGATGCTAAGTCAACCATGAAAGGTAAATGGTGTAATAAGCGACTATCAACATTAAATACATCAGCCAGCAGCGCCATTTCATAACTTGAAATAATCAAGCTAAGGTCGCACCTTAAAATAGCCGCTATCTCACGTTTTGCGATATCCGAGTGTAAATCACTTTTACTAAATGCTCGCTTACTTTTATGAGCATCGTGACGCGCATTTCTCAAACACTGCAAGTCTTCAGTGTCGAGTATTTTTATGGCATTAGGGCAATGTTTGTCAATGCGCCAACCAAACTGTTCTTCCATCATAAAACGGTCAAACATAACAATGTCAGGATTATATGTTGTTACATAGTCATCGAAACTACTGCAGTTAAGGGCAATCGTTTGTGATGAGACTCCATGCTGCTCTAGGTTTTCCATATGCTCAGTTTTTTGAGCTGGACTTGCAAATTCAACCTGCCAACTCTGTGCTCTAAACGCGTGTAGTAACGACATCATATGCGTGCCCGCAGCGGATGAATTTGGCTCTGGCCATACATAGCCAATAACTAACACTTTTTTCATTTGCTTGAATCTCTAATTTGTAAATTTACATCGACCAATGTACGCAAAGGCGCGGTATTACAGCTAAGCAGCTCTTGTAAAATTTGGCAACTGCGCCTACCAATCTCATCGGCGTTTATACACACCGTACTTAATGACGGGGACATTAATTTAGAATCGGTTAAATCATCAAATCCAACTACCTTTATATCTTTACCCACCGAAAGCCCATGTTGTTGTATAGCCTCAATAACCCCGTAGGCAATAACATCGCTAAAACAGATGATTGCTTTTATATTTGGATGAACGCAATACAGCGAGTTAAATGAATCACGACCGCCTTGGCGGTTTGTAGGTGCTTGAATTACTGGCTTATCTTCATTGATATTGAATTGTGTAAGAGCAGACTTAAACCCACTGAGACGTTCTAGGTGGTCAGAAATATCATCTGTTCCCCCTAAAAAGGCAATGTCGGTGATGCCTTGTTCAAGAAGGTGCGCCGTAGCAATGTGTGCGCCTTTTTTGTTATCAGGTAAAACAGTGGGTGCGTTACTAAATGGCACTTCACGCATAATATTGATAACAGGTGAACCACTGGCAATAAGGTTGTCTACCCAGGTTTGTTCTGTCCCGGGTACTGGGCACATTATAAACGCGGCGACATTGTATTCTTTTAGTGTTTTAACAATGTGTTGTTGGCGCTGCCAATTTTCAGCCGTATTTACGACCATTGGCAGCATCCCCATGTCGTAAATATAACCCTCTAGACTAACCGCTAATTGGGCAGAGTAGGGGTTGGTTAAATCATTAATTACTAGTGCAACTAAATTTGAGCGTTTACCTCTTAAAGCTGCGGCATCACGATTATATACATAGCCCAATTTATCAATAGCTTGTAAAACTCGTTCTTTGCGTTTAGCACTGACTTTAGTGCTTTGAGTGAGTACTAAAGACACCGTTGATTTTGAGACTTGAGCTTCTCGCGCAACGTCAAAAATAGTGACTTTATCGGTTTTGTTATTCATTAAGGTCTGTTTACCTTTCAAGGTTAAATTTGCAGCAGTCTGTTTGGTATTTAGGCAATGCAGCGCTTATGTGGTGTGGTTATTCCCCATAAATAGGCGATAACGCAGTATCAATGCCAAACAGGCGCTGCCCTTCGGGTTCTGCCTAGGGGCTATTTACTCTTTGTTGCTCGGTTTTGACTTAGCCCACTAGGTTGCAAACCTCGCGCCGCGATTAAACCGCCCCTAGTTTGAACAAACTTTAATCCGCAAAGGTCAACAGACCCTAATTGTTTTTAAATAGGTACCGTAATCGCTTAGTTTAACTTAAATTGAGCGATAAAGTCAGTAAAGCTTGTATTTAGCGAAGTCTGTTTGTACTTATAATCAGTGATTAACTTAAAAACTTTATGCGCTTTGCAAATCATGCTTATATAGCGCTACTATTTTAAAAATAACAAAGGACACACTATGAGAGCAATGTTGCTTTTTTTTGCCCTGATAATAAGTTTTGGGGTAATTGAAAACACCCATGCGAACGAAGGTTATCAAACCCCTTCGAGTGATCTCGCTGCTTTGGTCGATGCTAAATTAGCACCGAGTAGCTATTTATCATCCGATGGTCAGTGGCTTGCACTATTTGATCGTAAACGAATTGAGTCACTCGATGATCTTGCTAAAGAAGAGTTTAAACTCGCTGGAATTAAGTTAAACCCAGTTAATTTTTCTCGCTCACGAGCGCGTACAAAATTTAATGCATTGACCTTAAAACATATCGAAACAGGTAGCGTGATTGAAGTTACTAATATTCCTTCAGGTATTATGCGCTCTCCTCAGTGGTCATCAGACAGCCAGTACTTAGCTTTTGTTTTAGAGCAAGCAAATCAGGCTAATTTATGGGTATACAACACACAAACCAAACAAGCTCGCCAACTATCTGACGTAGCATTAAATTCTGTTTTAACGAGTCGTCCATATACTTGGTTGCCTGACAGTACAGCTATTGTAGCTAACACAGCGGTAAATATCGCTAAGCAAAGATTAACCACAGATACACAGAATGTTGTTCCAGTGATTCAGCAAAGTACAGGCGAAAAAGCGCCTGCACGTACATATCAGAATTTATTAACTAGTCCTTTTGATGAACAACAATTTAAGTTTTATGGGCAAGGACAATTAACCTATATCCCGCTCAGTGGTATAGCACGTGCTATTGGTAAGCCTGCGTTATTCAAGTCATTTTCTGTATCCCCTGATTCAACAAACCTATTGGTTGGAAGTATTGACGAGCCATTTTCGTACCAAGTACCTTACAGTCGCTTTGCAACAACGTGGCAAATATGGGGAATGCGAGGCTATGCGTTGGTTGAGTTAGCAAAGCAACCTCTCGCTGATAATATCCCACAGGGTTATGACAGTGTTCGGGTAGGCCGCCGCGATTTCGAATGGCGAGCTGATCAAGGTGCTGAAGTGATTTGGGCAGAAGCTCAAGACGGCGGCGATATGAAAACCAAAGTAGATCACCATGATTATTTGTATAGCTTACGCGCTCCATTTAAGCGAGAGCCTAAATTATTTGCAAAAGTCGAGCGTCGATTTGCTGGGATTGAATGGGCAAACGATAATGTGGCTATGCTCAGTGATTGGCGTTTTAGCGACCGCCAAGTTCGCACGTTTGTAATACAACCACGCAACGCAGACAGAAATCGAACGCTGTTTTCGCAGCGTAGCTACAATGACGCTTACAAAAACCCAGGCAGCGCTATTTATGAGCGCAATGACTTAGGCAGTAATGTAATTAAAGTCGTCGGTGGGCGCTATATTTATCTGCGAGGCAATGGTGCTTCTGAACAAGGAAATGTGCCTTTTTTAGATCAGTACGACATTAAAACAAATACCACAAAGCGATTATGGCAGTCTAAAGCACCTTATTATGAGCGGGTTCGTGCCATGCTTGATGATAAAGGTGATAGGCTAATAACGATTCGTGAATCTAAAACAGAGCAACCAAATTTCTTTATTAGAGATTTAAGTGACGATACGCTCACCCAGCTAACTACATTTGAACACCCTTATCCAGCATTTAAGGGAGTTACTAAAGAGCTTGTTCGTTATAAGCGCGATGATGGTGTTGAGCTCACTGGCACACTGTATTTACCGCCAGAGTATGACAAAACACAAGGTACGTTACCTGTCCTGATGTGGGCATATCCACTAGAATATAAAGATAAAGCTGTAGCATCTCAAGTACGTGAGTCGCCTTATGCATTTACCTATATAGGTTATTGGGGGCCAATGCCCTACCTTGCTAAAGGGGTTGCGGTATTTGACGACCCGAAAATGCCAATCGTAGGGGTCGATGGCAAAGAACCTAATGACTTATTTAGAAAGCAATTGGTCTCTAGTGCACAAGCAGCAGTGGATGTTTTGGTTGAAAAAGGCATTGCCGATAAAGATAACATTGCCATTGCTGGTCACTCCTATGGCGCATTCATGGTGGCAAATTTATTAGCACACAGCGATTTATTTAAAACAGGAATCGCACGAAGTGGCGCTTATAATCGCACACTCACGCCATTTGGTTTCCAAGGTGAAGAGCGTGACTTTTGGCAGGCTCAAGATGTATATGCAGCGATGTCACCGTTTTTTCACGCTGAGAAAATTAACGAGCCAATGTTAATGATCCATGGTCAAGAAGACCCGAATTCTGGCACTTTCCCAATGCAAAG
>NZ_PYHV01000044.1:0-1378 GCF_004766475.1 Pseudoalteromonas sp. KS88
TGCAGTCATACTGCCATCACTAACACTGATCACAATGCCTGCTTGGGTGCCCACATCCTCATTTGTTGGTGTGCCACTCAATTGCCCTGTTGTGGTATCAAAGCTCGCCCAACTTGGCTTATTCGTGATGCTAAAGCTTAATGTATCACCGTCCATGTCTTGTGCGCTTGGTGTAAAGCTGTACGCTTCATCCTCATTCACTTGCGTCGCTGGTATGCCACTGATGCTTGGTGCATCGTTGGTGTTGATTACCGTTATGCTAAATGGTGCTAAGCTTTGCACTTGTGTGCCATCACTCACACTGATAATGATGTTGCTGTAACTACCAACTTGTTCATTCAGTGGCGTACCGCTCAATTCACCTGTTGCACTGTTAAAGCTTAGCCAACTTGGTTTATTACTGATGCTAAACGTTAACGTGTCGTTGTCTGCATCACTTGCTGTTGGAATAAACTGATAGCCGCTGTCTTCGTTCACTGACGTTGTAGGTGCCCCACTTATCAACGGTGCGTCATTGATACTCGTCACTGTGATGGCGATATTCGCCACCTCTGAATTTAACTCGCCGTCATTGGCAACAACACTGACTGAGTCACTGCCATTAAAGTCACTGTTTGGAGTGTACACTAACGTATTGCCCGTTAAGCTTACGCTACCACTAACAGCATCAGTCACAACGCTGTAGCTGAGGTTTTCTCCTTCAATGTCTTCACCCGCTAAAGTCACTGTTAATGCTGTGTCTTCATCTGTTGAGACTGCTTGCCCTGCAAGCGTTGGTTGGTCGTTAATTGGGGTTATCGTTAATGATACTGTCACTGCATCCGAGTCAACTTCACCATCATTGGCTACAAACGTAAAGCTGTCTGCGCCATTGGCATTGGCGGTTGGGGTGTAAAGCCAGCTGTCATTACTTTGTTGTACCAAGCTTCCTTTTGTGACTTCATCAACAATACGGTAACTCAAGGTGTCTTGGTCGACATCTGTTGCTACTAATGTTAGTAAAATGGAACCGTCTTCATCCAGTGTTTGCGCTTGTGCGCTGGCTACTGGTTTATCGTTCACTGACGTGACTGTCATCGTGACCGTCGCAACATTTGAAACTGCGCCTTGGCTGTCTTTTACTGTGTAGGTAAAACTATCATCACCAAAGAAGTTGGCATTCGCCGTGTAAATAATCGCTCCGGTATTGGTCACGCTTGTTTGGCCGTTTGCTGCATCACTCACCACCGTAACACTGCTTACATCGAGGCTATCACCTTCGTCAACATCACTGTCATTACCCAGCACGTTCACTTCAAACTGCCCTTCTTCTTGCAGTTGCGCGGTATTATCAAGCGCCACTGGCGCATCATTAATCGCATTGATTGTAAGCGTCACT
>NZ_PYHV01000045.1:0-1217 GCF_004766475.1 Pseudoalteromonas sp. KS88
TTGCTTGTATGGATAATAAACCCATAAATTAATTATTATTCTAACCTAGTTCGGGTAATGTGAGGCCCAAGCTTTGGCTGCAACCAAAGCCTTTTATACAGTAGTTCGATTGATTGAAGGCTCCTCTATTGAGAGACCGATAACAAGTAAGAACGCTGTATGAACTCCAAGCATTAAACTCGGATAGTCAACGGGGCCTCGAGCCCGAATAGCAAGGCAGAGTCAGCTTATTATGAATACAAAAAATAATCAAAATGAAATTAACGTCGGTGTCGATACAGGTAAAACACAACTCGATATTTATATCAGACCTTTAGACATTTACTTTACTGTAGAAAACAATCAAAGTGGTATTAAACACGCCATTCAAATCTTAAAAAAACATCCAGTGACGCGTGTCACTATTGAGGCGACTGGACGCCTTGAACAGCCTTTTATGATAGCTTGCGCTGAGGCGAATATTCCCTTCGTGGTTGCTAATCCCGTGAACATAAAACGCTTCGCAGGCGCTATCGGCCAAAAAGCAAAAACTGATAAACTTGACGCGCAACTCATCGCTTATTTTGGTGAAGCAATTAAACCTCCTCTATCGTCTTTAAAGCCAGAACAAATGCGCTTGATGAGTGATTTACTATCTAGAAGACGCCAGTTAATGGATATGCAAACAATGGAGAAAAATCGCTCTCAAATAATGCCAAAAACACTATCGTCCCTCATAAAACCTATCTTAACTGCACTAAAAAATCAGATAGAAAAAGTAGATTTAAAACTACAAAAACTCATTAAAGAATGTGACGAATACGAAGCAAAAAATAACATTATTCAAAGCGTACCAGGTGTTGGAAATGTGGTCGCATTTAACTTGCTTAGCGACATGCCTGAGCTTGGTTATGTAAACAACAAAGAAGCTGCATCTTTAGTTGGCGTAGCGCCATTCAATCGTGAAAGTGGAGTTTATCAAGGCAAGCGAATGATACGCGGTGGACGGCCCAAAATTAGAACCGCAATGTATATGGCAATGATGTCAGCGATTCAATGCAACCCAAAATTCAAAGACATTTATCAACGAATGATTGCAGCTGGAAAGCCTAAAAAAGTAGCCATCATTGCCTGTATACGAAAGCTTGTAGTAATCATAAATTCTATGGTGAGAGATGGTGTCATGTGGGATCCTAAAATGGTTTAAAATTAGGATTTGACACCATAGTCACTTGTTA
>NZ_PYHV01000046.1:0-1074 GCF_004766475.1 Pseudoalteromonas sp. KS88
ACATATCTGGTAACGCAACGAGTTTATCTTGTTAAGGCTCGGTGGACCGCGGAGATTGTCCCAGAGTCACTCGTCGTCAGCGTCAGATGTGTATAAGAGACCTATGGTTTAGGGCAGTTAAATCAAGCCACAGGCAATGGTATTACTAAAGCATACAGTTTTGATAGCCGCGGCCGCCCGACCACGCAAACGATTAATGATGATGATAAATCCTATACCACAACGACCTTTTATGATGCTAACTATGGCCGAGTAAAAGGACTTCGTTATCCAAACAACTTGACGCTTGAATATGGTTACACAGATTCTGGTTATCAAAATGTAGTGAAGAATACCGCCAGTGGCTATGTGTATAAAACCATTACTGAACAGGATGTGTTTGGTAATATTACAGCTGCTGACTTAGGTAATGGCACGTCAGAAACTACGTCGTATAGTAACCGTAACGGCCAAATGCTGTTAAAAGCGGTCGCCAAAGGCAGCAATAACCTGATGAACATTAGTTATCAAGGGTATGATGGTTTTGGTAACTTAACGCAAGTGGATGTCACCACGGGTAATGTGGGGATTGACCAACATCAATTTACTGAAACCTATGAGTACGATAGCTTACATCGCTTAGAGCGTAACTTGGTGGATAACCATATAGTCACCAGTTACAGTTATGATGCAGTTGGTAACTTGTTATCTAAATCAGACTATGCCACGCAATATGACTACACAACAGATTCAACAGGTGGCCCGAATGCGGTTAAGCGTGTGTATCGTGGCGGTTGGAAGTCATTTAGCTACGATACCCGAGGTAATATGACCCAAGGTGATGGTTTAACCAGCGCAACGTATAACGCGATGGATAAACCCACCCAAATCAAAAAAGGCGGTAAAACCCTCAACTTTACTTATGGCCCAGAGCATATGCGCTATAAGCAAGTGAATGGCAATGTGACCACGTACTATAGTGACAAGCTCTATGAAGAAGAAATCGACGGCACAAACACTACATGGCGGGCCTACATAGACGACATTGCAGTAATAAGCCAAACAACCAGCGAAGGCGCAACTATTCGCTATACC
>NZ_PYHV01000047.1:0-2419 GCF_004766475.1 Pseudoalteromonas sp. KS88
GCTTGATTTAACTGCCCTAAGCCATAACTTGCACCATCATAGGTATACGTGAGAAATTTAAGATGGGTGTCTTGTTTATTCTCTTATTAAATTCTATATAGTGAAATTTAAGATGGGTGTCTTGTTTATTCTCGCCTGGATAACGAAGTCCTTTTATTCGGCCATAGTTAGCATCATAGAAGGTCGTTGTGGTATAGGATTTATCATCATCATTAATCGTTTGTGTGGTTGGTCGGCCGCGGTTATCAAAGGCAAATGTTTTGGTAATGCCATTACCTGAAGCTTGATTTAACTGCCCTAAGCCATAACTTGCACCATCATAGGTATACGTGAGAAATTTAAGATGGGTGTCTTGTTTATTCTCTTATTAAATTCTATATAGTGAAATTTAAGATGGGTGTCTTGTTTATTCTCGCCGAACGCAACGTGAAATACAGTAATAATATTTTGTATCTGTCAAACTTACTTGACGTTTTCTTGCAGTAGCCATGTATCACCCTGTTTGTTTTTTGCACTAATTGAAAGTTAGTTGAAAAAATAAAAAATACAAACTTTAGGGTGGGTGTCTTTTTATTTATTCTTCCACTAATTGGTGGCACTGACACAGATTGCACGGCCCGCTGCTAGCAAGTGCGCTCTTCTACTGGGGTCAGTTGTGCAATTATTAACTTTAATAAACTGAAAAAAGCTTAAGTATTAAAATTAATGAATGATCATAGTAACCGGTATTTAAGCCCCGATATGTTTAGTTCTTTTATTTTTTCAACAAAGTAGCCAGACATTAATGGATAATGACCTTTCATATTGCTTAGAAGAAAAATAGGACTTTCACACTCATTAAAAGAATTAAAACTATAACGCTTAACATCAAGTTTAAACCCATTCATCTCAACAAATTCAGAATCATCCTCATTGAGTGCATCTATTTCTTTTGTCACTGTAAAAATATAAAGAGGTTCATCTTTTAGTATTAACTTCGACCAAGCCCCACAGCCACTTATAAAGCCACGTATTTTTTCGTAAGCAATTGAATCACATACAATACAATTAGGATGAAGCCATAGAAAGGAATTATTAACAAACTTTTGACTTCCCTTTAGTTCAACTTGAACTATTTTTTCACATGGTATTGGGTTTTGTACTGATAAGACAGTAGATAACAGTAAGTTTGTATCTTCAGGATCAGTTGGAATGATAAAATCATCTTCATTTTCTGGTGAAAATTTATATACATTACTCATATATAACTTCATTTCTAAAATCATTTTTTATACTTTCTAAAGCAGTTATTATTCCATTTTTTCCACCCACTGCAGCACCTAACTGAATTCTTTGATTTACAGCTCATAATGTCTGATGACGGTGCCCGACACCATGAGCTACACTCCTATCCCCTGCAATACGAGCACTTTCATTTTTAGGTAACCAAATCAAATTAGTAGCGCTGTCGATACCAATATCATGTTGTTGTAAAAGTTGCCTCATTCCTTCTGTGATAATCCCCCCATCTAAGTTCTTGAATCCATTTCTAGGAATAATGTGATGAGCTTCATAACCATCACCAGGTTTATCTTGATTAATTGACTCTAACTCCTTTCGTAATTTTTCAGATAAACCACCATTACGCATATAGGAGATAGCAGCAAGTAACAACTGTTTGTTTGCTTGCTGAGCATCTGAATAAGCATCTAATACATTATCAACGCCATCCGCCATTCGTTTATTTCTATCAGCTTGACCTGTAACATCACTCATTCCTGCTACAGGAGGCGGAGGTAGTACACCACAAATAGCAACACTTGCACTAAGAGCCCCCCCGCAACCACCTGAACTTTGTCCTCCGCTTGGTGTTGGAGATGATTTATTGATATTAGATTGAGACATTATATCTGGAGACTTCCCAACATTATACGCTGATGTAAATGCACCTTTCGCATCAGCCCCATTTATTGACTCAACTTGATATGAATTACCATCTTTAGTATTGACAACCATATTGCCATCTTTGGTAACTTGAACATTTTCAACGTCATCCATCTTTATATTGCCGATATCACATACGCCACTACCATTACATTCGGCGGTATAACCTGTAGGGTCAGTGCCACTGAGCGGATTATTCATAATATACGAATAGGGGTTAATACTCTGGCTATTCGTTGGGCTTTGAATAACGGGGTCTACCGACATAAATCTGCCAAGGTTATAATCGTACTCCCGACCGTTCATATGGATCAGCTCTACATTATCTAAATGTTCGAGGTCGGTAAAGCCTCTTCGCGTTTTGGCATTCTCTAAATCACCTAGTTTTGAATTACCATACGGCTTCAACCCGCCATTTGCTAAGCGTGGTTTACCAAATGGGTCGAAGTTTCGTACCGCTTCAACTTGGCCGTTGTGGTCGGTAAATACCCGTGCG
>NZ_PYHV01000048.1:0-1160 GCF_004766475.1 Pseudoalteromonas sp. KS88
CCAGGTCTTTTTTATGCACTTGATTTGGTGTTTCCATTCCCAAACTCAAATGCGGTCGTATTTCATTGTATATGAATATTGACTCTTCAACGAGTCGTTTTAACTCTTGTATATTGCGACATGTATAGAGTAAGAATTCTTGTTTTAAGATTCCGTTAATCCGCTCCGCTAAGGCGTTTTGATAACAATCATATCCATCTGTCATCGATGGCTTAATTCCCTCTTTTAATAGCGCATTTTGATACACTTCAGAGCAATACTGTAGCCCTCGGTCTGAATGATGAATCGCATCACGTTTATATACGCGCTGTTTAATCGTCATCTCTAATGCTTTGACTACATCGGTTGCTTTCATTTCATCACTCAGCTCATATCCCATTATTTTTCGGCTATACGCATCAGTGACTAACGACAAGTAATGCACACCTTGCGCTGACTTTACATATGTAATATCACTAACAAAGACTTCCTCGGCCGCAGTAGGCGTATGCTCTTTAAGTAAATTGGGGTGCTTGCGCATCCAATGGTTACTATGTGTTGTTTTAGTGTAATTTTTCTTTGGTTTTACAAGAAAATCATGTTCTCTCAAATAATTAAAAAAACAATCACGCCCTAGTTTAATACCACGCTCTAGCAGCGCTGGTTTTATCATCCGATACAGTTTCTTTCCACCAACGCGAGGCATGAATTGTCGCCAGTACATCACTAGTTCTTTGACTGGCTCCAGTGCTTTATTCCGAGCCTCTATTCTGCGTATAGCTTGGTAGTAACCTTGTCGCGTTATGCCATATGCACGGCATAACGGTGTCAGTTTTACTTGCTGTTTTTCTTTTGTACGCGTGATAGCTCGGATATGTACTTTTTTCGCAAGCCCGCTCCATACTCTTCATCCATGATATTAATCATTTCATCTTTAACTAAATCCTTTAGGCGCAAGTCTTCTATCTCACGCTCTAAACGTTTAATTTTTTGTGCTGGGGTTTCTTTTGATTTAGGCATATCGGTCATATAAGTTGGTGTAGACCAATCTAATTTACCATATTTTCTTAGCCATACAAGAACGGTGCTGCGACCTTGAATACCATAGTGTTTTTGAGCTTGTTTATACGTAAAGTCGCCTTTTTCTACCAGCTCAACAATGGATAGTTTAAAGCCCAATG
>NZ_PYHV01000049.1:0-13964 GCF_004766475.1 Pseudoalteromonas sp. KS88
CCGCTAATCTCTACCTCAGTGAACTCGGTGTGCTCCGTGGTGAATAAATCACTAAAAACAATTTCACCACCGAGAACACAGAGGCGCTTCGCTACACAGAGGAAAGACTAGTTAAAGATAAAATCTATTAACTCTCTAATCTCTACCTCAGTGAACTCGGTGTGCTCCGTGGTGAATAAATCACTAAAAACAATTTCACCACCGAGGGCACAAAGTCGCTGCACTACACAGAGGAAAGATTAGTTAAAAGGAGATAAAATCTATTAACTCTCTAATCTCTACCTCTGTGCTCTTCGTGTACTCTGTGGTGAATAAATTACTAAAAACATTTCCAACCTAGGTACTGCGCTAACCTAGAAGCAGTTTTTCAAATTGGATAACACCATCCTTTGTTTCCTAGATTTCTTCTAGCTCCAAGGCACTTCCCTAGAATCTAGTACCTACCCTAGAACCTAGCAACCTAACACTTACTCGCTAACCCAAACACTTCTTTCATTGCTTGAGTTGTTTTGGCTATTTCAGCTTCAGTCAACGTTGGGTGCACTAAAAACATGATTGACGTTTCACCAAGTTCAACAGCGTTCGGTAGGCGGGTTTCTGGGCGCCATGGAGTGTTATCGAACGCTTTTTCTAAATACACTTCTGAGCAACTACCCTGAAAACACGGTACGCCGCGCTCAACTATAGTGTTAACTATACGGTCGCGATCCCACCCTTTGGCTAACTGTTCTGGCTTTATAAACATATAATGTTTATATTCAGCGTGTTCGCTATGCTCAGGTACTTCAACTAAACGAATACAATCAAAACCACGTGCGGCTTTATCAAGTTCGGCGCCGTACGCTTGGCGTTTTGCAGACCAATCGCTCATACGCGTTAATTGAATACGACCAATAGCGGCTTGCATCTCAGTCATGCGCCAGTTGGTGCCAAAGCTTTCGTGTAACCATCTAAACCCTGGTGGGTGTTCACGGTTATAAATAGCATCAAAGCTTTTACCGTGGTCTTTATAGCTCCACATAGCTGACCATAACTCTTTTGAGTTAGTGGTCACCATGCCGCCTTCACCGCCGGTGGTCATGATTTTATCTTGGCAAAAACTCCACGCGCCAACATGGCCAATACTACCAACAGATTTACCTTTATACTTAGCGCCATGAGCTTGAGCACAATCTTCAATCACATAAAAACCATGCTCTTTGCTGAGCGCCATTATTTCGTCCATTTCAGCTGGCATACCCGCCAAATGTACAACAATAACGGCTTTTGTTTTTGGTGTAAGTATCGCTTTAATAGATTCAGCAGTAATGGCTTGGCTGTTTAGGTCAACATCAGCAAATACAGGTGCTGCGCCGGCTGTAACAATACTAGAGGCAGATGCTAAAAAAGTACGCGGTGTAGTTATAACCTCATCACCTGCACCTACATTTAACGCTTTCAGCGCAATATCTAATGCAAGCGTACCGTTACCAAGTGCTATTGCGTATTCACTACCAGCCCAGCTGGCAAATTCTTTTTCAAATTCACGGCCTTCAGTGCCGGTCCAATAATTAACTTTGTTTGACAAAACAACACGACTTACAGCATCAGCCTCTTGCTGAGTAAAGCTTGGCCAAGGAGAAAATGGGGTATTTAACATGATGTTCCTATTGATTCCATATAGAAATGAGTGTTTAACTTATCTTGGTACTGCAGGAGAGCCAAATACAGTAACGTTATTAGGTATATTTTTTACAACGGTACTACCAGCACCAATCAAGCAGTTATCGCCAATAGTGATTAACTGTCTCACTTGGCTGCCAATGCCAACCCAGCTTTTACTGCCAACAATAACGCCGCCCGCTAAAGCAACATTAGGGCAAATATGGGTAAAATCACCAATAATACAGTCGTGCTCAACAACCGCTGAGGTGTTGATAATACAACCAACCCCCACTTTGGCAAATGCATTGATCACAGCACCGGCAAAAACTACCGTGCCCTGCGCTATTACTGCATATTTACTTATCACTGCAGTGGGATGAATTAACGTTATGAGGTTAAAATTATTTTGTTGTAATAACTGTATTTTTTGTAAGCGAATATCATTATTACCAATAGCAACAACAAAATCGATTGGCGTAGTATGTAAGGCAATTAAATCAGCGCATGTACCCTGTATTGGCCAATGCTCAATATTGGTTTTACTTGGGTAAGCGTCGTCATAAAACTTAACCGTAAACCCAAGTTGCTCGGCAATATCAGCAATAACCTTACCATGGCCGCTAGCACCCACTATCGCTAACTGTTTAGTCATTATTAGAGCCTTTGAATGGCTCAATAGTTACATGCCCGTCAGCGCTGATACCTTCACGAACAAACACTTTTTTTACCGTGAGTAATAGTATTTTAAAATCCAGTAACAAGCTTTGGTTATCAACATACCACACATCAAGCTTAAATTTTTGCTCCCAGCTAATTGCATTGCGGCCATTCACTTGTGCCCAACCAGTAATACCGGGCCGTACATTATGGCGACGTGCTTGCTCAGGGCTATAAAGCGGTAAATATTGCACAAGCAGGGGCCTTGGCCCTACTAAGCTCATATCGCCTTTTAATACGTTAAATAAACCTGGCAGCTCATCTAAGCTAGTTGAACGTAAAAAAGCACCAAATGGAGTCATTCGCTCATCATCAGGCAGTAAATTTCCTTGCTTATCTTTGCCATCAAGCATGGTCCTAAACTTCATCATTTTAAAAATTTTACCATTCAAACCAGGGCGATCTTGCGTAAATAAAATAGGTGAACCCAGTTTAAAACGTATAAGTACAGCAACTACAACAATTACAGGTAATAAGGTGAGTATTGCACACAGAGCAACTAAAAAATCAAATAGGCGTTTCATTTTACAGCTCCAGTAACCCAAGTTACCCATTTATCAGCTAAGTTATGGCGATTAAAATCACGCTTAGCCAAAGCCTGTGCCCTTTCGCCCATTTCAGGTAGTAACTCTTTTTTATTTGCGGCATCCTCTAACGCATCAGCAAAAGCAAAAGCATTGTCAGGCTCAATTGCATAACCACAATTATTCTCTTTAATCATCCCCGCTAACCAACCAGGATAGTTATTAAGAACAGGTAAGCCTGCCGAAATATAATCAAAAAATTTATTAGGTGACGTACCATAATAAAAAGCCGGAATGTTAGCTAATAACTGTAAGCCAATATCAGCACCTTTCATCAGTTCAGCTAATTTGCTTTTATTAACCGGAGGATGAAAAATTACATTATCCAACCCTTCTTGCTTAGCTCTGGCCTGCAAGCTTTCTTTCAACTTCCCTTGGCCAACTAAAACAAGTTTAATATCGTCGCGACCGCGTTTTTTTAATTCAACTGCAGCATTTAATGCGGCATCTAAGCCATTTGCTTGCCCATGAGTCCCAGTAAAAACAGCCATTAAATCTGTATTGGCAACGCCATCTGGGCGCCAAGCAGTAACTTCATCAGCAAATATTGTTAAATCACAACCATTTGGTACTATTTCAACCTTACTGGCTTTTACACCACGTTTTTTAATACCTTCAACAATACCAGGCGACAAACCAATGCAACGGTGAGCTGAACGGTAAGAACACCACTCTAAAGCAGACATAGCAGCTAACACTAGCGGGTTTGTAATTACCCCCATTTCTTTAGGTAACTCAGGCCATAAATCACGAACCTCAAATACAAACGGTTTGCCTCTAAGCCAGCGCGCAAATATTCCCGGTATACCTGCCGTTAAAGGCGTTGTTGTTGCAAAAACCACATCGTATTTATGAGTTAACGCAATACCAATACTTTTTAAAGCAAATTTTAAAAAAGTACCAGCACGCTTTACTAAACCATCAGCATTTGAATAAGCTAAATCAAACTCTATGATATTAATACCATCCACTACGCCTTCTCTTCGGCCTTTAACAAAATCAGTAGTTAAACCCGTTTCACCGCCACCGTAGCTGCCACAAACCATAGTCACTTGATGGTTATGCTTAAGTAAACGCTGAGCCATTTCATAAGAACGTATGCCAGTGGAGCCGCTTGGTGTAGAAAAATGCTGGTGAAAATATAAAATATTCATAATTAAAACTTTACTTCCGTGGTAAGTATTCCAGGTTTATTAACTTCGATTTCGAGTACTGGAATTTCAGATTCTTGATAATAATAGCGAGATTCATAACCTGTGGTTAATTCAATGCGCTTTATATTGATATCTGCTGAAAAATTAATTGTGCACAACTCACTTACAACACTATCACCAACTAACTGCCAATCAGCAGGAGCAAGACGAAAGCGAAGTATTGCCTGGTGTTTAAAGCCGTTAATAATATCTTGTATTATTAGTACATTAGGCTGCAACTTTATGGCTCTAATATGTTCACAACCAAAGCGGTCTTTATAGCCAGCAGTAACCGCTTGGCATTCATTACTCACAGTAAGCTCTTTTTTAATTGATGTTTTTAGCCAGTCACCTAATAAAAAACGACTTAAACGTGGCATTTGCTCATGAGCATCAAATTCAACTGTGTTATGGCTTTTTACACCACCATAGTAGTCAATGTATTTTTGACCAGCATTGTAGCTAAATGTGCCACCATCACGAAATATATTTTGGCCATCCAACCAAAAGTCAATATGTAAAGCATCGCATTGGCTTGGCCTAAACTTAAACATAGGGTAGTTAAAATAAAGCCCTGCATTTTCACAAGATAAATAGGTATAGCCACCATTAATAAAGTCTTTAGAACTCTTATTAGCTATAGATTGCTTCGGTATTTCCAACTCTAACCATTGCAGTGGAACATTAAAATCACCACTAAAATCATAGGCTGCTTTATTTACAAATAATACACTTGCAAGCTGAACGCTCGGCCTAAAATCCCTGTAATCAGTGCCCGTTAAAGGTATTAACCGTGCTCCATCATTAGCGCCCATATTTGGCGCATCCCCTGTTTTAGCATCAGTAAAGTAGAACAACCAATTAGTAGCTGCGGCTAACTTTGTATATAGCCGCTTACTAAAACAAGAGAGATCATGTTTTTGCCGCCAAACCTCTGCCAAGCTATAAGTATCCAACATCACACGATGATAAGTTACAGAGTATTGGCTAAAACTGCCGTCCTCTTCTATTAGCTTATGGGCTCTATTTTCGAGCCATTTTAAGCCTTGCTTTTGCCATTTAACTCCTTCAGCATTGCCATTTTGTGCAAGCCATGAGCCACCAATATAAAGTGCAGCAGCTTCTGATGTACCATGGTTATTGTCTTGCGCAACAGCATACATTATCGTTGGTGATATTCGCTTTAGGTGCGCTTTTATAAAGCTTAGTAATGCAGGAGTGGTATTGTGAGTTTGTTTTAATATTAGCGCAGCTAACGCCAAATGAAGCACCCTTATTGATGCCTCTTGCCCACACTTCCAATTAACTCCGTTGTAGGTTGGGTTCTTATCTACCCAATCAATTAACCATGTATTTAATTTTTTAAGTCCTGTTGCATCACCTGTTGCTACGTGTTGCGAAAAACTAACGACCCAATCAAAACGTGACGCCTCCCATACACCTTTGATATCACCCAACTGGTTATTAAAATCACCAATTAAATACCAAGGCTTATCAGCAGGCGCTAACTCACCATTTAAACAACTTTGCTGCCAATTAGGGATCGCTTCATTAGCTCTCTCAATACCAAAATAAGTATGTTTATTACTCCACTGAGTATTACATTGGGTATTAACAGTCGAGCCAATATAGGGCGTAAAAAAGCCCCCTTGCTTAACTTCACTGGTAATACTTTTTACTTTATTAAGCCCAGTTTTTATCCCTAGCTGATATACAAATACTCGGATTAGGTTTGGTAAACCTAATCCGAGTGCTGTTTTGACTTTAACTAAGCTCATTTTTGTAAACGCAACTGCTCAGCTATATCAATTGTGATTTTAGCAACTTCAAACAGTTCATTAGCAGGAATAGGTGCTACCGTCCCTTGCTTAACAGAATTAATAAAAGCAGCAGAGCAAGCTGTTTGGCCTTTATCTTGCTTCCATAAGTTAAGCTTTTTAAATCCTTTCCAGCCAAACCCTTTTAATTTAATAAAGTTATCTAACTGTAATGTACTACCTGCAGCAAATACTTCTACCCGCTCTTTAGGGAAACTAGCAGCACCATTAGCTAAGTAGTGAATTGTACCGAATGAACCATCAGCAAAACCTAGTATAATTGCCGCTTTGTCTTCAGTAACTTCCACTGAGTCGGTATCACCCATTCTACGAGCTTGAACACTTACAATTTCACTACCAACTAAATAACGCATTAAATCTATAAAGTGGCATGCTTCACCAATAATACGCCCGCCACCTACACTGTTATCTTGTGTCCAATGGTCTGCAGGGATACTGCCCGCATTCATAGTCATAATAAATGACTTTGGCTCTTTAATTGGAGCAAGTAACTCTTTCATTTTTTGAATTTGCGGAGAGAAACGGCGATTAAACCCGACCATTAATTTAGGTGCTTTCTCTGCTTTAACCGCTTCATCATAAGCAGCTTTTACATCAGCAAGTTCTTCATGCGTAATAGCTAATGGCTTTTCAACAAAAACATTTTTACCTGCTTTAAGCGCTTGTTGAACAAAATAAGCGTGACTATTGTGACGAGTAACAATAGCAATTGTATTAATACTCGGATTATCAATCATGTTTTGCGTATCAGTGGTTGCCTCAGCAAAACCCGCTTTTTCGCCGTGAATTACGCCATTAATCCCACCAGAGGTAGAAATACTATGAAATTGCGCACCCGCTTCTTTAAAAGCCGGGATCAGCATACGCGATGCATAATTACCTGCGCCAATAAAACCAACTACAGGCTCATCTGCTTTATAATTAGGTGCTGTATTTAATTTAATTACTTTTTCATGACGGCTTGCTACTTCAGATTCAAACTGCAACAAAATACCTAAAGCACTTTTGTCAGTTGTTAACAAATCATAAGCATCGCTTGAGTTTTCAAATTTGAATCTATGTGTAATTAATGGCTTAACATTAATTTGACCACCAGACATCATGTCAAGTATTGCTTCAAAATTACGCTGCTCGGTCCAACGTACAAATGCTAGCGGGTAATCGTTACCTTGCTCTTCATAACTTGGATCATAACGGCCAGGACCATAAGAGCATGAAACCTGAAAGGTTAATTCTTTTTCATAAAAGTCAGCACGGCTTAATTCAAGGCCAATTACACCCACTAAAATAATGCGCCCACGTTTACGGCTCATTCTAGCCGCCTGCGTTACTGGATCATTTGACTTTGTGGATGCAGTTATAATAACGCCATCAACACCAACACCACGGCTAAATGCCATACCTGCAGCCACTGGATCTTCGCCTCTACCAGGGTTACAAATTTCAGCACCAAACTGCTTAGCTAAATCAAGCTTTGATTGGTCAAAGTCGATTGCTAATACTCTACAGCCTTGCGCCCGTAGCATTTGCACCGTTAGTAAACCAATTAGGCCAACACCAGTCACTACAAAACATTCGCCCATTGTTGGGTTAGCTAAGCGAATGCCTTGTAAACCGATGCTTGCTACAACTGTAAATGACGCTTCTTCATCTGTTACATTAACAGGTATTTTAGCAACTAGGTTTTTAGCAACACGCACCACATCAGCATGAGGACCATTAGACACCACTCTATCGCCAACTTTAAATTCATCAGCGCCTTTACCTACACTTTCAATAATACCAACATTGCAGTAGCCCAAAGGTAGTGGCTGAGCCAGCTTAGATTTAACAGCATCAACCGTGGTCATCAAACCATCAGTCTGTACTTTCTCAAGCACCATTTTAACTTTATCTGGTTGTGCACGAGCTTTATCTATTAGATTAGCTTTACCAAAGTCAACTAGCATTCTCTCTGTACCAGCAGATATTAGTGTAGTTGTCGTGTTTATAACCACGTTATTTTTTGTCGCTTGAGGCGCAGGAGCTTCAACAATGGCCGAGCCTCCCTTAGCCATATCTTGAAGAATTTGTTTCATTTTAATTTTCCGTGATTAATCTGTTGATAAAATTGACTGTTTAGCTGATTGAGATGGATAATTAATTAAAACGGCTTTATATTTACCTTTAAACACAAATAAACTTCCGGCTGCCGCACCTATTAATTTTTCACTATCGATTAATTGCTTTAAATCATCATGGCTACCAGCTCCACCAACAGCAGTCACCGGAATCGATAAAACATCTTTGAACTTGCGAATCATGGTAAGATCGTATCCCTTCATCATCCCATCATTATCTATGGAATTAATTACAATCTCCCCTGCACCTAATTCTTGTATCTTTTTAGCGAATTCGAGAGAGTTAACTTTCTGTTTATTTTTTGCATTGATGGTATAGCAATCATATTTGCTGCCAAGTAACCTCTTTTTGATATCCAAACACACAACAACACTTTGACTACCAACTCGCTCCGCTAGTTCGGTCACAATCTGAGGGCTATCAAATACAATGGAGCTTAAAGATACTTTTTCCACACCCAACTGCAAAATTCTTTCTGCTTGCTCTAATTTTTTTATTCCACCACCATAACATAAAGGCATTCTACATTCAGATGCTATGTTTTCAATAAGCTTATAATCCGGCTCACGGTTCTCAGCTGAAGCATCAATATCAAGTAACATCAATTCATCAGATTCTTGCTCATTAAAGATTTTAACAGCATTGAGTGGATCGCCAACATACTTGCCTTCTTTGAAGTTAACCGTTTTAACTAAACCTTTTTGGTGCATTAAAAGTACTGGGATTATTCTTGAACGTAGCATTTGTTATAAACTCGCAAAGTTTTTCAGTAAAGTTACACCATTATGATGACTTTTTTCTGGGTGGCATTGAATGCCATGAATATTTTTATGACCAACAATACATGCATACTCAAACCCATAATCAGCTGTGGCTAAAACATGACTATTATGTTTCGCTTCAAAATAATAGGAATGTAAAAAATAAAAAAGCTTATCTTGATCAAAATCTTTAGTTAAGGCGTGTTCACCTTGTAAAATTAAATTATTCCAGCCCATATGCGGAAGAGGGAACTCACTTTCGATAGCAAGTGAATCTCTTTTAAAACGTTTCACACGCCCTGGGATCCACCCCAGACCTTGAGCAATACCTTCATCGCTACCATCGGCCATCATTTGCATGCCAACACAAATACCTATAACAGGAACCTCTTTATTTAAAACTAAGTCATCTAAAGTTTCACGAAGCCCCGAATTATTCAATTTATCCATCGCATGATCAAAAGCACCTACACCTGGCAAGATTATTTTTGTAGCCTTAGACAAGTCACTGGGTGTTTTTGCGAACATAAAGTCTATATTTAGTTTATTATATAAATTTGCAAATGCTTTAATATTACCTAAGCCATAGTCAACTATACAAATCATCGTTTAATTGACCTCTCAACACCTATAAACTTGAGTATCTTCGCACCAAAATCAAAAAGTGATTCTTGATTTTTATAATCTTTATACGTTTTATTTGGTTGGTTAAAGTAAGCATATAATTCCTCTACAGGTATTTCTAACTTATTTGCCACAAATTCAAATTCATGCTTAGCTTCTTCTTCCGATATAGCTGGTTTTTCTAGTATTTTTAATGCTTCATCACGAGACATTTGCCCAGTTACAATCAAGCTTGATAATTGTACTTTTCGTGTATCATAGCCAAACTTTTTAGGTAGCCAATAACCCTCGTAAAATTTAGTAAACCTCGACTCAAAATGCTTTTGCGCGGGCGCTTTCCAAGAGTATTCATCTTGTAGAAACTTAACAGCCTCTGTTTTAATATATGGGAAGTAGTTTAACGGCTTAATCACTTGCACTTTTTTGATGTAACGCAAGTAAAACTTATGCCTCAAAACACTACTAAATGGGTATGTTTTCATAGGATTAGTACTAAATTGTTTTCTTAAATCCTTAATCAAAGCCATATCAGTCCCATAATAAAGCCATTCAAGAGGGTTTCTTATGCATTCCGTTGAAATATTGCCGCCATTAAGAATATATTTTATTTTATATTTATCAGCAAAATCATATAACGTAGCCACGAATGCATGATCCTGAGGTATATCAATATTTGGCAAATTAGACTTGAGGAAAGTGAGTTGAAAGTCTTTCATCTCTTCCCAGTTTATAACTTCTGTAAAAAGATCCAATCCCAACTTATCAATCATTACATTTATATTATGTACTGCAACATCAGAATTCCAACCACCATCAACGTGAAATACAAGTGGCCGCAAACCATATTCTTTAACCATTACATGTAATAAATATGAACTGTCAGCACCACCACTCATACCCATAATACAATCGAAATCACGCCCTTCGCCGTCTTTTTTAATTTTAGAAACTATTGCATCTAATTCGTGTTTGCCGCGTTCATCAGTATGCCAATTCGGCTGTACATTTTGCTCAAAGTCGAGACAATGGTCACAAACACCATTCTCATCGAAAGTAATCTTAGTGTCTGTTGTGTCCATGACACAGTTAGTACAAACTTGGTAATCTTTCATATATCTGCCATCAATTAATTTTAGTATTTGCTTTACTTACGAACTTTACAGGGTCAGTAATGTATTCAGCTAAAGTTTCAAGTTTATTATCATCAAAATCCCACCACCTAAGACTTAAAAGACGAGCAGCAAGATCATCATCAAATCTAAACCTAATAAACTTCGCTGGATTTCCAGCCACAATTGCAAAATCAGGTACATCCTTTGTAACGACTGACCCCATTCCTATAACAGCACCATGACCGACTCTGACACCTGATTTCACTTTAGCTCCTTCGCCAATCCAAACATCATTTCCTATAATTGTCTCGGGTATGTCGTAAAAGTAGTGTTTTGAATACTTTTTCTTAACGCTATCTTTATGTGAAAGAAAGACTGGACTAGTTGAGACAAAATTAATAGGGTGCTTTGCACCTCCAATTACTACATTATTAGCAATAGAACAAAACGATGAAATCTTAGAGTTTATTATCGTACAATCATAGCCGCAATATGAATGTCTTAAAAAAGTACTATTGACCACAGTTGAACCAGCTTCGATTTTTGACGTGCAATCAATATTTGAATTCTTTATTGCTTTTCCCTTAAGCTTTCTTAAAACCCGAGAATATACGTATTTAATATCAATCATATAGCACCTTATTAATGTTCAAAATCAATTGTTGAGCGTTCAGTAGAATCTATTGCATCTAAAAAACCACTTGCCATATTCTCAATAGTGCAATATTTTTCATAATACCTGTATGCATTTAGACCTAATGATTGAGCTAGATCCAAATCATTGCCGAGTAAGGTTAAAACATCTTTTAGCTCTTCTTTATTTTTACACATAAACCCATTACTTGAGCTTTTAATATTCTCAATTTCTCCACCACTTATGGCGCCAAGTTTCGTTATAAATGGTGTTCCAAAACCTAAGCTCTGTAAAACTGATAATCCTGCTTGCCCATATGAGATAGAAGCAAGGCTTTCTCGATAATATTGCTCTAATATTTGAGAGTCTTCAATTTTTCCTAGAAACTTAACTCTCTTATCTAAATCAAGTGACTCAACAACACTTTCTAAATATCTTCGCTCTTCTCCGCTTCCAATAATAGTTAAACAAATATTCTTGGGGATTAGAGGAAGTACTTCTTTAAAAGAATGTATTAGAGTAGGCATATCTTTTCGTTTATTTAAGCTCCCAACAAAAAGAAAGCGAAACTTATCATCATAGTTAAATGCTTTTACATGACGAGGAACATTAAATGTATTATTTGCAACAAATGCCTTCTCACGTTTCAGTCCGTTTGCAACAAACTGCTGCTGAGCTCTAGGTGAATAAAAAATATTTGAGTCAGCAAGCTTTGAAAATAGATCCCTAGTTAAATTAGCAGCTTTGCTTTTTGTATACCAAGCGCCCCAAAGAATAGATTTTGTTTTCGGTTTTAACTTAACTATTAACGCATTGACTAAATTAGATAACCAAGCCACATTAAAAAGAAAAATCACTGCGTCATACCGGTTAAATAATATCTCTTTTGTCACTCCAAACTGATACTTCAGAGGACCAATTGATATCAACCGTCCTCTTATCTGCTTGTATTGTGTACCTGGCAATAAACTTCCTGAGTGCAAAACGGTCAGGTTGCACTCTTTAGATAGTTCATTGAAAAAGTCTTCTCTGTAGTGTTGAATTTCGTTATATACGATTAATATATTTTTCATTATTTTATCCTAGCAATCAGTTTATATATATAGTACGCGGTATAGTTATAAAATATTGCAAAAGAAATAAAAACGACATACATATCTAATCCACTCCCTCTTACATAGGTTATAAAATTCATGTACACAAAAAGCAGCCAAAGTATATTTAACTCTTTACCCTCAATTATATTTTTTATTGAATAAAAATATAATTTATACATAAGAACAAAAAATATAAATACTGCAACCAAACCAAAAAAATGAAAATTCCAAAAAAATTCAGCGTAAATATTTATTGGGTCAGAACCTCCAATTGCCCTATAACCAGGGTCATGGTAGTTAGTATACAAATCAATAATACTACTTGGTTTAGCCTCCCAGACCTCTCTGGGTATAAATATAAAAATAACCTTACCTATTGTACTCCCAAAAGACATTAAGCTAGGGTCTGAAAACACGTATTCCATAGATTGAAGAGCGTTATAATAAACAGATGTAGCCTCTATATTATTAAACAACGAAGATAAAAATATAGGACTATTAATATATTGAAAAAAATATGGCGCAGCGGTTAAAAACGAATCTGAATTTTCAAAATTGCCATAGCCACGAGCTATTGACATAATGATTATCAACGAAAGTATTACTGAAAAACCTATCAGAGCAATAAAAACATTTTTTGCATTTATAATGAATCTGGAATACAAACTTTCAAGAAATATAATTGGGAAAATTAAGAATATAGCCTCTCGTTTACTTTCGACCGCACTCAAGGATAGAAAAGCTATGATAAATAGGTAAATAACAAACCTATATTTTATTTTGTTTGCTGCCAAGTAATAAACTAAACACAATGCGGCTAATGTTTTTGGTATTATTGAGAAACCTACGATAATATAGTCAGTAAATATTGAAAGTGATAATAATATAAGTGAAGTATAAATAACGTAATTGAAATTGACTTTTACATTTAAACTAAAGCTATTAAAAAACTCCTGCACCCTATTTCTATAGAATAAATCAACAATAAATGCAAAGAAATTACACAACATTAAGAAAGTCAAGGAATATGGAACATATTCCCAATTTTTATACTGATGGTAGCTTAACCTACCAACAATCAGATTTTCTTTGAAAGCGATCGCACCAATCACAGTAGATATACTAATATATAGTATCGCTAAAATCGCTGGGGACATGACGTAGATCCAATACCCTCTTTTAATAACCCCAAAACACACAACAAGTAACTGCAATAACAATATATAATGACCGAAACTCTTAGCTTCAGTTGAATTTAAAAGTAGAGGCATTAAAGCAATAGTCAGAAGAAGCGCTACTATTTTAATATCAAATATACTTAACCTAAAATACCTATCAACCATGAAATTTTATCGCTTTATTTTTTGAATAAATGAATAGCATACATGCTAGGAAAAGTTCACTGGTAACAGTAGCAATAGCGGCCCCCTCCATACCATATTTTGGTATAAGATAAAAATTCAAACATACATTTAATAAAAGTGCTATCACAGTGTAAACTGGAATATTCTTTACTTTCTTCATATAAGCAAGTTTATAAAATGAGAACAAGTAAAAAACGTGGAATAAGTTAGATATTAAAATTATCCAAAAAGTTTGTTGACCTTTCATATATTGCACCTGTCTCTTATACACATCT